>CATISA010000001.1 GCA_949529445.1 Alphaproteobacteria bacterium UBA4588
AAGAAAAATCCACCATCTGGAACACCACATGACAATGCTTTATCGGCAAGCGCATAAGAAGTTTCATAATGGGCGCGGATAATCTTATTATGTTCTTGGTCACGGTAAAGCGCGCCGGCTGCCGCAAGCAAGGGTGTTGGCACCAACGCACCACCATTTGAAACCAGTAGCTTATAGGCTGCAATGATACGTTTGTCTCCACAGAGGAAGCCTGCCCTGACCCCTGCTGCATTAGAGCGTTTAGAGAGCGAATTGACAATTATTAGATGGGAGAATATATCACCCTGATGGGGCAGTTGCGCAGCTACTTCAAGCGCGCTGATAGGCTTATTATTGCGCCAGATATCACTATAGCATTCATCCATGACAAGTAGAAAATCATAGCGACGAGCAAGTGAAATTGCCTCTGCTAGATACTCAGCTGAAGCAATGACACCATGTGGATTTGACGGTGAACATAGATACATAATGGTAGTGTTTTTCAGGACCGCGTCACCAAGCGCCCCAAGTTCAGGCAGGAAACCTGTATCAGCGCCAGCATTCAGAAACAGAATTTCCCCGCCACTAGCAAGAGCCCCTGCCCGCCATGCATGATAGAATGGGTTTGTTACCAGTGCTGCTGCTGACTGTTTTGCCCCCCGGACACAATACCCAAGAAGGTGCAAAGGTTCACGCGTGCCAGGCACTGGAACAATATGATCCGACAGCGTAAATCTATCAGCAACGCCGGTAAACCGACTTGCCAGATAGACATGAACATCATCAAGAAATTGCTGGCTTGCAAAAGCCTTTGGATAGGCCTGCCACCGGTGAGTTTTGTCCGCAAGTTCGTCTGATAGCCAGTCAGGCGGCGGCATCTGAGGCTCACCAACTGTCAAATCAAATAACTCCATATCTGGCTCAGGCACAAGACCAGTAATCAGCGCGCGAGCCTGTACGAACATATTATCTTTGAAAATTTCGAATTCCGGATTAATCATAAGATCGTATTAACGCTCACAAATAGGGCAAGATGGCGGCAGTTTATCGTAACCATGAAAGCGGGGCAACTTCTTGTCTGCCTGACGATGAAAGATAACAGCCTCATAGAAAGAGAAGTGCCAGACCTAAAATGATACCTAATTCTCCTTCATCTCTTAAAGCTGCTGTGTTTCTAGACCGCGACAATACATTGACGCATGATATGGGTTATACATATAAGCTGCAGGATTTTGCCTGGAAAGCAGGGGCGCTCGAAGGGTTAAGATGTTTTGCAGATGCCGGTCTATTGCTTTTCATCATTACAAATCAGGGCGGGATTGGACGCGGTCTGTTTCGCGAAGCTGACATGCATGCCTTCAATGATAAACTCTGCAGTGATGCGGCACAAGCAGGGGCGCCCATCACGGATATTGCCTTTTGCCCGCATCACCCCAAAGCAATCACAGCTGCGCTGCGCAGGGCGTGCGACTGCCGGAAGCCAGCAGCAGGTATGATTTTCCGCCTTGCCAAAAAATGGCATATTGATTGCGCGCGCTCCCTTGTCATTGGCGACAGACCATCCGATGTTGAAGCCGGGACTAGAGCTGGGTGTCATAGCTATTTAATTGATAATGAACAGAGACTTGATGAAGTTGCTCGCCGACTCCTTAAAATGCCCGGGATGTTAGGATGACGAAGAAGCCAGAGGATATTATTCTTATCGGCGGCGGTCTAACCGCCAAATGTCTTGCATTGATGCTCTCCCATAGTGGTTATTCCTATCGCTGGCTTGGCCTCCCAAAAGGGGCGGCACGACGCGATTCACGAACTACATCAATACATCATGCTGGCATGAAAATGCTGTCAGCGCTTGGCGTCTGGGACAACATGTCAGAACCAGCCTGTTCTATTCACACAATTGCTGTTGCAAAGGGCGGCCCGCCTCATAAGACAGGTCAGAAAGATTGGCCATTGCGCTGGTATAATGACACCCCAGCCATGGCACATATTGTCCGGAACACAGTCCTATCAGACGCACTTGATGCTGTGTATCGCGGGCCAGCGCCGCTGGAAGTCGATATTACCAGCTTTGATCGGACCGGCGATATAACAAGATTAACTGATGCTAATGGTACAGATTATCATTGTCATCTTGCGGTGGCTTGTGATGGGTCAGCAAGCACAATACGCAGTCTTGCTCGCTTAAAAGCTGTGCCTTTCTCGGTAAAACAGACAGCGCTTGTAAGCTTGCTTACCACTGACCGTCCGCTCCATCAAACAGCCTATCAACGGTTTTTGTCGGGCGGGCCGCTCGCCATCATGCCAACAGCTGATTATGAAGGGTCGCTTGTTTGGAGCATGCCGGATGAGGCGGCACACAAACTGGCTGAAGCAGGCGCAGCAGCAGTGTCTGCTGCGCTTCAGACTAGCTTTGGTGACGGTTTGGGCAGAATAACAATTAGTGATGATGTTCTATTATGGCCACTAAAGCCAGCTTTCATGCCCATGATAACAGCACCTGGACTCATCTTGGCAGGAGATGCGGCCCATGCACTTCACCCGCTTGCTGGCATGGGATTTAACCTTGCGCTTGCTGATATTGCCGAGCTAGCCGACTGCCTAAAAACGGCACGCAGTCGCGGTCTATCGGCAGGTCATCTATCAATTCAACAAAGCTATACTGCAAAAAGGCGGGCGGAAATTATTAGCCTGACAGCTGTGACCCAGTCAGTAAACTGGCTATTCAGTCAACCTGACGGACTCTTATCCTCTCTGACAGAATTGGGCTTTGTTGGCCTTGGCGCATTACCACTGAAAAACAAATTGAAGCAGATAGCCATGGGTGGACAACTCTCTCGGCCAACCTTGTTTTCTGGTATCATGCCTTTTTAGCTAGCATTCATAATAACGCTATCCAGTCTGGGGCTATATTCTGGGACTTCGCTACCCCAGGGCCGCAACCCGTGCCTGATAATCAGCCATCATAGCCTCTTGCCTGATGCCATAATCATGCAGCAATACCCAGCTGAAAATGCCGGTATCATGACGATCGCTAAAGATAAGGCGTACCGCATAAGAGCCAACGGGCTCAATGCCTAGAATTTGCACATCGCCTTTATTCACAGGGGTCTTTTTCTGATCAGAGCCATGGCCTTGCACTTCTGCCGAAGGTGATTCTACGCGCAAAAGCTCGGCAGACAGAACAAAATGATCACCATTTTCAAACCGGATGCTTAAATTTTTTTTATCCGCACTACAGCGTATCTCGCTTGGCCAGATCAGCTCAGAAGAAGCGTTCATTATGCATGCCTTATAATATGTTTCTCTAAAAACAAAGGCGACCCATGATATTACACACTAGTGTTATCTCTGAATAGCGGCGTCATCCTGCAGAAACATGGGCTATTATGCAAGCACCCAGCAGGAAAGTTACTTTATTAAGCATAAATCAACCATTGTTTAAATGTTTGTTAATACTTTGCTGATACACCAGATATCCTATCCCTTCCTAAGTTATCACAAGATCATAGATGGCGAATGCAATTGTTGACAGTAGCGGTCATGCAAAGACGTGTTCATCTCCTAAGCATCAGAGCAAGAATTTTATATGCAGAGATTGCCTTTTAATCGTCACGCATGCTTTTGCCCCCATTTAATCACGTATAACCTTAATATGAGTAAAAATCAGAAACCTTTGACCAACTTCTTTGTAAATAAACAAGAGACGCGAGAATCTCTTCTATCTTCTGCAGGCCGTATTTGTAGAGTAGATCAACTGCTATGGACAATGTCGGCTCTCGTGCTCTCAGCTATGTCTATGTTAAGACCTCTGCAATTTTCGGCATTCTTCTTCGCTCAGAGGACGGGCATGGCTGGTCAGCATAATTGGCACAGCATCAGTAATTTTATAGGCACAGGCGGCCTGGAGACTGATAAGCTCAGCGGCGGCGGCATCATAAATAAGTGGCGTGCGGGTTTGCGG
>CATISA010000002.1 GCA_949529445.1 Alphaproteobacteria bacterium UBA4588
CCTCTTAGGCAAAGGCCGGGTTACCTTTCAGCCAGATGGTCAGCTCTCGCTGGGCTATTTTGAGAATGTCACTTTGCCTGGCAATGAGCTAAAAACAGTTCTGGTTGAAAAGACCGGCAAGACAGCTATGAAGCTCACCGCAGAAGGTAGTCTTTTCAACCTTGTGCCTTTGCGCAGAAATGAGGGTGCATCAAAAGGACTGGCACTCGATTTTGATATTACAGCAGCTCGCATTGTTGTGGGGCCGCGTATTTCCCTGACCGGCAACCTGAAGGGTAGCACACAAGTTAACGGAGATGGTCAGGCAACATTGCTGGGTAGTCTTCTATATGGTCAGAAACCGATCCTGAGTGAAGGCACAATAGAGGCACGCTTCGGGCCATCTGGAGAATTCCTTGAAGGGGTTGGCCTGATTGGCGGCGGTGAAGCTAAGCTTTCCTTTAAGCCTGTTGCAGCCGGGGTAAGCGAGCTCATCATTACATCGCAAAATGGGGGGCGGGTGCTCACAGGACTTAATATTACTGATTCCATAACCAATGGAAGTCTTTCGCTTGTGACGCAATTCCGTGGCACGAAATTCAACGATTACGATACCAAGATTGAGATGAGTGATTTCTCTGTCATTGAAGCGCCAAGAGCTATTCGTGCTTTTTCAGTTCTCTCTCTTGCCGGGTTATATTCTCTTGTTGAGGGTAGTGGTACAAAATTTGTCAAAGGCGAAGCTACTATTTCGACGCGCGGTACACGCCACAGATTAGAGCAGGTGAGAGCAACAGGAAATGCCGTTGGCGTCTCGATGATCGGAGAATTTGATAGAAAAGCCGGTACAGTAGATGTGAGTGGTAATCTGGTTCCTGTTAATCAGGTAAATACACTGCTGGGCCTAGTGCCGCTCGTTGGCGAAGTGCTAACGGGAATAGATAAAACAGGGCTGTTTACCACTCAGTTTGGTGTGCGCGGTAATATTGATGACCCGGATGTGTCAGTGAATGCGTCCAGTCTAGCGCCAGGGCTGTTACGTGATTTATTCAGCCCTGACTGGCTTGGCTCCGAAGCCGGGCGCATTCTGGGACCAGAGCAGAATTAGCTGCGCTGAAGTAGGGCGCGACGTTTTTTGCCAGCAGAAATTTGTGCCCGTCCATCACCATCAAAATCATCGGCGCTTAACAGCCTATTCTCATCTGCGATTGGATTATTATTCAACCGCGCGCCGCCACCCCTTATAAGCCTACGAACCTCTCCTTTGGATTGCGCAAGGCCAATTTCAATAAAGGCATCAATCAGCAACAGACTGCCAATTTTATCTGCACCTACCGTTAGGGTTGGCAGGCCATCTGCCATCTTACCCTCTGCAAATGTTTGGGCTGCAGTTTGTGCCGCGTGAGCGCTTGCTTCGGTGCCATGACAGAGGCGTGTCGCTTCATTTGCAAGGATGATTTTGGCTTGATTAATATCAGCGCCTTGAAGCGCACTGAGGCGCTCAATTTCATCCAGCGGAAGTTCTGTAAATAGTTTTAAGAACCGGTCTATATCAGCATCTTCTGTATTTCGCCAAAACTGCCAGAAATCAAAAGCAGGTAAGCGCTCTTCATTCAGCCATATTGCACCAGACGCCGTTTTCCCCATCTTAGCACCAGAGACTGTTGTAATCAGAGGTGAGGTCAGGCCAAAAATTTCCTGAGCATCAACACGGCGTGTTAAATCAATGCCGGTGACAATATTACCCCATTGGTCAGAGCCGCCCATTTGCAGTGTACAGCCATAACGACGGCGCAACTCAAGGAAATCATATGCTTGAAGAATGGCATAATTAAATTCAAGAAAAGACAGGTTTTGCTCGCGGTCAAGCCGGAGCTTGACTGAGTCCATACCCATCATTCGGTTAATCGAAAAATGCGCGCCATAATCTCGCAGAAACCGAATATAGCCAAGGTCATCCAGCCAATCAGCATTATCGACCATCACAGCGTCAGTAGGGCCATCTCCAAAAGATAGGTATTTTTCAAAGATTTTCCGAATGCCGTTTTTATTGCTTTCGATATCCTGTTCAGACAGCAGGGGACGGGCTTCATCCTTGCCAGACGGATCGCCAACTTTTGTCGTGCCGCCACCCATAAGAACAATCGGTTTATGGCCTGTGCGTTGCAGTAGACGGAGCATCATAATTTGAACCAGTGATCCAACATGCAGGCTGTCGGCTGTGCAATCAAATCCGATATAAGCAGAGATCGGTTGCTGCGCGGCCCACTCATCAAGCCCCTCTAGATTGGTTGCCTGATGCATGTAGCTGCGGTTAGTAATCTCAGTAATAAACTCAGAAGAATAGCTCATAATCTGCCATACCTTTTTCGGGTTAACGCCTGATACTATCAGTCCACGTTTGGCATAACCGCGCCATTTTCGGTTCTATCAAGATAATCAGACACAGCGCTCATTGCCTCATCGAG
>CATISA010000003.1 GCA_949529445.1 Alphaproteobacteria bacterium UBA4588
ATGCACAGGTCTATTAGAATACCGGTACTAAACTCCCCTGAATGAAACAGATGTTCACGTTATTGTATGCTAGTTTCGGTGCCCATCTTGAGCTAATTTGTCGCTGCTGTGGGTAAGCCATAGATATCTCAAGGATGCTTGACTTACCTTGGATAAATGAGTAAACCAATGGGTTCGTTAACGTGTTTTTTATGCGTTATTCGTAGCGTGATGGAGCGTTAGCTCAGCGGGAGAGCACTACATTGACATTGTAGGGGTCACTGGTTCAATCCCAGTACGCTCTACCATCACGCTCTTTTCTTCCCACTCCCCTTTTTGGTTCGATATTGATGCGGTAAAAGCGTCATTCTCAAAACGGAAAGCGACTTTCTGACTGCCCGCGATAAAACCGAAGCTCGGCACCTTTTTTAACCGGAATACAGGTAAATTGTGGTGGTGAGAGCCCAACATAACGTAGCTCTTTTCCTAAATTCTGGGCTGTAGCATAACATTCGCCAGCCTCCTTATAGCGTAGGCCACTATCCATAATATTGCCGCTTAGAACCCATAAAAGGAGAAATTCCATTTTTCTGCCGCTTTCTCTCTGCTATCGTTGGAAAAAGAAATTATAATATAGACCTACTTTTATCAGTTCTGACGGTATGAAATAAAGGCAATAATGATGAGTGATGATCATAATAAAGCGCCTGACTTGCCATCTTCTTTTGAAAAGACCGAAGCACAGATGCGTGCTAAGCGCGTTTCAGGGCTGCTTGATAGTCAGCAGAATAAACTTGATGATAAGATAGCCACTATGCGCGCTGTGGGCGCTGTTGATAAGGCACGGCTTGGCGCAGCGCTTAAGATGATGATGGGCAAAACGCCCGAGGATAAGTCCTGACGGCGAGGTAGTTGTCCCTACTGTGTCGTTAGCTTCTGCAGCAGCTGAAATAATGTCATGCGGATAGTATCTAATTGTGCACGAAGTATCTGGTTTTCATGTTTCAGGCGCTGGATTTCTGCGTCTTGCTGGTGAGAGTCGCTCTCTCCAGCTGGTTCATGAGTTATTCCTGCCTGATTTTCAGCCTTGCACGCATTATAAGCCATAATAGCTTCAGCAGTATTACCGGTAAGTGTACAGCTGGTCGTATGTGCTGATGCAGGCGAGGGATGACCTCCAAACAGGAAAAGATAGATCAGACAGGCGATGGTTCCATAAAATGCACGCTTTGTGATAGCATTTTGTCTCTGTGTACTCATTTACGGCTCCTGAATGAAAAAAGGCTGACCAGTGCGGTCAGCCTCTCTTAACGAACGTTCTTTTAAGACCGCGCTTTACTGTAGCTCAAGGCTAACAGCAGCAACTTTACCATTACGACCTTCTTCAAGTTCGTAATTGATGCTTGCGTTCTCTTCCAGTGATGTCAGACCAGCAGCCTGAACAGCTGTGACGTGTACAAACACATCCTGGCCGCCATCACTTGGCTCAATAAATCCATAACCCTTTGTTGGGTTGAACCACTTTACTTTTCCCGATGCCATGTTAATTCCTTTCAGTTCATCAGTGACAGGGCGATGATAAATACATCTCTGTCTCAGTTTGAACCCGGATAGGCAAAATCAGGCAGGTAGTACTTAATATCGTCATGTAGCAATTAGGCTACATTCAAGCAATTAGGGCATTGAGGGCTCTAGGACAAGTGATAATTAAGAAAAGTCTAGGCCAAGCGAAAAATTCATGCAGAAAATGTTGCTAAAATGATACACAAAAGTGCTTTTTTGATTGTTGGTCATGTTAGATGTCATTATCGGGAAATTACGAAAATAGTATCGTTATCCACATAACGTGTCGGGAAGGCTTTGACTGTTACTGATGGCCCAAAATGCTGTTTCAAACGTGCTGTAAAGGCCGTTGGCTCAGCATAAAATATCTGATTGTGAATTCTAGCATGTGATTGGCTTGTTATATTCAGAACCAGTCCATCGCGACATTTAGGCCAACTTTTTTCAAGCTGACCAAGAATATAATCCTGCCACAAAATGTAATTATCAGCATGGCAGAGATTGAAGGTGCCAATATAAAGGCCGACATCAACCTGCGATGGTGGACTGCGTGAGCGTAAAAAAGGCGCTTTATCACCAAATTCTTTTTTACAGGCTGCAATCATGTCCTTGTTGATATCAATACCCTGGTAGCCAAAAGACTGATATCGAGGTGTTTTTTTGATGAATCCATAAAGAGCGCCATAGCCGCATCCGATATCGCAAATGGTTGCGCGATTGTGCCATTTTGCTGCCAGTAGCATCAATGCGTGGTCAAATCGGGCCTGCTGACTTAGTCGGGAGGCCCAGAATACACCAGCGGCACTGGTGCCCTGCTGGTTTAATCGGCGTGAATAAGCATCTGTGATTGATTGTTCGATTAATTTTGTACGTAGCCAGCCTAACATTCTGTGTCCTGTCTCATTGCATCTGTACCGTGTCTGGCTTTATGATGTCAGAAGCGAATGCAGGGCGTGAAAAAATCTCATTTATCATTGGAATGAAATATTCCAATGGTTTGCTAGGAAAGGTCGGGTCAAAGGATAGCTGGTCATAGTCGCGGCAAAATTTCTCACACGCATCAAACCAGTGATGGTCCCGCCAGCGATCCCGTTCATTTTTGTTTAATCCTATTTTGTCTGCATAATAATACATCTGAAAGACGCCATGCATCTCCAAAATCCAGGTAACCTCGGCACGAACATAGGGGCGAATGATAGCTGCCGCCATTTGAGAATGGTTTTCTGGAGCTAAATCATCACCGATATCATGAATAAGTGCCGCAACGATGAGTTCTTTGTCAGCTCCTACCTGTTCAGCCCGCGTTGCTGTTTGCAGTGAATGTTCAAGTCTAGACACCTGGTAGCCGGAGAGGGAATGTTCAAGATTTTCTAGAGCTTTGACAATACGGCTAGGCAGACCAGCAATAAAACTTTGTTCTTGTCGATGAAGAAGGGCATAATCTTCTTCAGTTCCCTCATCCATTCGGTGGAATGAGACTGTCTCTGGCATGGTTATCTTGTCTGACATGGCCAAAATTCTCCTTTTCTCACATGTGGTTTTTCTTGTCTCCACTCACCGGATAACTGTGGAAGTCAATCTGGTTTGGCGCAAGAAAAATCAGAGGCCTATTGTTCTACCTCTCTGCTCTACTATCTGCAGCAAACAAGGATAAGTTTTTATGATGCTGAAAAGGAGTGTTGGGGTTGTTCTCATCTGATTAATTACATTATAATAGGTTTTAAATTGAATGATCTTAGCATAGGAAGTTTCTGGTGGATTTTGCAGGCGTTGCAGGCATTATGGCAGCTGAACAGGATGTGATGATACTTGGCGGTGTTGTCATGGCCTTTTTTCTTATTTTGCTTTTTATAATCAGGA
>CATISA010000004.1 GCA_949529445.1 Alphaproteobacteria bacterium UBA4588
GAGTTCGTGACTAACCATTAGGATGGCACAGCCCGACTGTTTTCTTACATCAGCAATAAGCTGGTAAAACCGCGCTATTCCTGGTTGATCTAGGCCCGCTGTAGCCTCGTCGAAAATAAGGATGTCTGGAGATTCTATCAAGGCGCGGGCAAGAAGGGCGCGCTGAAATTGTCCCGCAGAAAGGTCTGCCATTTGTCTATTAGCAATATCTGGTACACCTGCTTTTAGAAGGGCTTCGGTTGACTTCGATTCGCTCTGCCTAATAGGGAGAGATAAAAACCCCATAACGGTAAGCGGGAGGTGGCGATTAAGATTTAATGATTGTGGTACATAGCCTATAGTAAGATTTTTCTTTGTGGTTATTTCGCCAGCCGTCATTTTTTGAACGCCAATGAGAGCCCGCAAGAAGCTCGATTTTCCAGCGCCATTTGGGCCAACAATTGTCACGATTTCATCTGCCGAAATTGTAAAATTAATATTGTCTAAAATCGGTTGACCAGCAATTGATAGGGAAAGGTTTTTCGTCTGGATAAGGGGTGTGCTCATTACGCGCTAGCCAAACAAGCCTGGCATGTACCTTTTGCCTCAAGCACTAAATTTGTTATTTCAAAACCTGTCTCATTCGCCAGAAGATTAAATTCATCTTCATGCCTATCGATAGATTTTTCAGTGATATCATTACAAGACTGACAAATTAAAAAGACAGGTGAATGGGTTGTATCAGGATGGTAGCACGCGATATACGAATTGAGCTGTTCAATTTTATGCACAAAACCTATGTCCTTGAGAAAATTAAGAGCCCGATACGCGACAGGAGGTTGCGCTGAAAATCCAGAAATTCTTAAGCCTTCTAAAATTTCGTAAGCACCAAGCGCTTGATGTTCATTCAGGAGCATATTTAACACAGCTTCTCGAACTGGCGTGAGCTTTAGGTTCTTCTCCTCACAATATAGTTTTGCGGCTTCCATAACTTTTTGTCGACACGAATTATGGTCATGCAACGATTTTTTTATAAGGTTCATTTGAGTGCGTTTCTACTAAAATGCTTAACAACGAGCAATCCATTGACAATCATTAATGTTATAACATAACATGTTGGCACATGTCTATTTATTTTCAGCTTAAAGCATTGCCTAGGCTGTAACAATTTTTATCTATCAGGAGTTATTATGAAGCGTAATTTTGTGTCAGCTGTCTTTGCTGTATCAAGCCTTCTCTCACTTTCTTTACAAAGCTCATTATCAGCAGCTGAGCCTCTTCAGGTTGTTGTAGATATTGCGCCGGTTAATAGCTTGGTGAAAATGGTTCTTGGCGAGCAAGGGCGCACTACTATGCTGTTGGCGCCAGGTGCTAATCCACATCACTCATCATTGCGCCCCTCGGATGCAAAAAATCTTTCTAATGCCGATGTTGTATTTTCTGTCAGTCCAAATTTGACCTCACAGCTCTCTGATAAATTTCTAACGCTGGCACCTGATGCATTGCTCATTACCTTTGACGAGGAAGACTCAGGATGGCAACTTCCATTCCGTAGTTTAAAAAGTTTTTCGTCAGATAGCTCACATAATGTAGCCCATCATGCTGATGACCATAAAGACGAGCATCATGCTGATGACCATAAAGACGAGCATCATGCTGATGACCATAAAGACGAGCATCATCACGACCATGCAGGC
>CATISA010000005.1 GCA_949529445.1 Alphaproteobacteria bacterium UBA4588
ATTTCCAGACCATCAAGACGACCAGATGTAAAACCATCCTGGTTCACAGCCGTCACAGAGAATGGCTGAGCAAACTGTGTTGAAGCTGTAAAGTCGATATCAAGGTCAATCGAGAAACCCTGCTCTTGGCGCTCAAAGTGAACCCTGTTTTTAGGGCTAACAAGAGAACCACTTTTAGAGAAGGTAAGCTCACCTTCATCAATATATAGTGGGTAATAGCCTGTTACGAGGTTAGCAGGAGGTGTTTCGACAACCGCGCCCGTGGCATCTACATATAACTGAACACCTTGCGCATTCGTTGCCTGAACTAGGTTATAAATATTTGGCACATTACCCACACCAAGAGGCACTTCTGCAAGACCAAGTCTCGACGCGCCCTTTACCTTGATTGTTGAGTTGTCTCCAGTTGTACCTGTTGTGAATACAAAGTTGTTACCATCTGACTGGTATGCCACTTTAACACCACCAACTGTTTCACCAGTTGTGGAATCCATGACCTGATTAATTCTTGTTTCAAGTGCTTGGGCTAATGTTGAGCCAACATAAAATCCTGACGGCACTTCGACCACACCATTAATACCATTAACAGATACATTAAAGATATTATCGCCACTTGCAGATGTAAGATTGAATACCTCCGAAAGATCATCAATCGCAGCAGCCCCAGTTGCCACAGCCGCGGTTGATGCAAGGCCCCTTCCCGCGGTTGTTACTGCGTCAGTTTTTGTAGCACCCACTCCCATCAGGTGATTGTCACCAGAAAATGCAAGGGAGCCTGTTACCACTGACCCATCCGTTGTGGATAGAGTATGCCTTCCAACTTCAATAGATGAAGCTGTCTGTGCAGTGGTTACATTTAATGCACCATTGGCAGCAATAGCTTCCCCAGTAGTGCCACTTTTGAATGAGAATGACTGTGTATCTGCATTATAAACAACAATCACACCAAAGCGTTTGTCGTTGAGCTGTATCTCTTCACCGTCTGCAACAATTGGGTCAGTTGAGAGGAACGTACCACCTCGTATTAGAACTTCGCTAGAGTCATCTTGATTGGGAACACCTAAGTTATTATTCGAAGTAGCAGAAGTTGCACCGAATACAGTAAATGAATTGAAATTACTCTCTGTACCAGTACCAAGTACCGTTCTATCAACACTAAACTGAAGGTTTTGATTGGTCGCGTCATAAGAAACCTTCACGGGAGGAGCTTTTTCATCAATCCAATCAGTGCTTGTTGTCAATGAGTTTGCATCAACCGATGACCGGAAACCGAGAACATTTAGACTATCAAGAGCAACACCACTTACCGTCTGGTCAATGTCAAAAACGGTGTTATCAACAGTAAATATACCAGCTACTGAACCAACAGTCACCGCAAGGTCGTTTGTTGTTGTTGCCCCTCCAAGTAATGATCCGTCAATGGTAAGAACATCGGCTGCTGCATACCCTGACCCTCCAGCAGCAGATTCAATTTTTGTGACAACTCCAGCAGCAGAAACAGTTACATTAAATGTTGCTCCTGATCCTGTGCCGCCAGTTGCGGCAACACCTGAATAGGTAGCAGCTGCTGCGACCATTGTTCCGGCTGTTGTCACGTTACCAACCATACCAAGCGAAGTAATATCCGTATTTCTATACGAATGTTTACCAGCAGTGGACATTTCTCTAATGACAATTTTTTGACTGCTAAAATCTACTTTGGCACCCTCAAAAACATTCTGAGACCCCTCAAAAAAAGCCTCGACATCAGCAGACTCGTCACTCATAACATGAATATCTGTATTGCCAGTTACGGTAAAACCAGATTCTGGGAATGACATGCCAGTAGTATTAATTGTGATGGTATTTGTAGCTGTATCCACTGCTGTGACGCTAAATTCACGACCATTTAAATGAGTTTTAGCAGACGCCTGCGCAGCGACTGCAGTGTCAAAATTACCCGCAATTCTAATATTTTCATTCACTGAAATATTTGAGGCATCAACCACTGATACAGTCAATGTGTTTTGGGTCGAGTCATATACAATTGTATCACCAGCCCCGAGTACCGCTTTATTATCATATACACTCAAACTTGGTTTAGCACCCTGATAAGAGTACACCATATAATTTGTGGCAGAAGTCGTGTCTGAGGTGGTTGGTGTTGTTGCGGTTGATTGAGTATGTCTAAATTCAACAATTTGAGTTTCGGTAAGTATGGCATCCATTTTTTGGCCAATTGACCGAGCAAAGAATTGGGTGTCTACACCAAGAGCCGTAGCATTAGCGGCTGTATCAGCATAAGAGTTTAGGGATGCATTGATACGCGCTTGGGTGTGAGCCAGAAATTGTTCTCTGGTAAAGTCGGGAGATGCGCCAGTTAAGTTAATATCTTCAACTGTCGAAACATAACTTGCGCTCAACAGATCAACAGCAACCGTTGTGGTAAGACCAGTAGAGGAACCATCTGCGTTAAGCTTGAATAAGTTAATATTCATGACGTCATCCACATTTTGAACGACCTGAATTTTGCTGTCATCGCCATATGCTTCGTTCGTTGCACGCTCAACTTCTGCAGCAAGTTGTGCCGCGTTATATTTTCCCGGACGAATATCGATATTAATTGGCTGGTCACTATTATCTACATTGAGGGACAAAAAATTCTTACCCCAGTAAATACTGCTATTTGTGTCACCGCTCTCGCGCGTTGCATTAAATAGAATTGGATCTGTTACAATCTCAACAAGACGGTCACCCTCTTCACCAAAATCAAAGCCAAGATTGGCGCCGCCTTCACCTCTTACTTCGGCAGGCGTTGACGGAACCAAAGTTTGAAGATCATCAAGCTTATAAAGCGGAGACCCTTTACCTTCCAGGAAGTAGTTATCATCTGGCACAGATGTTGTTTGCATACCAAATCTATCAACAAAGATACCTGAACCAGAATCATCAACAGCTGCGACAAGATCCGGATTGATAACAGTATCGTTAATTACAAGACGCGTATCATATTTATTTGTTGGATCATCGGCTGATGCAGACTGTGTTTTAATGAAATAAATTGTTGCAATAGTTGGGTTACCCAAATCATCAAAAATCGTGATTGATGTTGAATTTGTGTAGGTATTGGAGTCGTCAGCATTAAAGGCATAACCATCAGCAAACGCAGCTCTTTCAGTTACCACATCTGCTTCCGCAGGAACGTTCACCCCAAGTTCAATCAATCCTGTGGCTTGCGGTGCACCCGATGTCACGGGCAACTGCAGTGGAACTGCACTATTCAAATCTTTGGCTGTAACAGACCCATCAGTATTCACAGGATATGTCAGAAGATACTGGCCAGCGGAGTCGACAACATATCTGTCATTATTCACGTTCAAAGAACCGTTCCGCGTATACACTGTCTGGGTTGATGTGAGTGACGGCTTCAATGCAAAGAAACCCTGCCCAGAAATCGCAAGGTCAAGCGCGTTCAAAGACGCTGCAATGTTACCCTGTGTAAACTGCTGCTTAACACCTTTCAGGATTGTACCAGAACCAATAGAAGAGGAGGCATTCTGCAAAGGTGACGTTGCGAAAATATCACCAAATTCAGCTCTACTTCTTTTAAAGCCGGTGGTTCCAACGTTGGCAATATTGTTCGAGGTGGCCGAAATATCTGCCGAAGAACCATTCAAACCGGTAAGAGCTGTATAGAATGACATTTTTTATCTCTCCAAAATAGGAAATGTATTTAGACTTGTGTCAGGTTAAATCCTGATGACGGAACGCGTATTCTAGAAACAAATAGCAACTTATGTGCCATCATTTGACCAAAGATTGGACAATCTAGAAGTTAAATCCTCAGAACCAACGGAACCGAGACCAGAACCAACGGAACCGCGACGGAACTGAACAACCTCGTTCGCATTGATACCGCCATACCCCTTAACATCCAAAACAACTCCTTCAGCATCACCTGTCGAAGCTGCAAGAACTTCCCCAAAGACTGAGGATGAGACCCCCTGCAGGCCTTTACCTTGGTCTGCAAATGCCTCAACTTTGATATAATCATGAGCCGCAAGAATATCTTGTGGAATATCTTCCCATGCAAATCCAGAAAGCCCTGATGGCATCGCGCCCATTTCTTCAACATGCAACAATTCACCCTCTGGAGATGAAAAGGAAATGTTTGTTGTGCCTGATGCTACAGGCAGGTCAACCACCCCGTGAACAGACCCAGTAGCATCTGGATAAGCTTGATTACCAGGTACAAGCACCGAATTACCAAGCATGGTTGTTGCCGTCGCGATACGGAACTCAGAAATCTGAGACGAAATGCCTTTAAGAGATTCACCCATCTCGGCAATGCCTGTCACTGTCGAGAACTGGGCCATCTGAGCAATAAACTCAGCATTCTCCATCGGTGCAAAAGGATCCTGATTTTGGAGCTGGGTTGTCATTAGCTTCAGAAAATCTTCCTGCCCGAGGGACTGACCATTGGCACGTTTATCCTCAACCGGGGGTTTAATTCCGATTTTGTCCAAGATTGCGTTCAAAGACTGATTATTTTCAATCGTGCTCATCTTTTATCTCCTGCGATAGGTTCATCGCTATTTGCCCATATTAATGGTGCGCATCATGAGCGATCTCATTGTTGAGACCACTTCGACATTATTCTGGTACTGGCGAGAAGCTTCGAGCATCTCCACCATTTCTTCGTTTTCATCTACGGCGGCCCGGAACACATATCCTTCTAGATCTGAGTCTGGATGAGATGGCATATAAACCCGCTCAGGCTCCCGCAACGTTTCTTTCACATCAACAGCATCAACAGTCGATAGACCGGTGCGTTTAAGTGCATCAGCAAATTTCGTCTCGAATACCGGCTTCAGAGCTCGGAATGCATTTTCTTTTTTGCCTGAGACAGCGCCGGCATTCGCAAGGTTACTAGCAACCGTATTAAGACGCACCATCTGAGCCGCCATCGAGCGACCAGCAACATCAAAGATATTTTTAACCTCTGCCATCTTCCCTCTCCTACTCGCCCCGAATAGCGGACATTAGTCCTTTGATGCGGCCATTTAAGAACTCTAATGTTGTCTGATAGCGCATTACATTTTCTGAAAATTCCATTTGTTCTACACCCATCTCAACGGTATTGCCGTCAAGTGATGGGTTGATAGGGTCGCGAAACATCATCTTTTCTGGACCTGGATGAACATTCGTTGGAAAATGCTGTTCATCAGTTGTTCGCAGGGGCCCATGTTTTATCTGACGTCGTATTTCAGTGTCAAAATCTAGGTCACGAGCCTTAAAATTAGGTGTAGCTGCATTTGCAATGTTAGACGCAAGCACTTCATTCCGGCGCGAACGTAGCCGAAGTGCTTGTCCATAAAAATCAAGATGACTATTGATTTTATTCATTTTTTCACACGCAGAACGAGTAGGTGCCCTTTAAAAAAAACTTATATCCACTGCATAAAACAGCTCTAGTTGGTGTAAAATTTGCAAATTGAATGCCAACTAGTAGGATAATTCAGCTTGGCGGAGAAAAAAATGACACCAGCCTCACTTACTCAGGGCAATAGACCACGGCCGTCTGTCCATCTCTCAGAGGAAACAGTACGCGTGCGCGATGCTCTTATTGATAAGTTTAGCGATAAATCTCTGGAAGAACTGAATGCCTTTATTTCGCTTGCTCTTGAAACAGAGCAAGATGAAGCAAAAAGATTAGGCGTTCTGGCAGCGCGGGTTCATATTTTGCGCATGCGTATCAGTAATATATCCGCCTTTAATAATGACCCAACCATGACAGAAATACCAACATTGACGACAGGCGACATTGTAGGAGAGCGCCCTTCGCCGTTGAATGCTGAAGATAGCGGTGCGGATGACGCTGACTTTGATCCTGATAAATTTGAAGAATGGACAGAGCTCCGTATTATCGAAAATGGCGAGATTAATGGCGTACGATTTCCAAAAGATGCTATTATCACCGTCGGTCCATTTGATGCGTACCGCCTGCTTAAGACCGAAAAAGCAACCTATCTAACACAACCTGAGGCAATGGATGGAAGCGACGAAATTATTGCTGAGGTAAAAGAAGAAGACCAGCTAGACCAAGAATTAAACACGCTATCATCTGATGATGACGACATAGAGGGTGCAGCAGATACAGAGTCCCAAGAATCTGACATAGTAGCAGACCCCACTTTAGGCTCAGACACACCTTCGCAAGAGACTGGCTCGTTAGATGATGACACAGGAACAGAAGAAGGCATTGACCCACTTGCAAACCGATAATGACAAGATGGCTCGCATCGCCAAAATTACGGTGGCAATTTGTTTGTGCCTAAGCCTGTCAGCATGCATTGATTTTGAGCGGTTTCGTCATGAAAAATATACCTGCTCGTCATATCGTCTGGATATTGCAGAGATTGTCATTCGAAATGCGAAAGCCGGAGAGACGGTCACAATTTTTGGATTTGAACGTAACCGCGAAGGCCTAATCATTAGTATTTCAGATAAAAATGCTGTGATTGAAACCGGCCAGTTCAGACTATTTATCGACAGGACAAAAGGCTCTGTGTCTGTTCTGCGCGGCAATCGTTACAGACATATGAAATGTACCCAAACAATCTTTACTATCTAGCAAAATCGATTGTTAGCGAGCCTTGCGACTATGGAAGGTTGCAATGGCTTCTGCCTCTTCTTCTGATAAATTAGTAGATAGCATGATTTCGGATGCTGACGCACCATCGCGAGCAAGTTCGATTGCTTTGCTGACCTGACTTTGTTCACCAAATCCATCTGCAAGACGCGTCATTTCCTGTCGAATTCGATCCTCGGCATCGGCGATATATTTTTGCTTGGCATCAAGGTCTGCAAGTTTCAGATTTATGGCATCAAGTGAATTTGTCACACGAGCCAGAATAGTTTCAACATCGCTATAAGTAGCATTCAAACGATTTAGCTTAGATGCTGTCTTTTTCTGCATACTATTCAGCATGAAAATGATAGCTGCCAGGAGTAATAGCAACAGGCCTGCATAGCCAAAATTGGAAAAGAATACTGGAACTGACACAGAGAACACCACATTTCACTAAAACATTTCAGCCCTGCTAGCGCTCTGCTAAGCAGAGCCACTGAACCGGACAATCTCATTGTCTCTCTCTGACGCGCTAGTGTCAATAAAGCCCGCGCATTAGAAACAAAATTGGCACAGATTAAATTTTGCGGCCGAGTTTATCATTCATGTAGGTGTTGAGGTCGCCAACAATTGTCGTATTGCGCTGTGCTGCCTGTTCAAGAAGGGACAGCGTTTTTAAAATTGCCACAATACGTTCTTTAATCTCAGGGTCTGGCGACTGCAAGGCGAGCAGGTCAGGTTGATGATGAGAAAACCACTGCTCAAACTCTAGTGAGGCAGCATGAAATTTCGAAGAATTGTTTAGGCACGACAAAGCACTGCCCAGCTTCTGCTCGGCAGCGTCTAACAAATCATTTACAGGGTTAAGTGCAGACATCACAGTCTCCGTTTTGAAAACTGTTTAACTAGCTCTTCATCTCCCTATATGCGTCCATTAAAGCTTCAGATACACTATCAATATCAATCGGATACTTTCCGTTTTCAATCGCCTCTTTTATTCGATTAACTTTTTCAAAGTTTACAGGCGCAGCGGAAGCGAGATCCTTTGCAACAGATGACATCTCAGCTGACTTTAGCTCGACACTGTCACTTTGTGTTGCCACAGGTGCTTGCGACACATTACGTGCCTTTTCACCGCCGTCCTTCACCGCAAGACGAGACTTTTGAATATCAACAGGACTGATTGCGCTCTTAACACTATCAACCATTTTTACCTCCTATGGAATGTTTAACGACAAAATTATCTGACATGTTAGCTCCGATGAATATTTTTTTTTCGGAAACCACTCTACCTTCAACTTCTCTCTTACTTTTGGTATTCAAGATTCGTGCCGTATCGCCTAATTGAGCATCACTAAGTGCGATTCCTTCACTTAAAACCTGAACAGGCCCGATCTTGTGTTCTATCGTGACTTTTTGGCCTGCTCGTATCGCATAGTTTAGCTCTAATTGCCGCGCTTCAACAACACGGTCTATGCCTATATTACGGATTGCTTTACGGGCAACAACGTCTTGAATACGCGTAAAATAATGTTTTGATGTTTTACGTGACACCGGCGCTAATTTTACATCAGCCGCGGTAATGAACGCCCCTTTTTTCACACTGCGGTTCATTGTGACGACCATCATCATTTCCGGGGTAACCTTAGGGTGTTCCTTAGCCGCTAGAATAACCGTCTTGCCTATTCGGGTCCTAACAGCAATATTCCATCCATCCTGATCTGGACATTTTACCGTCACGGTGCGAAAACTTCCCTGAAGCGGCATAATATCCAGTGCAGCATTACACGCACGAAACCGACGCCCATCATCAAGAGATGGCTGTGCTACCAAGCCTTGTTCGGCCAGCACATCTATAATATTCTGATTGATATCTTTCCCATATACAAATTGAGGCGCAGCGTCAGCTGTCGTAACGGCGTTTGCCACCCCTGTTAGCCCGCATAGCAGGCTGACATAGAATAGAAATGAAAAAGTCAGACGGCTCATATCATCCACCAAAGAAGAAAATTTCGTTTCTGATGTAGCCATCGCTACCAGACGATGTGTCGTTTCCGTGGTTGTGCCCACCGCCAGTTATCATCGCTCGGATATCATTTAGGGACGGCAGATGTAGCGTTTTTCCTGCATAGAGATAATGAGGGTTGCTGCGCACAAATGCACTTTTATTGCGGCGCAAAATGGCCATCTGAACAAAGGATGTATCCATGCCGCTTCCACCATAATAGTTGGCTATAATGTGGCTCAGCGTTTCGTCCGGCAGTACTTTATGTTTTGTGCCATAACTGGGGTCCATCCGGAAAGGATGGTTGTTATCATCTCCGATGTCACCTGGTCCGGTGGCATTGTGGTATTCAAGCACAACAATAGGTTCGGCCCAAACCGTCATCGGCAGGCACAAAAGAGCGGTAAACAGAATAGCAGCAAAAAGAGCGAGATATTTTTCCATCAATCAAACTCCTGGAAGGTAACTGTTGCCCCATGCAGACTTGCAAGGTCATGGCGGCTATCAAGCGGCATTAGGATAGCTGTCGACTCTGAAACATCTGTGACATGTAAAATCGTAAGAGGTGTATCATTGCCTTGCGCGAAAGCAAGCTGATTGGATTTAATGCCCTGACGTGCTCCTCTTCTTATCATTAGACCAGCTTGAGCCGGCTCAAGTGTTGTCTGTAGCGGTGCACAGCGCATAAGGTTTGATATTTTTTTAGCATGATTCTGGGACGCTTCGGTAATCAGTTTGTGTAGTGCCTCACGATTAGTTTTTGTCAAAATAGATAAGGTCCGAGACAGTCTCTTCTCACCGAGAAAAATACGCGCTGTATCTGTGACCCGCTCTAGCACAGCTTCTTCACCATAAACAAAAATTTCACTGTTAATATTAAGCGTGGCATACTCGTTTGTTAAAAACATATTACTATCTTTTTCAGCACTTAGTGAAATAGAACTATTCACCCCAAAATCGCCATTAAACATCTGAGCGCGCCCCGTTGTCAGAGCGCGATAATCAATTGTACTTAATGCCTTACTCACACCAGCTTCTTGCTGTGATAAATGGCGAATATCTGTAACACGCAAGGTGGCATCAGCAGATAGTACATCTGTTATGACATGCGACATATGTAGCGGTGCCTGCGAGAGATAGCCAGGAAGTGCGGGGTCAACAGTCATAAATGGCTTGAATAATGTCAGATGACTTAGCGGGCGGTCCTGACATCCTGATTTCTGTCGGTCACCAACCATCGCTTCGATTGTTAGCTCGTAATGTGTCTCATCAGCAATCTCACCAATCACCTTATAATCCAGAATTTGCGTGATGGGCTTAATCACTGTCAAATCTGTAAGGGCGGTTGCTGTATCAACTGACGAAAATCCCTCTATCTTTGCACCACCTTTAAGGGCCGCATAATATAAGGCATCCTCTAAAGCAAGCATACGGGCTTCTTCAAGAGCATCCTGATGCTGGATGATAGAGCGCCCCGTCGCTGTAACCAAGCGAACCTGCTCTTTCATGCTGGCATCCTCAAGTACAGAAACCCCGCGTGAATAAGCGAGGTGTGTGCCAGAGATGGTAAAAGACACCATCCAAATGAAGAGCAGAAAAGACCGCATTATCTCTGTAATTCCTGTTTCAACAGTAGGTTAAGCTGCTTGGCGAGCTGTTTTAAGAAGGTAGCCGATCATTTCACGATCGATCTCTAAAACAACTTCATAAGTCTCGGATCCGGTGGGATTAATGCGCACTGTACGAGCGCCGCGAATGGTGCCTGAAACAACGCCGCGGAACGTGTCATTCTGAACCATCAAATCAATCACTGTTGTACTTGAGTCAACTTGCAATCCATGAATCTGTTCGGCCATGTCCCGCATCGCAGCCATTCTCGCTGACCGGATAGCCATCAGGCGTTTTTGCGCCTGCGAGCGTCCGGGCTGAGATGATGTTACCGCGTAACCAATCGCTGTAAGCGTAGGGATATCATTCGTATCTGCATCCAACACATCCTTTAAGGTAACAACCGACTGCGACTGGGACGCCTCGACCATTGCCATATCTTTGCCAGCACCCGCCATCGATGAGGTATTTGACATGCCTGTCAAATGGCCACAGGCAGATAACACCCCAAGTCCGGCAAGAAGGGCCACAGTTGTCGTTGTTGATTTATTCATCGTACGCTCCGTCGTAAAATTGCTCATTCATCCAGAGGTAAAACCTCAGCTTTCAGATAAACGGCACATGGAATTCCGTAGAGAAAGGCATGCATGTTCTATGCCAATGATGAGCGCTCTATAACTTTGCTGTAATAACCATCACGAAACATCGCTTTTCTGAACCTTATAAGGCGAGAAGCAGAGATTGGCATGGTTTTTGCCTCTTTTACCCTGATGCTCTTAGCTGTTCTGCCATCCTAAATGTGGGAGTTTATCAAAAGAGTGTTGCTATTCAGAGGGTTTTTCACGATGTCAGGCAAAGCAACGATGCAAATATCACTCCATTATATGATATTTTGTCTGATTTTTGACATCAGGAGTGTGTCATGGAAATGACGTTACAGCGCCTTGGGCTAGGCAGTATAGGAAACATCATTTCGAGCGTTACAATGCCGGCCGGTATTCTTGTGCTCGTTGCCATGATGGTATTGCCGCTACCAGCGTTCCTGCTAGACACCTTCTTTGTAACAAATATTCTTGTGTCACTCTTAGTGCTGATGGTGGCATTGCAAACCAACCGTCCGCTTGATTTTTCGAGTTTTCCTACCTTACTTCTGATTGCCACTGTTCTGCGCCTCGGGTTGAACGTGGCATCAACGCGTATCATTCTTGGCAGTGGCCATGAGGGAACCGATGCTGCTGGACAGGTTATCGAAGCGTTTGGCGCTTTTGTTATTGCTGGTAATTTTGCTGTTGGTATTTTTGTCTTTATCATTCTTGTGATTATCAATCTTGTTGTGATTACCAAAGGGGCGGGCCGCGTCTCAGAGGTATCTGCGCGCTTTACGCTTGATGCCATGCCTGGCAAACAGATGGCGATTGATGCTGATTTGAATGCCGGCGTCCTAACCAATGAAGAAGCCCGCACACGGCGTGAGGAAATTACCTCTGAAGCAGATTTTTACGGCGCTATGGATGGTGCCTCCAAATTTGTGAAAGGGGATGCCATTGCCGGTATTCTCATTCTTGCTATTAATATTATTGGTGGTCTTATCATTGGCCTCGGCCAGCATGACCTGACTCTGGAAACAGCTGCTGAGTCATATATGGTGCTGGCTATTGGTGACGGCCTTGTTGCACAGATACCATCTCTTTTATTGGCGATTGCAACTGCGATTATCGTTACCAGAGTATCAACAACGCAGGATATGGGTACACATATCGGCCATCAGGTTGGACTATTCCGCGCTTGGGTGCCGGTATCAGGTGTGCTTCTGCTGATCGGCTTTGTTCCTGGTATGCCAAACTTTTTATTCCTTATCGCTGCAGCCGTTGCTGCCCTTGCCGCCTATTTCGTAAGAAACGGGCCACCGTCGGATGCCATGCCAGCAACAGCCGGTGAGATATCAGGCCCGGACGGCGCTGCAACTGATAACGAGGAAAACAATAAACCTGACCGGATTGAACTGTCGGATATTACGGATAATTCGGCTGTTTCTGTCCAACTTGGCTATGGCCTAATTGAGATGGTTGATGAACAGACAGGCGGCCCCCTTATTAATCGTATTACAGGCATTCGCAAACAGATCTCACGTAATCTGGGATTTGTGATCCCCGCTGTGAGAGTCCGTGATGATATGTCACTGACAGCTAATCAGTATCGTGTACGAATTGGTCAAACGATTGTTGGTGAAGATATTGTCTATCCTGAGCGTAAATTAGCTATTCCGGGTGACACATCTGCTGTGAAACTTCAGGGCATTGATGTCAAAGAGCCAACATTTGGGATGGATGCTGTTTGGGTTGAGGCTCATAAGCAGGCCGAGGCTGAAACAAATGGCTATGTGGTTGTTGAGCCTGAAACCGTGATGACAACTCATATTAGCCACGTCATGACCAAATATGCAGGCGAGCTCCTCGGTCAGGATGATGTGCAGGCATTACTGGATAATCTTTCTGCTTCTGCGCCAAGTCTTGTGCAGTCTGTTATACCAAAGCTAATTCCGTTGCATTCACTGACGGGTATTTTGCGTGAACTTCTAGCCGAACGCGTGCCGATTAGTGATCTGCGCCGCATTCTTGAAACGCTTGCGAATCTTGCCGGCAAAAATCTAACAGTTGCTGAATCCGCCGAAGCATTGCGTCCAGGGCTTGCTGGCCTTCTTATCCAGCAGATAGCACCCCTATCACAGCCTCTACCCGTTATCACGCTGAGCTCTGAGCTAGAGCATATGCTGATTTCAATGGCTCGTCAGAGCGGAGAGGCAGGCCTCATGCTTGATAACGCACTTGCTGAACGTCTAATCAAATCAGTCTCTCAGGCATCTGAAAAAGCAGCAGCCGAAGGGCGTCAGGCGGTTATGGTTGTATCCCCTGCTATCCGAAAACAGCTTTCGGCAATTGTCCGCCACCATATTGATGACATGATTATCATGGGCTTCACAGAATTGCCTGATAGCCGGAAAATCAACGTTATTGCCACAATTTCTGGTGATGATGATACCAACAACTCCCCGCATAATGGGACAGAATAGTAAGAGTTCACGACGCAGAGAATAACAATGCGTATTAAAGGAGACGAAGAAGATGACAACGCTCACTGTACAGGCTGCTGATACAGCAACAGCAATGGACCAAATTGTTGAGAAGCTCGGCGCTGACGCGATGATCCTGTCAACGACCAAACGCAATGGCAAAGTTATTATGCAAGCAACAAACGATAGCCCAGAAGGCTTTGAGGTGCCAATATCATCTCAGCTAGCTGATAGGAGTGAAGATGTGCAGCCCGATAGGACAAGGTCACCGAATAGCTTTGGTGAAATGTTCTCGCAAGGTATGCATCCCTCGCTTGGTCCGGACGGATTGCCGGCTGAACATATTCAGCTCAGCCCACAGGCAAAAGCCTCTGCCAAAGTCGGCGCGGCACTATCTCACAGCCAATCAGGCGGCAAAGCCAGCGCTCCATCAGCCATGCCAGCTATGGCAGTCCAGTCTCATGATGGCGCACACTCCGTTGTGAGCGCCTTACAGTCAGTCAACAAACGTATTGCAACGCTTGAAGATACGCTTTCTGGCATGATGATTACCGAACCAGACGGCCTGAATCCAGAGCTACAGGCAAGCACAGCTGTACAGCTGAAACGTGCAGGCTATGATAGTTCTACAATTTCACGCCTGCGGCCTGCTTATGCCGGACTTCCTTATGAAGCAGGCATTACGGCCTTTCTGGATATGCTGGGGGGTGAACTCTCAGCACTCGACAGCGAATCTATTATGAAAAAGCGTATTCTTTATGTTGTTGGTGCAACAGGGTCTGGCCGGACAACTCTTGCTGCAAAGCTAGCAGCATCACTCAAGGGCATGCATCCAGGCAAAGAAATTGCCCTTGCAAGCCTGAATAACGCGCAAACCGAACTTGATAGTAAACTCAAGAATTTTGCTCGCATTCTTAATCTGCCAACAACTCTTTTAAGACCTGACATCCCAATTCAGAATTTTGACAAAATGACAGATTTTGACATGCTAGTAATTGATGTTTGCTTACCGGCCGATGAAGCTGTTGAGCATATTGCAAAGGCTGCAACGCATCTAGGAGAAAGTCAGATGGGGTGCCTATTATCTATTCCAGGCGGCACGTCATCTAAGATGATTGAGCTAACCTTACAGCGATTTGCAACTCTGCACCCAACGGTTGCTCTCACAAAACTAGATGAATGCGAAACAGGGGCTGCTGAATTTTCAATGCTTGCCAATTATCAAGCACGCATCGGCGTTCTATCTGGCACCCGCGCTGTTATTGACGCATTAGCGTTCGCGACAGGTTCAGTTCTAGGCCAATATCTGAAAGAAAATTTTCATACAGACGGTCATCAAGATAAAATTTATTTTAAGGGCGTTAACCTATGACAGTTTCATTAGCACTCACAAGCGGTAAAGGCGGCGTTGGTAAATCCAACTGTGCTGTCAATCTTGCTCTTAGCTTTTCAAGCCAAGGGCATAAAACCGTTTTGTTTGATACAGATTTTGGCATGGCGAATGCTCATATCTTGATTGGTGCGAACCCAAAACATACCGCAGCTGAATTTCTGCGTGGTAATGTTCCTCTTTCAGATATTTTGACAGAAGGTCCCCTTGGGTTGCGCTTCATTGCCGGCGGCTCAGGTCTTCTTGAGCTAATGAATTTGGATAATCAAACACGCTACAGAATGCTCCAATCTCTCTCTCAGCTCGAAGATGAAATTGATTATCTCATTGTGGACACTCCAGCAGGTGCATCAGACAGTACCTTATTTTTTGCTAGCGCAACCGATATTCCTGTGATTGTACTTGTTGCTGAACCAACAAGTTTTTTGGATGCCTACGCTCTTATTAAGGCAGCACATATCGAAAAAAAAATCAATCAATTCAGTGTTTTACTGAATATGGCTGAGGACGCACGAAGTGCCCGTCAAAATTTTGATAAATTTTTTCAGATCTGCACGCGCTTTCTGGACATAAATTTGCATTATGCTGGTATGATCCCGCATTCGAACGCAATACGGAAGTCTGTCGTAAAACGCTTGCCTATTATGGTGAGTAAGCCCTCTTCTATTGAGGCAAATGCTTTTCGGGCATTATCACGAGAGCTGATACAGGCACCACGGAACATGCAGGATGGCATAAGTTTTTTTAGTCAGGATATAATGGCACCGAAATAGATGAAACATTCCTACGCCAACCAACAATCTGCCGATATTGAAGGCTTGATCTCTGCGCATACAGAACTTGTGCGTAAAATTGCCTGGCAAATACATGGCCGCGCGCGGTATGTAACTGAAATTGAGGACCTCGTTCAAATCGGCTATACTGGTTTGATCGTTGCTGCGCAAAAATATAGCCCTCAAGAAGGCGCGAGTTTTGCGTCTTATGCAAGCATCCGTATTCGGGGCGTGATTGTTGATTATCTGCGCAAAAGCTCCAATCTCTGCCGCACGACTATCCAAATTAAAAAGAAATATAATGCTGCTGTTAGTCACCTAGAGCGCACATTTATGCGCGTGCCTTCCCGTTCTGAGATTGCCATTGAGATGGGTATTTCAGAAGATGAGCTAGATAAATGGGAAACAGCTTTTCAGGCAAACACACCGCAATCACTAGATGCTGTCTATGACCAGTTTTCCGTGTGGTTTGCCTCAGACCAAAACACACCTGAAGAGCAGCTCAGCGAAAGCGAACTTCAAGACGTTGTAAAAGACGCCAT
Source organism: Alphaproteobacteria bacterium UBA4588 (assembly GCA_949529445.1). GTDB lineage: Bacteria > Pseudomonadota > Alphaproteobacteria > Puniceispirillales > Puniceispirillaceae > UBA4588. The sequence goes on from CATISA010000005.1 coordinate 15,999, forward strand.
CAGAACATTGCCGGAACGCGAAGCCCTAGTCATCCAGCTATATTATGTCGAAGAGTTAAACGTCTTTGAAATTGCAGAAGTCTTAGATGTCTCAACAGGACGTGTCTCACAGATTAAAAAATCAGCTATCTTGCATCTTCGTGAATTTATAGAAAAGGCAAATGGGATCGCAGATTAAGCGGTTTCGTTTGTAACAGGATTATGTCAGAGCACTGGGAGCAAATTCAGACCCTTCAGATGTCTCTTCAAACAGCAGAGCTCAGGCTAGGTCCACAAGAAGATATTCGTGAACTTCGTTTATCATGTTCACTCCTCACCATAGCCCGTGGTAGCTGTTTGCTGGTCATTACAGCTCAAGATGCACCCTCATCATCACCGTGCGGTTCCATTCATATTTCTGTGGACCGCCCTATTATGACAGCAGATATTATATTATCTAATCGGGATTTTGATAACCTTACAGAGGGGTTGGGCCGACCGACACTTAGGCCCGTCTCTGTTATCCTGGCGCTGCAGAAGCAGTTATCTGTTTCTGTTGAAGGTTATTTACGTATTGAGGCTGACCAGCATATTGATATTGTCGGTATTTCAACTCAAATTCCGCTGAAATAGAAAAGCACGGTTGTCTCCGTGCTTTTAAATCTTATCTCTCCTCAAAAATGCGTTTCAGACTTAACCTATCAAGCGACGAAGCATCTCTGTTTCAGACTGTAAGAGGCGCGATGACCCACTAAATGCCTGTTGGGCTTGAATCATTGTCGTGAGCTCGCTTGACATATTAATGTTCGACATCTCAAGCGAACCAGACATAATTCTTCCATTCGCGCCCGTAAAGGGTGCAGTGACTTCTGCAGCGCCAGACGCATTGGTCGAGCGAAACAAATTACTGCCATTTTCCTGTAACTGGCTGATATCAGGAAACTGCGCTATCCCAATCTGGGCAAGAACCCGCGATATACCTTCACCATATTTGGCATTTACAGAGCCTGTTTCATCAATTGAAAGGCTGCTGAGGAATAAGATATCGCCGTCTTCTGTAATCGTCTTCGGCACCTCAATATCGCCCATTGTTAGCGATTTAAGGCGCAACCCTTCTGAGGAGGAAATATACCCCGCCTCATCAAGCTGGAAGCTGCCATCACGCGTGAAAAAAGCATTAGTTTCAAGATTATTGCCAGCTTTTCCAACAATAAACATACCCTCACCTTCAATGGCAAGATCCAATACCTGACCTGTTTCCTCTAATGCGCCTTGTGATCGCATGGTACGCACATCACTATTCAGAGAGCCATGGCCAATTTTCCCTGGCGCGCCAAAAGATACTTTATCAGCGTAGATATCTTCGAATGTCGCCTGTGACCGCTTGAAACCTGTTGTTTTAGCGTTGGCGATATTATGCGAAAGCACATCAAGTTGCTTGAGCGATGCGTTCATGCCTGAGCGAATAACCGAAATCATAACTGACGTCCTTTTTATAAACGAGATCCTAATAACAGCAACTTTCATGCCAGTGGCTGTAGACAAAGAATGTGCAGCTGAAAATAATTAGTTGTTCAGATTTTCTTAATTCAGCATATAATTATGAACACTTTTCTCTCTGCGGCAGATGAATAGAGCATCATATGTCTAAAAAAACTTCAACGTCCCTCGTACCCTCTCCGCGTCGGCTACCAGCTGTTCAAAATGATGACCATAAGGAACGCTATAAGTTTAGTGGTGAGGAGCAGCGTTTTGCGACGAGAGAAGAGGTCCGTAAATTCCTACCTGACATTCTTGGCCGTGTCCTAGCACGTATTTGGATTGACCCTGAGTTCCATGCTGATTTTTCACGCAACCCTCAGAAATCACTGGAAAATAATGGCATTTTTCTGCCTGATAATATGATAATTGATTTCCAGCGTCAGGATAGTGACCGACCGCGGATTGTTGTGTATGAGCAACGTCCAGGTTCAAAATTCAAAATGCGCGTCCTCTATCTTCAGCTCGTAATGATGGCAGGCCGCTAGCATGAGGCTTGCTTATTGCGGACGAGTCTCAGTCTCGTATGCTTGCCTTTTTTTAATGCTATTTTGCTATAATTATTTTGCTGTCCGAAGTGTTTCGGCCGCCGAATCACCTCGCC
>CATISA010000006.1 GCA_949529445.1 Alphaproteobacteria bacterium UBA4588
GATAAATCAGGAAGAATAACATCAACGCCCGGCAGAGATTCATCCGGAAAGCTTATGCCAAGATCGATCATTAACCATCTGTCTTTGAAATGGTATAGATTGGCGTTCATTCCAATTTCGCCTGAGCCACCAAGCGGTACGAATACCAGTTCTTGTTCGTGAATTGTCATAATCGTTTGCTTTCCCGGTTATTGCACCTTGGGGTTGTTCATATCGTAGATTTGCTTCAGTCCTTTTACGGTCAAATCAGGCTCCATGGATGTTATCATCGGCAAATGAGGGGCAAAAACAGGCGCAAGGCCTCCTGTTGCAATTTTAGTAAAGCCATACCCTGCTTCTGCTTCTAGACGGGCAAGAATCCCCTCCACAAGACCGACATAGCCCCATAATACACCTGAGCGCATTGCTGACACTGTTGATTTTCCCAGTACAGGCAAGTGCGCGTCAAACTGGTCAACCGATATCTGCGGCAGCTGAGCTGCCGCCAGTGCAAGCGCTTCAGACGAACGATGCACACCAGGAGATATAACCCCGCCAGCATAACAGGCCTTATATTTATCAGTCTGTGCGGCGCGCACAATATCAAATGTTGTCGCAGTCCCGAAATCTACTACAATAGCCGGCACATGACCCAAATGCGCGACAGCAACAGCATTTACCAGCCGGTCAGCACCCACCTCAGCCGAATTGTCTATATCAATTTCCAGTGCAAGAGTGACGCCAGGTGTCCCTATAATAACAGGCATAACACCCAGAACATTAGTCGCAAAATCAGAAAGATAGGGCGTTATCTCTGGGACGACAGATGCCATTACACAGCCATCAATATCCTGTGGTGTACAAGATATCTTGACAAGTTGTCGTGTAAGGACATCCAGATAAGTGTTATCTGGCTGCGGCCTTTTGGTTTCAAGGCGCCATTGGCAACAGATAGTATCGCCATCGAACACAGACATTACGATATTGGTATTACCGCAATCAACCGCAAGCAGCATAAATTTTGCTTTCCTTGTTAAACATCCGTCGCACTACTATCCTCATCACATGGCGTCTTCATAATGTGAACATCACCAGTTGTGATCCGGTGAGACATTCCTGTAACATCTTCGAGTATCAAAACGCCCTCATCATCGATTGAGGTGCATCTGCCTGTCAACCTATTGCCCTGAAGAGATACCTCAATAGGCTGGCCAATCATATCACAGAAACCGCGCCACGAACGAATATAACTACGCGGTCCATCTGACTTATGCCACCCCATGAGATTATCAGCCAGACAATGTAAAAAAGCAGAAGCAAGTTCAAACGCGCCTATATCCCGATTTGAAAATTTGGCTAAATCCCCTATTGGAACTTTCCGGCCAGCAATCTGCGGTGCGTTCGTTAAATTCACACCACACCCTATAATAAGAGCTGGTGGATATGCCTCTAGCAAAATTCCTGCAATTTTGTGACCGTCTGCTAAGACATCATTTGGCCATTTCAGCTTTAGCTTGTCGGCATTACCTGGCACTATTTTCTGAACAGCTTGTAGCAGTGACAATGACGTTAAAAACGACAAGCTGGCCCAATCAATAATATCACGTTTGGGTGCGAGGATAACAGAAAGGTACATCCCATCACCATTATTGGAGGTCCAAAAACGTCCCTGACGGCCACGTCCTTTTGTTTGCTCATCAACAAGGAACGCCACGCCATGAGCCGCCGGATTATCTGCCAAATATGACAGCGCTAGGTCACTTGATGATGTGGCTGAGGGACTATGAAAGAGCTGCCACCCATTGGGAATATCATCACAATCATTCATGTGAATGATCAGCTAAAGCTGGCCAGCGCCCCTGAAATAGAGCTGGCATGATCATGAACCGGTCCAATAAAGAAGAAGAACAACAGAATAACAGCAAGAGAGGCAAACAGCACAAGCCTATTCTGACGTTCACCGCCCTTATCAAGCGGGGCATTTGCTTCTTGGAAATACATCAATCGGATAATACGCAAATAATAAAACGCACCAATAACCGATGTCAGCAAGCCAATAATTGCGAGCGGTACAAGCCCTGCATCAACCGCTGCCAGAAAGACATACCATTTTGCAAAGAACCCGGCGAGTGGAGGAATGCCTGCCATAGAGAACATGATGACCATCATGCCCGCCGCTTGAATGGGGTGAGTTGATGACAGACCTGACAAATCAGAAATTCGCTCGACAGGTAAACCATCACGGCGCATCGTCATAATGACAGCAAAACTGCCTGCACCCATAAATACGTAGGTTGTCATATAGATAATAACGCTCGTTGATCCTTGCATAGAGCCTGAGGCAAGCCCCGCCAGAGCATATCCCATATGGGCAATAGATGAATAGGCCAGCATTCGTTTGATGTTCTGCTGCATAATCGCGCCTGTTGCGCCAACAATCATTGAAATAACAGATAATGCAATCAGGATTTGCTGCCATTGCACTGCCATTTCGCCAAGCGCATTATAAGTCACGCTTAGTATCAAGGTGATAGAGGCAACTTTTGGAACAATCGCAAACAGGGCTGTTACCGGTGTCGGTGCGCCTTCATACACATCTGGCGTCCACATATGGAAGGGGGCAGCTGATATCTTGAATGCAAGACCAGAAAGCAGAAACACCATTCCAACGGTCATACCAATAGAAATATCACCGGTTGTAAGACTTGCTGCAATCTCGCTAAATCCAGTGCTTCCTGAAAAGCCATATATCATGGATGCACCATAAAGCAGCATGCCAGAAGATAAGGCGCCTAAAAGGAAATATTTCAAGCCAGCTTCAGATGATTTGAGTGAGCCCGTTCGCATCGCAGCAACCACATAAAGCGGCAATGACTGAAGTTCCAATGCCATATAGAGCGAAATCAGATCGTTGGCAGAAATCATCAAGAGCATACCAAGAATAGCCATCAGAACCAGCAGATGGAATTCAGCCCGATCAATCCCCTCGCCCCAGCCATCACCCACTAGCCAGCAGGCAAAAAACCCACCCAGCAAAACAAGGCCCTTCATATAGACGGTTAGTCCATCAATCCGAAACATACCATTAAATATCTCAGTGGCCCCTTGCGGCAAGAGAAACAAGGCGGCAAAGCCAGTCGCATAACCAACTAGCGAGATTGTACGGACCGTCTTGATATGACCGTCTGAGTGCCGCGCAAACGCTGCGACAAGTACAAGAACAAGAGCAAAGAAAATCAGAATAAATTCTGGTAGAGCCGCTAAAAATGTAAGGGAGCTAAATTCCATTGACCTGTCCTTTACCGCAATGATGCCGAAAGAAATGAACCACTATTAAGCTGGCTCAGTAATGTTGAAACACTCGCATCCATAATATCGAGCAGCGTTGAGGGATAAACACCAAACCAGAGAACGAGTAGCGAGAGCGGTACGAAAATCACTATTTCACGGCTATCAAGAGGCGGCATTTCCAGCACTTCTGATTTTTCAGCCTTGCCAAATACCACCCGCCGGTAAAGCCACAGCATATAACAAGCACCAAGAACAAGTCCTGTCGCAGCAAACACAGCAACCCATGGCGCTGCTTTCCATGCGCCCACTAGCACAAGCATTTCACCAACAAACCCAGATGTTCCTGGAAGCCCGACAGATGCTAGCATCATAAACATGAAAAATACCGCATAGCGTGGCATGGCATCTACCACACCACCATAAGCGTCAATCTCTCGGGTATGCAGACGGTCATAAACAACACCAACACAGAAAAATAGCGCCGCAGATACAAGACCATGCGAGATCATCTGGAACATTGCGCCATCAATCCCCTGCTCTGTCAGCGTAAAAATGCCAATCGTAACAAATCCCATATGAGCAACAGAAGAGTAAGCAATAAGTTTTTTCATATCAGACTGCGCCAGCGCAACCAGAGATGTATAAATCACTGCAATAGCCGACAGCACAAAAATCACAGGCGCAAAGTAAGCTGACGCATCTGGAAACATTGGCAATGAGAAGCGCAGGAAGCCGTATCCACCCATTTTCAGCAACACACCTGCAAGGATCATAGAACCGGCTGTTGGCGCTTGCACATGCGCATCAGGAAGCCATGTATGAACCGGCCACATCGGCACCTTTACCGCAAAAGAAGCAAAAAACCCAAGGAACAGCCAGAATTGAAGCGCTGGTGCAAAGTCATACGCTGCTAATTGTGGGATATCTGTTGTGCCTGTCATCTGATACATCACCAGCATACAAACCAGCATCACCACAGAACCAAGCAGGGTATATAAGAAAAACTTGAAGGCCGCATAAACGCGCTCTGCTCCGCCCCATACCCCGATAATCAAAAACATCGGGATAAGCACGCCTTCGAAAAACAGATAGAACATCAACATATCAAGCGATGCGAACATACCGATCATCATTGTTTCAAGAACAAGAAAAGCAATCATATAGTCGCGGACACGGTGCGTAATCGCCTGCCAGCTCGCCAGAATGGCAAGTGGTGTAAGGAATGTTGAGAGCAAGATAAATGGCATAGAAATACCATCTACGCCGAGATGATAGGAAATCCCGGTTGTCCCAATCCAGTTTGCCTGCTCTTCGAATTGATACCCTGAAAAGCTTGAGTCAAACCCCCAATAAAGGTTCAACGACAAGAAAAAGGTAAAGCCCGACACCCATAACGCAACACTTTTTGCATTGCGAGCAACCGAAGCCTCATCGCCTTTGATCAAAAATAGAAACAACACTCCTAGCAGAGGAAGAAATGTCACAACACTTAAAATTGGCCAGCTCGAAATCATGACCTATCTCCCGAAGCCACTGAAGTACCACGATAACAGAACAACAACACCTATCATCATTGCGAATGCATAATGATAAACGTAGCCAGACTGCAACTTCGTCAGCATGCCAGACGACCGTTTGACAAACCCAGACAGGCCATCAGGCCCATAATAATCGATAACGCCCTTGTCACCGCGCTGCCATAATATCTGACCAAAAGCCACTGACGGCGCAACAAAGATCCGGTCATAAAGCTCATCAAAATACCATTTGTTAAAGAAGAGCTGGTAAATAGGCGCGAACAAAAGTGCAATGCGTGCCGGCAAAGACGGCATAACAATATAGGCTATCACAGCAAGAATAACGCCAGACGCGGCAAGGATAATTGGAAGCACCTTTACCCACACTGGCACATGGTGCGCATTTGCAAGTGCGTCATGTCCCGGCAGAATGAAAATGGCATCCCCCCAGAACGCTGCCATATCATGACCAACAAACACCTCATAGCCTAACCAGCCAGAGAAGATTGCACCCAAGGCAAGAGGCACAAGCGGCAAGGTCATTACATTTGGGGATTCATGGACATGCGACATAACTTCAGCGCTTGCCCGTGGTGTGCCGTGGAATGCAAGAATAAGCAACCGCCAGCTATAAAAAGCTGTAAGAAGTGCTGCTGCACACCCTAGCCAGAATGCAAGAATCCCAGGACCACTATGAGCCGCATAAGCCGCTTCAAGAATCATATCCTTAGAATAGAAACCTGCAAAGAACGGAAAGCCAGCTAATGCGAGCGACCCAATCCACATCATCGTGTAAGTAACAGGCACCTTGCGCCAGATACCGCCCATATTACGTAAATCCTGCTCATCTGAAAGCGCATGAATAACAGAGCCTGCGCCTAAGAACAGAAGCGCTTTGAAAAATGCATGAGTAGTCAGGTGAAACATTGCTGCTGGATAGGCAGAGACACCCGCGGCAAAGAACATATAACCAAGCTGTGAGCATGTTGAATAAGCAATCACCCGCTTAATATCAAACTGCGTCATACCAACTGTAGCTGCAAAAATCGCTGTTAGCGCCCCAACAATTGTAATGATATCAAGGGCAAGCGGGGCATATTCGATAACAGGTGACATCCGGCATACTAAAAAGACACCGGCTGTGACCATAGTCGCTGCATGGATGAGCGCCGACACAGGTGTCGGACCTTCCATCGCGTCTGGCAACCACGTATGCAAGCCAAGCTGAGCTGATTTTCCCATCGCGCCAATAAAGAGCAATATTGATACAAGCTCTAACGCCGGCATTGAGAGACCAAAAACTGTTATAACATGAGATTGATAAGTCGCAGCGTTTGCAAAAATATCCGAGAACTGAACAGACCCCATAAGCGCAAAAATCGAGATAATACCAAGCGCAAACCCAAAATCGCCAACACGGTTAACAACAAATGCCTTCATTGCTGCGGTATGAGCGCTTTCCTTGTGATACCAGAAACCAATCAGCAGATAGGAGGCAACACCAACCCCTTCCCAGCCGAAAAAGAGCTGAACCAGATTATCAGCTGTCACAAGCATCAGCATCGCAAAGGTAAATAGGCTAAGATACGCCATAAACCGGCCGCGTGCTTTATCATGTGACATATAGCCGACTGAATAGATATGTACACATGATGATACGCCAGTCACAACAATCAACATCACCGCTGTCAGAGTATCAAACCGCAACGTCCAATGGGCCTGAAAGTCACCTGACCCGATCCAGCGGGCCACCTCAACTGTCAGCGCCTGCCCGCCAAGGGCAATCTCAACAAACGCAAAACAGGATAGGAGCAAGGAAAGACAGACACCAGCTATAGACGCAAGGATTGCAATATTATGCTGCTGACTCAATGACGCAATACCAGCAATGATGGCGCCAAGAAGCGGGAGAAAGACAATCGCGTGATAAAACATTGTTCTACCCCTTCATCACATTGATGTCTTCAACAGCAATCGACCCGCGGTTTCTGAAATAGACAACCAAAATAGCAAGACCGATAGCCGCCTCAGCAGCAGCGACAGTAAGAATAAATAGTGAGAAAATCTGACCGGATAAATCAGCAGAATAGGCTGAAAATGCCACCAAATTAATACTGACAGACAGCAAAATAAGTTCAATCGACATCAAGATAGTGATCACATTCTTCCGGTTTATGAAAATCCCAAACACGCCGAGAACAAACAAGATGCCAGCAACAGAAAGATAATGCGCCAGCGTGATTTCACTCGTAAAGAGTTCCATTAGTGGCTCCCCTCTTTTGCTTCTGCGCCTTCACCAGATCTGACTTTGGCAAGTCTGACAGTGTCTTCACGGCGGCGGCTATTTTGGTCAGATATGGACTGGCGTTTGACACCCGGACGCGATCTTAATGTCAGCGCAATCGCGCCAATCATAGCAACCAGCAGAATCAGCCCTGCAAGCTGGAACAAATATACATATTCCGTATAGAGCACCCTGCCGAGCTGGGCGGTATTATGAACCCCTGTTGTTTCGGGAAGCGCGCCACTATCGCCAGCAAGTTGAAAAAATGTCGTGAATAGTTCAGCAAGCAGGATAATGCCAATGACGATGCCAAGTGTACGATATTTCTGAAAGCCTTCGCGCAGCTCAACAAAGTTAATATCAAGCATCATCACGACAAACAAAAACAGCACCGCAACCGCGCCGACATAAACAACAACCAACAACATCGCGAGAAATTCAGCCTGCAACAGAATAAACAGCCCAGCTGCATTAAAGAAGGCCAAAATGAGGAAGAGCACCGAGTGAACTGGATTGCGCGACGTGACAACCATCAACCCCGAAAGGCAGGTTACTGCAGCAAACAGATAGAAGAAAAAAGAAGAAATCATGTAATTACCGGCCCCCTATCATGCCTGGCTTAACGCCATCTCGCATCTGCAGCCAGATTGCGGGCAATTTCCGCTTCCCAGCGGTCACCATTATCAAGCAGCTTATCCTTGTCATAGAACAGCTCTTCTCTGGTTTCTGTTGCAAATTCAAAATTTGGTCCCTCAACAATTGCATCAACAGGGCACGCTTCCTGACAGAAGCCGCAATAAATGCATTTTGTCATATCAATATCATAGCGGGTCGTCCGGCGTGAGCCATCATCGCGCGGCTCAGCTTCAATTGTAATCGCTTGTGCAGGACAGACTGCTTCACATAATTTACAAGCAATGCAGCGTTCTTCGCCATTCGCATAGCGCCGCAATGCGTGTTCCCCTCTGAAACGAGGTGACAAATAGCCTTTCTCATAAGGATAGTTCAGCGTCACTTTCGGCTTAAAGAAATATTTCAAGGTCAACATCAGACCCTTCAGCATTTCTAGCAGTAGAAACGAGCGAACAGCATTTATCATCGCACTCATTGGTTCAGTCCCTTACAAAAAATCATCAGCCTATCAGCCCTGGTAAACTATCAGTGGCCACGAGATAACCAGCAGTCAACACTACATAAATCAGGGAAAATGGCAGGAAGACTTTCCAGCCAAGACGCATCAGCTGGTCATAGCGATAGCGCGGCGTTGTTGCCCGTACCCATAAGAAGACAAACAGCAGCAAACAAATCTTCAGAATAAACCAGATCGGACCCGGAATAAGGTTAAATGGAGCAAAATCAAAAGGTGGCAACCATCCCCCCAGAAACAGGAGAGTTGTTATAGCACTCATCAAAATCATATTGGCATATTCACCAAGGAAGAAGAGCGCAAAGCTCATCGATGAATATTCAACAAAATATCCTGCGACAAGTTCCGACTCGCCTTCGGGAAGGTCAAACGGAGCACGGTTCGTTTCTGCCAATGTAGAAATAAAGAACACAGCAAACATCGGGAAAAGCGGCACTGCAAACCACATATCGCGCTGTGCTTCTACAATCGCCGATAGATTAAGCGAGCCAACACAGACCAAAACATTAATAATGACCAGCCCCATAGAGACTTCATAAGACACCATCTGAGCAGCAGAGCGAAGCGCGCCTAAAAAGGCATATTTAGAATTACTGGCCCATCCGGCCATAATCACGCCATACACGCCAAGTGAGCTAATCGCGAACAGATAGAGCACACCAACATTAATATCAGCTAGCACCATTCCAGCATCAAACGGAATGACAGCCCATGCAACAAGCGCGAGAACAAAAGTCAGCATCGGGGCGATCATAAACACAGTCTTATCAGCACCAGCTGGCAAAATGGTCTCTTTGGCCATCAGCTTTAGCGCATCAGCAAATGGCTGGAACAGACCAAATGGACCAACAACATTGGGCCCTTTTCGCAACTGCATGAAGCCGATAACGCGCCGTTCAGCCAGCGTTAAATAGGCAACGGCAATTAATAGCGGCACGATAACAGCCAGAATCTTGGCAACAATCCATGCAAGTTCAATATACCAATTGTTTTCCATCATCTTACTTCCCCGCCTGCTCTGCGTCGCTACTCTGCTGCCATTTCGGCAGAGTGCTGGTCTGCGGCACGATAACATTCTGCCATTGTCTCAGATGCGCGTGACATTGCGCAGGTCATATAGAATTGTGATAAACCTGCTTCGACGGCATCTGATTTTAGCGCCCCTGTCCGGCCAAATTTCACCCAGCGGGCTGGCTTAATATCGCCAATATCACCAAAATGCGGTACTGCGGCCACCAGAGCTGCCCGCACAGTAGCATGGCTATCAAATGGCAATGAGAATGAGAGCCTGTCTGATAGTGCGCGAATAATGGCCCAATCTTCTTTTGCCTCACCCGGCGGGAATGTTGCCCGCTGTGTCATTTGCACACGGCCTTCAAAATTTACATAAAGACCTTCTTTTTCGGTAAAAGCCGCCCCCGGAAGAACGACATCTGCAACAGTTGCACCTTTATCACCGTGATGGCCCTGATAAACAGTAAAGCTATTTTCCAGCTTTGTTGTGTCAATTTCATCAGCACCGAGCAACCAGACGAGCTTCATCTCACCTGCGTGGGCTGCTTTGAGCATCCCATGAACATCTAGGCCGCCTTTTCCCGGTACAAATCCCATATCAAGACCCGCAACACGGCCAGCAGCTGTATGCAGAACATTATAGCCGTTCCAGTCAGGGGTTACGACACCCACCTTATCCGACAGCTCCCGCAACAACCATTGAATGGCCCCAGCATCAGCACGCCGCAGAGCGCCCATCCCCACAATAATCATCGGCCGTTTAGCTGATTTCATGATTTTAGCAAAAGGGTGCTTACCAGCGGCAATTTTGCTTAGCACATCGATTTCATCCCCCAAATAATTCACGGGGTATGTTAAATCTGCTTCTGGGCCAAGATGCGCCACAGGAATTCGGTTGTTAAGGTAGCGTTTCCGGATGCGCGCATTCATGACAGGCGCCTCGATACGCGGATTGCTTCCAACAATAAGTAAGGCATCAGCAGTATCGATACCCTCGATTGTCGAGTTAAACAGATAAGAGCTACGCTGATTGGCATTAATTTTAGCGCCATCCTGGCGACAATCAATATGAGGGCTTCCAATTCTATCAAACAAGGATTTCAGCGCAAATAGTGCTTCAGCATCAACCTGATCGCCTGCAATCGCACCCATTTGTTCCGGACGTGCCTTTTTCATAACTTTCGCAATCGCATCAAAGGCATCATTCCAGCTTGCCGGATGCAATCTACCATCTGCGCCGCGCAAATATGGGTGGTCAAGGCGCTGACGTCTCAACCCATCAATCGCATAACGCGCTTTATCAGAAATCCATTCTTCGTTAACCTGTTCATTCAGACGCGGCAACACACGTAAAACCTGCGCGCCGCGCGCATCAACACGAATATTTGAACCTTGCGCGTCTGTTACATCAATAGATTCGACCTTCGTAAGCTCCCACGGACGTGCAACAAACGCATAGGGTCGGGACGTGAGCGCGCCAACAGGACATAAATCAATAATATTGGCAGAAAGCTCACTTGCCAGCGTTTTTTCAAGATAAGTTGTAATTTCGACAGACTCGCCGCGGCCAATAGCACCCAATTCAGGGGTGCCTGCAACTTCAGTTGAGAAACGTACACAGCGCGTACAATGGATACAACGGGTCATAACAGTTTTGATCAGCGGGCCCATATGCTTTTCACTGACAGCACGCTTATTTTCCTGATAGCGGCTTTCATCAAACCCATAACCCATAGCCTGATCCTGCAAATCACATTCACCGCCTTGGTCACATATAGGACAATCTAAAGGATGATTTACCAGCAGAAATTCCATCACACCTTCACGGGCTTTTTTCACCCGATCTGTTTCGGTTGAAATCACCATCCCATCACCAGCAGGCATTGCACAGGATGCAATCGGCTTGGGCGCACGTTCCATATCCACAAGACACATACGGCAATTGCCAGCGATAGACAGCCGTTCGTGATAGCAGAAGCGCGGAATTTCAACACCGGCCTCTTCACATGCCTGAAGCACGGTGGCACCAGCTTCGACTTCGACTTCGACACTATTGACTGTTAGCTTTGGCATCTTCTTACTCCGCTGCCTGTATCATTGCCTGATATGCCTTGATACGGCGTTCAATTTCAGGCCGGAAATGCTTGATGAGCCCTTGAATAGGCCAAGCAGCAGCATCACCAAGGGCACAAATAGTATGACCTTCAACCTGACGCGTTACCTGCTCGAGCGTATCAATTTCATGCGGTTCTGCTTCACCGCGGACGAGCCTGTCCATCATACGCCACATCCAGCCCGTGCCTTCACGGCATGGAGTACATTGACCGCATGATTCATGCTTGTAGAAATAAGAGAGGCGGCTAATCGCACGCACAATATCTGTGCTCTTATCCATCACAATAATGCCGGCAGTCCCAAGACCTGTACCAGCAGCGCGCAAAGAATCGAAATCCATTGTCATGGTCTCGCAGACATCTTTGGGCATTAATGGTGTTGATGAGCCACCCGGAATGATAGCTAGCAAATTATCCCAGCCACCACGGACACCGCCAGCATGTTTTTCAATAAGTTCTTTAAGCGGAATGCCCATTTCTTCTTCGACATTACATGGCTTATTCACATGACCTGAAATACAAAATAGTTTGGTGCCTGTGTTATTATCTTTACCCAAGCCTGCAAACCATGCCCCGCCCCGCCGCAAAATAGTGGGCGCAACCGCAATTGATTCAACATTATTAACAGTCGTCGGACAACCATAAAGCCCTACACCTGCCGGAAAGGGTGGTTTCAGACGTGGCTGCCCCTTTTTGCCTTCCAGAGATTCAAGCAAAGCTGTTTCCTCACCGCAAATATATGCTCCAGCTCCGCGATGCAGGTAGATATCAAATTTCCAGCCTGAGCCAGCAGCATCTGGCCCAAGAAGACCCGCGTCATAGGCTTCTTCAATCGCAGATTGCAGCCGACGTGCTTCATTCACAAACTCGCCGCGGATATAGATATAAGCTACGTGCGCGCGCATCGCAAAACCGGCAACGAGACATCCCTCTAGAAGCTTATGAGGTTCATGGCGAATGATATCGCGGTCTTTACACGTCCCAGGCTCTGATTCATCGGCATTCACAACAAGATAATGCGGACGATTACCGACTTCTTTGGGCATAAACGACCATTTTAGACCTGTTGGGAAACCGGCGCCTCCACGACCACGAAGGCCAGATGCCTTCACTTCCTCAACAACATCATCATGGCCGCGCGCCAAAATAGCTGCTGTGTTATCCCAGTCACCACGCTTTTTTGCACCAGCAAGACCGGCATCATGCCAGCCATAGATATTGGTGAAAATACGATCTTTATCCGCCAGCATCCCTCTTGCCCCCTATTTCCCAGCCTTAGCTGTCTTTTTTTCTTTCGCCAACGTCGTCGCACCTGACTCTGCTTCTGAGCCTTGCCGGCCAATCACTGACCCAATAGGTGGCGGCGTGTCTGCAGCAAGGGCTTCGATGAGCTCTGCTGTCGACTGATAATCCAAATCTTCATAAAAGTCGTCATTCACCTGCAGAATGGGCGCGTTCACACATGCTCCAAGACATTCAACTTCTAGCATAGTAAAATGGCCGCATTCGGATGTCTGACCTGAGCTGATATCTAGCTTATCTTTGATACAGCGCACCATATCGTCTGCACCGCGCAACATACAAGGCGTAGTTGTACAAGCCTGAAGGAACCATTTTCCAACTGGCTTCAGATTATACATTGTATAGAAACTAGCAACTTCGAGCACTCTGATTTCAGCCATATCGAGGCGGTTGGCAATATGCTCAATCGCTTTCATCGGAATCCAGTTTTGATGCTGGCGCTGAGCAAGGTCAAGCAGTGGCATCACCGCGCTTGCCTGACGGCCTTCGGGGTATTTAGCGAGTATTGTTGCGATCTTTTCCTCATTCTCTGCGGTGAACGCAAAGTTATCAGGCTGCTCATGGGCAATGATGGATTGAATGCTCATCTGTCGATTTCACCAAAAACAATGTCAAGGGAGCCAATAATAGCAACGGAGTCTGCCAGCATATGCCCGCGAGAAAGATAATCGACCGCTGCCATAAAGAAGAAGCCTGGCGCACGCAGGCGGGCTCGATATGGCTTATTTGTGCCATCTGATACAAGATACACCCCGAACTCACCCTTTGGGGCTTCAACGGCTGTATAGCTCTCACCTTCAGGAACATGAAATCCCTCAGTATAGAGCTTGAAGTGATGGATAAGAGCTTCCATTGAATGTTTCATATCTGCCCGGCGCGGCGGCGTAACTTTATTGTTTTCAGCCAGGACAGGACCTTCCGGCATTGTTTCAATCGCCTGCCTTATAATCCGCAAGGATTGGCGCATTTCTTCGACACGCACCAGATAGCGCGCATAACAATCACCTGTAGTGCCAACGGGAATATCAAAATCCATTTCATCATAACAATCATATGGCTGAGATTTGCGTAAATCCCACGCTAAGCCTGTTGAGCGCAGACAAGGACCTGTCATCCCAAGATCAAGCGCTTCTTCTGTCGTCAAAACGCCAATATCAACAGTGCGCTGCTTGAAGATACGGTTATCTGTTAACAACGTTTCAAGGTCACTGACAAAATCAGGAAATGCTTCAGTCCAGGCAAGAATATCGTCAGCCAATCCGTCTGGCAGATCCTGATGAACACCACCTGGACGAAAATAAGCTGCGTGAAGACGCGCGCCAGAAGCCCGCTCATAGAACTCCATCAGCTTTTCACGCTCTTCAAAGCCCCAAAGCAACGGGGTCATTGCACCAACATCGATTGCAAATGTGGTTAGATTAAGCAAATGGTTAAGAATACGGCCAATTTCACAATAAAGAACACGAATATGCTGAGCACGTTTCGGCACTTCAATACCCACCGCTTTTTCGATAGCCAGCGCCCATGCATGTTCCTGATTCATCGGCGAGACATAATCAAGTCGGTCAAAATACGGCAGGGCCTGAAGATAGGTTTTATGCTCTATCAGCTTTTCTGTACCACGATGAAGCAAGCCTACATGTGGGTCAGCGCGCTCAATGATTTCGCCATCCATTTCCAGAACCAACCGCAAGACACCGTGCGCTGCTGGATGCTGTGGCCCAAAATTCAGGGTTAATGGTCTGATTTGCATCTCACCCATTATCTACGCTCCTGCCTGTTCTTCATCTGTGTCACCATCATCACTTCCTTGGGGGATCTGCATGCCTTCCCATGGACTCAGGAAGTCGAAATCCCGATATTCCTGGTTCAGATGAACAGGTTCATATACAACTCGGCGCTCAGTATCAGAATAGCGCACCTCAACATATCCCGTCAGCGGAAAATCTTTGCGCAACGGATGGCCCTCAAAGCCGTAGTCAGTCAGCAAACGGCGCATATCCGGATGGCCTGAAAAATAAATTCCGAACATGTCCCATACTTCACGCTCTGCCCAGTCAGCAGAACGGAACAAGCCAATAACAGACGGAACAATATCGCCTTCATCAGCCCGAGTGATGATGCGCAGACGCATATTATTATTCACAGAAAGCATCTGATAGACGACGTCGAAGCGCTCTGGGCGCTCTGGAAAATCAACAGCTGTCAAATCGGATAGCTGAGTAACAGCAAGCTCAGTGTCATCACGCAGCGCTTTTAGCACACCGACAAGCTCAGCTAGTGCGACATGAAGAACGAACTCACCGCTCTTAATTTCAATTACTTGGCATTGATGCCCAACAAGCTTTATCAACCTGTCGTGAAAATCGTTCATTCAGCACATCCTGTTAACAAACTAAAGAGGATGCCTTTACCCGTCTGATAAAAGACAAGCAAAGACAGACTAGGTACGGGCAATTGTTGCCGTTCTTCTAATTTTTTTCTGCAATTGCAGAAGCCCATATATTAGAGCTTCAGCGGTTGGCGGGCAGCCTGGCACATAAACATCAACCGGCACTATCCGATCACACCCACGGACAACCGCATAAGAATAATGGTAATAGCCCCCACCATTTGCGCAAGACCCCATAGATAGCACCCAGCGAGGCTCAGGCATCTGGTCATAAACACGGCGCAATGCTGGTGCCATCTTGTTGGTGAGGGTTCCTGCAACGATCATCACATCAGACTGGCGCGGACTTGGGCGGAACAACATGCCGTAACGGTCCATATCATAACGGCTCGCAGCAGAATGCATCATCTCAACAGCACAGCAGGCAAGGCCAAAGGTCATCGGCCACAAAGATCCAGACCGTGCCCAATTAAATAATTTATCAGCCTTGGCGATCACAAATCCACGATTGGCGATCTCATCTCCTACGGCCGCCAGAATCGCATCTTGATCAGGGCCGGGCGGAATCGGCATATCTGCTGAGAGAGGTGTCGCTGATGCAGCGCCAGGCTCGTGCTTGGACGAGTCAATTATTCCCATTCCAACGCTCCTTTTTTCCATTCATAAATAAATCCAATCGTCAGGATGCCCAGAAAGACCATCATCGACCAGAAACCAAACAGGCCGATATCACCGAGCGCCACCGCCCATGGGAATAAAAACGCGATTTCAAGGTCAAAAATGATAAACAAAATAGCAACTAGATAGAAGCGAACATCAAAGGGCTTACGGGAATCATCAAACGCGTCAAAGCCGCACTCATAGGCTGTGAGTTTCTCGATATCAGGTTTTTGGCTACCAACAACGAACGCGCTAAGGATAAAAGCAAGGGACAATGAGATCGCTATCGCCATGAAAATAGCAATCGGCAGATAATCTCCAAGATATGCATCCATGTGAACGCCTCCCTCTCCTTGCAAATTCAATAAATTGCATAAAAAATAAAAGCCTGAGCATTGGGTATGTGATTAGTCCAGTGGAGCGGTAAATGCAAGATGACAATCTTGTTTTTCTATCTGTTGGTAATCAACAACGCCGTTCGCCTAAAAAAGGGGCGAGAGATCAATCAACCCACGTCTGAGAGCGACGAGGTTTTACATCACTGCTCATCATTTCAGAAAAAGCATTCGCAAGCCCCCGATAGGCCGCACGATTCTGTTTCAAAACATTATCTAGAGGGATAACAATATCACCATCGGTGCGAAGGCGGGGCGGACCATAATGACTAAATTCACCAAGCAGCAGACGCAAACATGCCATTAACTCTGCTTGCTGGTCACGCTCTGCAGGCGCCTGAGTATCTTCCTTCGCCTTTTCTGGAGAATTCTGATTAGAGGAATTTGGGGCCATTTTTTATATCTCCTTAACGCTTGTGAAAACCAGTCACATAAACCTCTTCTTGCGGAGGAGGCGTCTTTGGACTCGACGGCTCTCATAAATTTACCCTCAATAACGACAGGATCCATCTCTATGACAGAAATTTTTATCATTCCTGATTCATATTTTGCCATAATAATGTTCTGTTGGTCACCCCTGCACGCGCACGTAAGGCCAATAGATGAGATACAAAAGCTTGACGATAAAAAATTGTTCAGGTGAGCGAGTATCAGACCACTCTGGAGATATGGCGGGCGATAAAATTTTTTGTGACAGATAAAAAGCCCCCATCAGAGCTAACTGATGGGGGCTTTTTGTTACCGAGCTTTCTTTAATGCGTGCTCGGCGTGTCTTGCTGCGCCATCACAGCACTCAACCGCTCATCAACATAATAGATAGCGTCTCGTCATATTAAGACTTTACAGCCTCCATGAAACGATGGCGAATAACCACAGGATCAAGAGTAATGACAGGCAACTTGATGTTCCCGCTGTCACATTTACATACAATCACTGTCATTTCATCACTATCAATAGCCGTTTGCAAAACAGGACCAAGGTCTTTGTCCTTAACTTCTATGACGTTATCGCAACCACAGGCAACAGCGACGGCTGTCAGCGACGTTTTTTGCCCTGCATAGGTCGGTTGGTCACCTGTTGATCCATACGACCCGTTATCAATGATTAACAACGTAAAGTTGCCCGTTTGGTTGTTAGCGATGGTGGGGAGCGTCC
>CATISA010000007.1 GCA_949529445.1 Alphaproteobacteria bacterium UBA4588
ATACCTATCTGATGGATGGCTGTGATGTGGGGTAGCTCAGAGGCGCGGCGCATTGGGCTTGAATATCCATCTTTTTCACCATATCGCTCGTCACGCCAGTCAAGATGAGCATCGATTTGGATCAGTGTAATGTCTGATAACCCATCAAGACCTCTCACAACAGGGTTTGTGATGCCGTCATCACCGCCGATAGAAACAGGCAGAATGCCTCTGCTAATGGCAAATCTCACCGCCTGCTCTGCTGCGGCATAATGCTGTTCTAAATCATCGGCAAGAAGCGGTATGTCACCGCCATCTGCCATCGATATGGCTGCCAGAGGTGAGTGAGGATCTCCATCTGCCTCTATTGCCTCTATATCTATGACAATGCGAGAAGAAGCCTGACGCAACGCAGTAGGTGCTGTGGATTGGTTGTTGGGAAATGCCGATGCTATGTAGGGTTTGCCATGTGGCACACCAAAAATAACGGCCTGTGAATCCAGGCCTTGCCAGTCTGTGACAACAGGCAGGTTAATAAAGCTGACGGAGTGAGGAACGTTAGTCTTTGGTATGCTACTCATGATACATGCCCTATTCGTATTTTGTGGCCAATGCCGGTGTAATTCTGTGCTGGCCTCACATAGCTACCCTGCCTAATGGCCAGACAAAATGATAGCGGGTTAGTCAGCAAGTATTTTCTGCATATCACTTTGATAGGCAAATAAACCAGCCGCGCCGCCTGTATGCACAAAAAGAACACGACTACCTTTGGCAATGGATTTGTCTTTAAGCATCTCAGGAATGGTTGCAAAGGATTTAGCTGTGTAAACCGGGTCAAGGATATGTCCCTCATTATGAGCCATCAGTTGAACCGCTTTTTTGGCTATAGGGCCAAGTTGTCCATAGCCCGGCGCCAGCGCATTATCCCATAAATGGATATCATCCTCGGTCAGAAAATCTGGGCACTCAACAAGGGTGTTAAAAGACTGCGTAAGATGACTAAGTCGATTGACTTGGGCCGCTTTTGGACGCCGCACGCATGATCCGATAACCTGCGCAGACGGGCAATAAATTTTCATTCCAGCCGCTAGTCCCAGATGTGTTGCACCGCTCCCCGACCCCGTAATCACATAATCAAATGGGTCTGTTGCTTGTGATGTGATTTCAGCAGCACCATGAATATACCCAAGGGCGCCTAATGGTGGCTTGTTCTCAGAAAGCGGAATGACATAAGGCGTTCGTCCCTGCATGCGTAATTTTTCAGCCTCTGCATAGAGCGCATCATCAGCCCCGTTTTCATCCTCCCCTTCAGGATAATACAGAATGTCAGCGCCAAGCAGGTTGTTCAGAAGAACGTTTCCCGACTGCTGATAAATGGGGTCCGATTTAGCAACCCGCTCTTCAAGTTGTACAATTGCCTTCATGCCAAAGCGAACAGCACAGGCTGCTGCTAGCCTCACAAAATTTGACTGAATAGCACCTGTAATAAGGATCGTATCAGCTTTCGTGGCGCAGGCCGCACCAAAATAATACTCAAGCTGACGTGCTTTATTTCCTCCAAAACTCGGCCCTGCTATATCATCGCGCTTCATCCATAAATCGATATCAAGATGTGATGATAGTGCATGAAGCCGAATAAGGGGTGTTTCGCAATCAAGAATTCTCTGACGCGGTATCGCAGAAATAGTGTCGATAATGGCAG
>CATISA010000008.1 GCA_949529445.1 Alphaproteobacteria bacterium UBA4588
ATTACAACTGATATAGCTGCAAAAACCGATACTATTGACCCTGCCACGCATAAAGCGTCTAGGGGCGCATCGGGTCTTATTGCGATGCTAATATGCCTACTGGTGATTGCATCGTTTTTTGATGCAGGGTTGATGCAGGTGGTTATCTCAACGATTGCAGATGCGTACCTTCAGGTGTCTGCCTTTGTTGCTGGTACTCTTCTGTTGTTCTTTTCAGCCGAAAAGCTGCTAAAAATTGATATCTCTGCTTGGATGCAGCGCGCAGGCGCTTTGCAAGTGCCAACAGCTGCGCTTCTAGGCGCCTTGCCTGGCTGTGGCGGGGCTATTATTGTTGTCACCCGTTATGTCACGGGAAATCTAAGCTTTGGCTCTGTTCTTGCCACACTTACGGCAACAATGGGGGACGCTGCATTTTTGGTCCTGGCAACGGAGCCGCAAACAGGTGTCCTTATCATGGTCCTTGGATTTTCGGTCGGAACAATATCAGGCTGGATTGTTGATGCAACACATGGGCGTGATTTTTTGCGCTCTAAGCCTTCAACAGCGCAGCACCTTAGCAGCGCTGATATCATGAATCAGGATTTCTCCAGCCGTGCCCTTGATAAGCTCTGGATGGTATTTCTTGTGCCCGGCATCATCATCGGAATATTACAAGCATTCCAATATGATGTTGACAGTCTTCTGGCTGGTAGTCTGATTGGCCAGTTGATTGAGCAACCATCAACTATTTTAGGTTTCTTTGGTGGTAGCCTCTGTCTTGTCATGTGGTTTTTGCCCCGCGTAATGCCCACACTACTGCCAAACCGTAAGATTGTTGTAGAGAATGTTTCGCACGTTCTTGCCTCAGGCTCTATTATCAGGCGGACTATTGCTGATACAAATTTTGTCACAAGCTGGGTCGTCGTTGCATTTCTGATGTTTGAGGTTGGCGTTTATACGACCGAGTTTGATCTGGGGGGCTTGTTTGATAAAATGGCTATTTACACACCCCTTATTGCCATCATTATTGGGTTTCTTCCGGGGTGTGGGCCCCAAATTTTCGTGACGAGCCTGTATTTATCCGGTATTGTGCCTATATCTGCCCTGATAGGCAATGCGTTGAGCAATGATGGGGACGCGTTGTTTCCTGCTATTGCCATCGCACCGCGGGCTGCGATTATTGCAACGATATATTCTGCTGTTCCGGCCTTTATCGTCGCTTATGGTTGGTATTTTCTTGCCTGACCTTTGGCCAAGCTCACAGCGTAACAGGTTACACTATTTTAGCGCTCACGCGCCGACTGAATAACGCCACGCATTTCAAGCTGGTTTATCGTATCATCTTCTAGCCCTAAGACACTTTGTAAAACACGTCTTGTATGCGCACCCAAAAACGGCGCTGGAAGACGCGTTGATGCGGGCGTACTGGATAGGCGTAAGGGGCTTGCGACCATCGGGTGCGAGATAGAGTGAACGTCGTCTTCTGCCTCTGCTAAGCTTGCAAGACCGCGATGGCGTGCCTGTGGCTCATCAAACACACGCGCGAGATCATTCACCGGACCGGCAGGAACAGATACTGCTGCCAGCCGGACAAGCCAGTTATCTGTTGTGTCTTCACGCAAAAGTGGCTCTAGCAACGGAACAAGAATATCGCGCGAAATTACCCGATTAATATTTGTTGAAAACCGGCTATCTTCAGCAAGCTCTGGCTGTCCAGCAACAGCACAAAATCGTTGAAACTGGCTATCATTGCCAACCGCCAGAATAATATGACCATTAGCTGTCTCGAACGCCTGATAGGGAACGATGTTAGGATGCGCATTTCCCATCCGCTGTGGAGGCTCATGCGAAACCAGATAATTCAGCGCCTGATTAGCAAGACTTGCTACACCAACATCAAACAAGGATAAATCAATATGTTGCCCCTCGCCTGTTTTATTACGATGTTCAACTGCTGCCAGAATAGCAATACTCGCATTAAGACCCGTTAGAATATCTATTAAAGCAACACCGGCTTTAACTGGCATGCCGCCAGCATCTTTAGGCTCCCCTGTCACTGACATAAGCCCGCTCATGCCCTGTATCATGAAATCATATCCGGCGCGCGATGCATCAGGGCCATCTTGACCAAAACCAGTGACTGAACAATAGATAAGGTGAGGATGGACTTTGCTAAGGGTTGCGTAATCAAGCCCATATTTTGCCAAACCACCTACCTTAAAGTTTTCAATCAGAATATCGGCTTCTCCAGCAAGCCTGTGAATAAGGCGTGCACCCTCTTCTGAGGTAAAATCAAGAGCGATAGATTTTTTGTTTCTATTTGCATTAGCAAAATATGCAGAAATACCTGGCACATCACCGTCTGGATCCTGCACGAAAGGAGGCCCCCAACTGCGGGTTTCATCACCTGAGACAGGGCGCTCAATCTTCCAGATCTCTGCTCCCATATCACCAAGCGTTTGGGTTGCCCATGGCCCTGCGAGCACACGGCTCATATCAAGGATTTTCAAATGGGACAGTGCCCCTTGCGCAACACTCATCCGGTTGGGAACCCTTATCAGCCTGTAAAGGCCTGAAGACCTGTCTGTGCCCGCCCGAGAATGAGCGCGTGCACATCATGAGTCCCTTCATAGGTGTTCACAGTTTCCAAATTCACCATATGACGCATCACATGATAATCTTCAGAAATACCATTACCGCCATGCATATCACGCGCAAGCCGGGCAATATGCAGCGCTTTGCCACAACTATTACGCTTCATCATTGAAATAAGTTCGGGCGCACATCTTCCAGCTTCCATCATCCGTGATACCTGCAAGACAGATTGCAGAGCTATGGTAATTTCTGTCTGCATATCAGCGAGTTTCAGCTGAATAAGCTGGTTTGCAGCCAATGGCCGGTCAAACTGCTTGCGCTCAAGCGTATAAGTACGCGCGGCATGCCAGCATGCTTCTGCAGCGCCCAACACGCCCCAGCTAATGCCAAAGCGCGCCTTGTTGAGACAGCTGAACGGGCCTTTCAAACCTTCGACATGTGGGAGCAAAGCTTCCTCAGGTACAACGACATTGTCCATGCTGATAGAGCCGGTCATAGACGCCCGCAGCGAGAGCTTTCCTTTAATCGGGTCTGCCGATAAGCCTTTCATTCCCTTTTCCAGAATAAACCCTTTAATTTTTCCATCATGCGCATCTGACTTTGCCCAGATAATAAAAACATCAGCTATCGGAGCGTTTGAAATCCACATTTTCGAGCCGGAAATCCGGTACCCATCTGCGGTCTTCTCGGCACGTGTGCGCATCGACCCTGGGTCAGAACCCGCATCTGCTTCGGTCAGCCCAAAACAACCGATAAGCTCACCTGTTGCCAGACGTGGCAGGAATTTCTGTTTCTGCTCTTCAGTGCCAAAGCTTTCGATAGGGTGCATGACCAAAGATGACTGAACAGACAACATTGATCGATAGCCTGAATCAACACGCTCAATTTCACGAGCGACAAGACCATAAGCTGCGGTGTTGGCGCCAACACCGCCATATTCCGGTGACACTGTTACACCTAATAGGCCAAGCTCTCCCATCTCGGTAAAGATAGCAGTGTCTGTCTTTTCTTCGCGATAAGCTTCGACAATCCGTGGCTGCAATTTATCGTTTGCATAGGCGCGCGCTGTATCACGAATGAGCCGCTCATCTTCAGAAAGCTGATGCTCAATTTCCAACGGGTCATCCCAAGTAAAAACGGGCTTAGCTGAGGATGATGTTGTATTAAGGCTATCCATAATAAAAGAGCTCCAAGTGAGAAATCATTTAGGTATTGGCTATCATCGAAAAAAGGCCGT
Source organism: Alphaproteobacteria bacterium UBA4588 (assembly GCA_949529445.1). Taxonomy (GTDB): domain Bacteria; phylum Pseudomonadota; class Alphaproteobacteria; order Puniceispirillales; family Puniceispirillaceae; genus UBA4588. The sequence continues at coordinate 3,812 of CATISA010000008.1, forward strand.
GATTCTGAGAGTTGCAGTTTATATCAATAACATTAACATACAAGCCGGCAGGAGAGAATATACCGGTTTTTTTTACAGGTCGGTGTTTTCCCGTTCTAAATAGCGTGTTCGTTGCCACAGATAAAGGCCAGAGCCAACGACAAGTGCGCTGCCGGAAAGCGTTGCTGCAGACGGCACCTCATGAAAGAGCAACAAGCCCCAAATCATCGCAAAAACAAGAGTAAGGTAATTAACCGGCGCAAGGTCTGTTGCTGATACTTTATTTAAAGCCAGAATAAGGCTGTAATGACCAATACTTCCGAAAAGCGACATTGATAGCATTAATAA
>CATISA010000009.1 GCA_949529445.1 Alphaproteobacteria bacterium UBA4588
ACTGGCGCCGTCAATTCCCTCAGCTGTAACAACCGGGCTAGGCTGAGGGAGAATGAATTCGATGAGATTATCTCTCATAAAGGCCAGATAATCACCGGCATCAGAGGTGAGATTTGGGTCTGTTGTGAGGAGGATGTCACTTTCAGTGGCCGGAGCTATTTGTGTGGTGAGCTGATCAGTAAAATTTTGCTCCATGAAACGTGAAAGCGACGGTAGAAAATGAAATGTAGCGATCGTCGCCAGTAACACAGAAGTTAGCATACCAAGGCTAGATAAAAAAATGGTCGGACGAAAGGCAAATTCAACTGGCCCAGTTTCTGTAAAAACAAGATAGCGTTTTTCCCGAAGCCACCAGAGTTTCTGGGACGTAACAAACCGCATATCAGGCGAATTATGCGAGATAAAAGCAGGTAGAAACGACCATTTTTTATGTATCGGTGTGTGCATATACTGATATGTTTGGGGATATGTCTGCAGCTCGTCTGCCATTCACACTACCCTAATTTTATCATCAGCAATGTGATTAGAATTAGATTAGAGACGAGTTGCAAAATGATGAGGGAAATAAGTAATGTGCTTGAATGCCGATTTGTGATGTTCAAATTAAATGAGGGCATCGAAAGAGCATGAGAGACGCCGCGATAGCTCGAAATAGCCTTTGCTTGAGCGGGGGTCTCTGCTTTGATTTTGCTATCGGGAGATGGCTCTTTATTGGCCTCATCCGTTTTGTGATGTTCTGCTATTTCAGCAGGTAATACCGATAGCTCAGCGTCGGGTGATAGCTGTTCTTCATAAGGCTGTGGCTCATGTCGTGCTATTAGCGCATCGGAAACATCATTCCGAATTCGCTGAATTCTTTTTCGAATATCGATTACATCAACGACCATTAACTTGTCATCTCTAATTTTTGTTATCTAAACCTAGTTTGCTATCAAGTCAGCCATGGAAGGGGATCCATCTCATGATTACACATCATAACATGCCTAACCGAAAAGCGCTTCACCGATCGCTATAATATACAAATTTATACAACTTTACATAAGATTAATAACGTATCTTTATGTTACTTGTTGAGTCAAAAACGGCTCTAGGCCATAATTTAGCCAAAATAACCTATGGTATTTGTTGTTTCGGCTGTGAAAATGGAGAATTTGTGATGTTCAAGGCGCAAAAAACAGCAGACATTTCGGTGCAAGAAGTGGCCCTTATTGGCTCAGATATTAAAACCGAGGGTAGTATTGAGTCTCCAGCAGCAATTCTTCTGGCAGGCACTCATCTCGGCGATATTACCTGTAAATCGCTGATTATTGAGATGACAGGCAGTGTCACTGGTAAAATTCAAGCAGTTGATGTACGCGTTTCTGGTACGGTAGTTGGTGAGATTGTGACTGATAATCTGCTAATCACGAAATCAGGAAAAATTGATGGATCACTCAGCTACAAACGTATTGAAATTGAAGACGGGGCGACTGTTGAAGGGCAGTTTCTGCAGAAAAAATCATCTGCGCCTGCGGCTAAAGAATAGGCCGATATGAGCCAAATCCTTGCAAAAAAATCGGTTTTTGGAACCGGTGCAGTCTTTCGGGGCACAATTTCTAAAGTGGGTGCAGTCGATATCCATGGCGAGGTCTATGCCGATCTGGAGTTGGACAAGCTTGTTCTTGAGAGAAGCGGTACACTTGAGGGGAATGTTAGTGTTGGACTTGGTGTGATGGCTGGACGTTTTACGGGCAGGCTTCATGCTCATTCTATCTGGGTGATGAAGAGCTCAGTTCTGTTGGGTGAAATCGAATATGCCTCGCTGCAGATGGATAGGGGCGCCGCCCTCAATTGCCGGATTAAACATAACTGGGAAACCCCGCCCCCGTCCGTTAGTGCAGCAAGAGACGCATCCCCTGCTGATATGATGCCCGCTGAATTACTGCCGCAGAATGAGACCGATAAAGACAGGAATAAGTCATGAGCGATACAACACTGATCGCTAGCGATATGGCTCTCAGCGGTATTCTGCATGCCAAAGAGCAAACCGTCATTATCGAAGGTAGTTTTGAAGGTGAAGTTCACGCCGATAATATCTATATTAATAGTGGCGCGCGCTTTGAGGGAGTAGCTGTGTCTAAAACAGCTAAAATTGATGGTATCTTTGCCGGCATTCTCGAAACAGATGCTCTTGTCGTGCATGATAATGCAAAGATGTCAGGCGAGATTATTGCAGATAGTCTTGTGATTGATAGCGGTGCTGATATCACAGGGGTTGTTATGCGCAAGACCCCCCTAGTTTGATCTGTATTCTTCACCCATTTCGTTCATGATGTCCTGACAGATTTCTGCTGTTGTGATGCAATCGTCAAAAAATGACATGGCATGTGCGCGCCCATGAAGCTGAAATAACTGCATAGCGGCATAGCGACCTGCGGCGAGAGCCACAGCCTGAGGAATAGGTTCTACGTTTGACATGTCTGATAGGAGGTGATCAATTTTTGCAGATAATACTTCGAGATTATGAGTCTCAGTAAATATATCTGAAAGATTGTCACTGTTGCAGTCGGCCGGTGAAATCTGGCCACGCTTTTTTAACCTAACAATATTACTCATCATTATGTCTCCTTTTGCGCTTTGCTATCGGCACTTTCAACTGACAAGTCAGTTTTGGGACAACGCAATATACGACCCTGAATGAAATTAAGTCTGCTATCTTCTGCAATCAGGGGTGATTTATCCTGATAGGCATCTAGTGGGGCAATAACCGAAGCGTCCATTTTAAACGCTTGGTTTCGGATAAGAATTACGGCCTCATCATAGGTCCCGTAATGCTTGACCTCTACAATGCCAAGCTTTCGACATCCCGCCAAATAGGCGTCTGTCTCGCTTGAAAAGGAAATCAATTCAGACCCTGGAATGGCAACAGGTTTGTTTCGTTCTCGCGTTATTTTTTCAAGCTCTGATATTTTGAGCTGCATGTCAGTCCACTCATTTGCGGAAATAACAAGCAACGCTTCGGTACGTTCATCTATAAACATCTGACAGCCGCTTAGCAGCGTCAGCAATATTAGACTTCCGCAATGTGATAAGAGCCTGCGCATTATACTACCTGTCACCTAGTTGGTTCGTTCTGCCATTGTGGTTCGTAAGGTATAACGGCACATCCTTAATAATCTTTAAGTATGGATATGGAAGATTGCGGTGAAAGCATGTCCAGACATCGGTTTTTGGTTTAGTAAGACTTCCTAATGTTAAGTCGTTCACCTATTATTAATTTTGCTGTAGATTACCTGTAATAAGGTAGAAATCGCGCTGACCTCTCTGCTTGTTTCAGCCTAACAGGACTAACAGTTAGAGAATAGCCTTATCCTGAGGCTGTAGCGTGAGAATGGAATTAGTGAAAGTAAAAGCTTGTGCGTAAATCACTCTTAATCACTCGTTTGGCATCTATCAGTTTATTAAGCCTATTAGTGTTTTTCACGGTAGGTTTATCAGCTGGTCCTGCCGTTGCAGAAGGGCGTATTTACGTTCCTGATGAAGGTTCAGCACATTGCACGTTATGGGATAATTTGCGGCTTAAATGGCCTCAGACCATCATGGGACGAGAAACAGCGAAATGCCGTAGAAGAGCTGTTCCTCCAACAGAAATTGCCAGTAATTGCCGGTTGCGTCGGGAATATTTTGATGACGAAACAGGACAACGAATGTGTGTGTATATGAAGCCAGGGCGCGGAACTGAGGATAAAGTCATTCCTCTATCGCCATCTTTGCAATGTCAGAGAAGCTATACCTGCCCCTTGGATGACTAATCTGGCCTTTTACCGGCTAATTTACTGATACAGAGAATTAATTTTCATTGTTTTAGCGTAATGATATTGGCATCAGTGTTTTTATGCACCATATCTTATTGTAACACTGTTTCGTCTTAGCTGTAAGAAAAGTGAAGAGACCTGTGCGCCCGCTATTACATGATGGTCGCATTTCGTTACTAATTATGAAAAGGAACGCCAAAATGGGAATTGTTACTGCTCTTGAAACAGATATCGACCCAGATGGTCTGCTTGAATATTCTGTTGTGTTTAACGATCGGTCTCTTAATCATATGTCAGCGTCATTTCAGACGGTGATGCGAGAGGTTTCAGCATCCTTGAAAGAGGCCTATTCTGCCAAATCTGCTATCCTTGTGCCAGGTGGCGGAACCTTTGGTATGGAAGCAATTGCGCGCCAATTTGGCACCGATAAAAGATGTCTTGTTGTTCGAAATGGCTGGTTTAGCTTTCGGTGGTCAGAAATTTTTGAAAAGGGTAAAATTGCTTCTGAAACAAAAGTGCTCTTCGCCAATCAGCAACCTCACTCTGCTGGTGATAATAAACTTAAGCCATTTGCCCCCTCAGCTTTGAGCGACATTGTCGCGGATATTGCGTTGTATAAGCCTGATATCGTCTGCGCACCCCATGTTGAAACCTCTGCTGGTATGGTCCTGCCTGACAATTATATTGCCGGAATCGCTGATGCCGTGCATGACGCTGGTGGTCTGTTTATTCTCGATTGTGTTGCATCTGGGGCGTTGTTTGTTGATATGGAAAAGCTCGGTGTTGATGTGTTGCTCACAGCACCGCAAAAAGGCTGGTCTGCAACACCTTGTGCTGGGGTTGTTATGCTGTCTGAACGTGGGCGCGCGGCAATCGAGCATACGGTGAGCACATCTTATGCCTGTGACTTGCGGAAGTGGCTTTCAATTATGGAAGCTTATGAAAATGGCGGGCATGCCTATCATGCAACTTTACCCACTGATGGGTTGAAAATTTTCCGTGATGCCTTGCTGGAAACCAAAAGCCATGGCTTTGCCACAATCAAGCAGGCACAGATAGATCTTGGCATAAAAATGCGCGCTCTGATGGAACAGCATGGCTTTGTATCAGTTGCCGCAGACGGCTTTAAAGCAGCATCTGTTATTGTAAGTTATACAACTGATCCCGACATGAAAACAGGGAAGAAATTTGCTGAACAGGGCGTTCAGATCGCAGCTGGCGTGCCATTAGAAGTTGGCGAGCCGGACGATTATATGTCATTCCGTATTGGATTATTTGGTCTTGATAAGCTGTTGAATATTGACAGAACTGTTGCCAATTTTGAAGCAGCGCTCAAGAAAATCACAGCCTAACTGGCTATGAGGCGCTGCTGTCAGACATCCTGTTCAATAGCGTCTAAGGTTGTTGCACAAAGAGGGCATGTCCAGCTACGGCGGCTTGGGTTGTCGGCCTCGGACATGGTTGGTACGGTCCAGTAATAACGGCAGGCGCCGCATGTCATATGCCAGATGATTTCCTTGCTAACAGTAATTTTTGGTGCATCTTTGTCTGACGAGCTCATCGGGTGCTTCTTTCTGGCAGAGCAGGGCCCGTTGCAGCAACAGCGCTATCAGCGCTTACCAGCCGTGTAAAACAGGTGCGGGTGCCTTCATGGCAGGCAGCGCCAGTCTGATCAACCAGCAATAAAACGGTATCGCCATCACAATCAATATGACACGATTTTACTGTCTGAATATGGCCAGAGCTATCGCCTTTGCGCCAGAATGCCTGACGGGAGCGTGAAAAATAGCAGGCACGCGAGGAGTGAAGGGTCTCGATAAGAGAGTCCCGATTCATCCATGCCATCATCAGCACTTCGCCAGTGTCAAACTGCTGGGCGATGGCTGGTATCAATCCATCATCATTAAATGTGAGGCTGTCTAGTAGTGTGTCAGTTAAGAAGTTATCTGAGCGCGGCGTCATAGAATTCATCCCCGTAAAGGATAAGGGTGATAGTCGTAAAAAGGCTAATAGCAACTATGCCTTTATCCTCTGGTGATACATGAGCTGGACTAGATATGTCAAAATAAAGACCGGATGACCAACTAGGACCATAAGCGTATATGAAAAAGAAAATACATAATCAATAAGACAAATCTTGATAAAAGAGCCAACTATGCGCCAATGTGCTAAGACCTAATTTTGTTACCATGATGGGAGATAACTTATGCCTCTTTCTATGCGCAAAAAAGTTTTTATCACGGCCGCAATTACTGGATCAGGTAGTTCTCAGCATAGGTCACCTCTGGTCCCCCGAAGTCCACAGCAAATTGCCGAAGCAGCTATTGATGCGGCACGTGCAGGAGCCGCTGTTGTGCATTGCCATGTACGTGACCCTGAAACCGGTACCCCCTCTCGCAAGATGGAATATTATCGGGAGGTCACAGATAGAGTTCGTGCCAGTGATGTTGATGTTGTCTTAAATCTTACAGCTGGCATGGGCGGAGATATAGTGTTTGGTGCGCCATCTTCCCCCTTGCCGTTGAATGAGGCGGCTACTGATATGGTCAGTGCAGAAGAACGTGTAGCGCATATTGCAGAGTGCTTGCCGGAAATCTGCACTCTAGATTGCGGCACGATGAATTTTGCTGAAGCTGATTATGTCATGACAAATACTCCCGGTATGTTGCGTGAAATGGCAGGGATGATGGGACGCCTTGGCGTGCGTCCTGAAATCGAAGCATTTGATACAGGCCATCTTTGGTTTGCCAAGCAACTCGTTGAAGAAGGTATCATCAAAGATCCTGTGATGGTTCAGCTCTGCATGGGAATTCCATGGGGTGCACCGGACGATCTGAATACCTTTATGGCAATGGTCAATAATATACCACAAAGCTGGGTTTATTCTGCCTTTTCGATTGGCCGCAACCAGATGGCATATGTTGCAGCGTCAGTCCTGGCGGGTGGGAATGTCCGAGTTGGTCTTGAAGATAATTTATGGCTTGAAAAAGGTGTGCTGGCAACCAACGCACAGCTGGTGGAAAGAGCCGCCGGCATTGTGACAAAGATGGGGGTCTCACTCATGAACCCTGACGAGGTGCGCGCCGAGCTCAAGCTTGTAAAGCGTATGCCGGCATAAAGGCTGATTTGATAAGAGGTAAATGCATATGGGACAGACAAAAAAAGCCGCCATTATAGGCGGCGGTGTCATCGGTGGTGGCTGGGCTGCCCGGTTCCTGCTGAATGGCTGGGATGTGTCTATGTTTGATCTGGATAGTGATGCGATGCGCAAAATCGGCGAGGTTCTGGATAATGCTCGTCTAAGTCTTCCTTTGCTTGCTGATGCCCCGATGCCACAAGAAGGCAAGCTGTTATCTGCTGACACTTTGAAACAGGCGGTAGCGGGAGCTCATTGGATTCAGGAATCAGTTCCAGAACGACTTGATATTAAACATAAGGTGCTTGGCGATATCCAAACGGAGTGCGCGCCTGAGGCTATTATTGGGTCATCAACATCAGGATTTAAACCATCTGAATTGCGGGTAGGGTTAGCCCATCCTGAACAAGTTATTGTCGCCCATCCTTATAATCCTGTTTATCTGCTGCCGGTCGTAGAGCTGGTTGGTGGCGATGGTGAAGGCAGCAAAGGTGCTGTTCATAAGGCTGCCGCGCTCTTGCAGGATATTGGGATGAAGCCTGTTATTCTGAAACGTGAAATTGATGCCCATATTGGGGATAGGTTATTAGAAGCTGTCTGGCGGGAAGCCTTGTGGCTTATCAAGGACGGCGTTGCGACGACACAAGAAATTGACGATATCATTACCCATGGCTTTGGTCTGCGCTGGGCACAGATGGGTCTGTTTGAAACATATCGCGTTGCCGGCGGTGAAGCAGGCATGCGGCACTTTATCAGCCAGTTCGGTCCAGCGCTAAGCTGGCCATGGACAAAGCTAATGGATGTACCTGATCTTGATGATGCGCTGATAGATAAGATAGCAAGTCAGTCGGATGCGCAGTCAGGCACATATAGTGTGCGAGAATTAGAGCGTATTAGAGATCGAAATCTTGTTGGTTTTCTGGCTGTGTTAAAACAGCATCATTGGGGTGCTGGTAATAGTTTTGTCGACTGGACAAATAACTTGCGGAAAACCGCTCATAAGATTGCCAGAGACACAGATGAAGGCCCGCTTGCCTGTTATGAAACCGACGTGTTGCCAGCCTGGATTGACTATAATGGCCATATGACAGAATACCGCTATTTACAGGTAATGAGCGAAGCAACTGATGTCTTGCTTAGCCGCGCAGGGTTGGATGCTGACTATCTGGCAAATGGACATAGTTTTTTTACAGTAGAGACGCATATCCGCCATCTGGATGAAGCCAAGCTGGGGGATAGGCTGACAGTGTCGCTTCAGATTTTGCGGGTAGATGCTAAAAAGCTGCATATTTTTCATACCCTGACACAGCAAGACGGTGTTATTGTCGCGACTGGTGAGCAGATGTGCTTGCATGTTAATTTGCGATCAAGCCGTGCTGTGCCGATGTTATCTCCTGTTGCAGAGGCATTTGCTGAGTTGGCAGCCACACACCAGTCGCTTGGTATGCCAGAGGGGGCAGGACGCTCTATTGGCAGTCAGAAATAAATTATATGGTTGTTGCAGGACATTAAAACCGGTCTGCGTTTGGAAAGAAAAGTTGTTCTCCGCCGCGCTTGTAGGCACTGATGAGCTGTTGCCCAGCTTCTGATATCATCCATTTTGTAAAGAGAAGCCCATCCTCATTATAGGTGTTAGGGCAATGATCAGGGCTAATCGGAATAATGCCATATTGATTAAACATATCTGGGTCGCCTGAAAATAAAATGGCGTGATTTTGCTTGTTTGCGAAGGCAAGCCAAGTTGCTCTATCAGACAAAACATATCCTTGCATCTGAACGGCAAGGTTAAGCGTGCTTCCCATTCCTTGGCCTGATTCAATATACCATGAACCTGCCTTGGCAGCTGGTACATTATCTTCTATCTCCCAGAAACGTTTTTCAGCCTTGTGTGTGCCGCTATTATCCCCACGTGAGACAAATCTGATGCCTGCTTGTGCAATCAGGCGCAGGGCGGCGCTAATATTATCGGCGTCTGCAATTCCTGCGGGATCATGATAAGGGCCAAGCAGAACGAAATCGTTATACATCAGATTATATCGTCTGCTCCCAAATCCTTGTTCGATAAAATTAATTTCATCTTCGCGCGAATGGACAATCAAAACATCACCATCACATCGTTCTGCATTTTTGAGGGCCTGACCTGTTCCAACTGCTACCACCCGGACCTGCTTTCCTGTTGCTCGTTGATAAAACGGCAGAAGATAATCATATAAGCCCGAATTGAGGGTGGAGGTTGTTGATTGAACAATGATTGGCTGTTGGCCTGCTGATGCCGGAATAGCGCTGAGGCTAACATGAAATAAAAACAAAGCTATGCAGTACGCAAAATACTGACGCCTTAATGAAAGAATAGTTATCATAATAAACATATGCTGGTTGCCAAAATGAGTTCATTTCTCAGAGTGCCAACGCTATCGCGCTAGGCTAAAAAGTCAATGATGTGTTAAAGATGTTATCGTGAACTTATAGATAAAAAACTGCGCTAACTGAGTGGTGCTGACCTGCAACGTTCTATATGCTAATAGACCGACTGGCCGCTGGTGATTAATCCAATTTTATTAAGATGAACTGACATGTTAACAGATCCCTTTGGAAGACAAATAGACTATATTCGCATCTCTGTGACAGATAGGTGCGATTTCAGATGCGTCTACTGTATGTCTGAAGAAATGACTTTTTTACCGAAATCAGAATTGCTGACCCTAGAGGAGCTGGAAACGGTATGCCGGACCTTTATGGAAATGGGCACCCGCAAAATCAGGCTTACGGGCGGTGAACCGCTGGTTAGGCGCAATATCATGCAGCTTATTCGGGCACTGGGCGCTGAAGCAAAAGCTGGTGCGCTGGACGAAGTAACTATCACAACCAATGGCAGCCAGCTCACAAAAATGGCAAATCAGCTTGCTGAGGCAGGCGTGACTCGTCTGAATGTGTCACTTGATACGCTAGATGCCGATAAATTTACCCTAATAACAAGATGGGGTAAATTGCAGATCATTCTTGACGGGATAGCGGCAGCACAAGATGCAGGCTTGGCTATCAAAGTGAATGTTGTTGCGTTGAAAGGCGTTAATGAAGATGAGCTAGGCGCTATGGTGCGGTGGTGTGGACAGCACGGCTATGACATGACAATTATCGAGGTCATGCCAATGGGTGATATCGGCAATGAAACCCGGGTTGACCAGTACCTGCCTGTTTCGGTGGTGCGCTCCCGCCTTGCCCAAGAATTCACCCTCACAGATAGTCTCTATCAGTCCGCTGGGCCAGCGCGTTATGTCACAGTCGAAGAAACTGGGCAACGGCTTGGGTTTATTACGCCCATGACACATAATTTTTGTGAAAGTTGTAACCGTGTCCGCATGACCTGCACAGGTCAGCTTTATATGTGCCTTGGGCAGGATGACAATGCGTCATTAAGTGCAGCCTTGAGAGGTGGCGGTGTGCCAGCTTTGAAGGACGCGATTATTGAGGCAATCGCCCGCAAGCCAAAAGGCCATGATTTTACGATAAGCCGCCGGCAGACATCTGCACCTGTTCGCCGCCACATGAATGTGACCGGAGGCTAGCTATGGCACGCGCATTGAACAGCCCTTTTTGTTTTGGCCTTGCTGGCTGGTCTGGCGCAGGTAAGACCACGCTGGCTGAGAAGCTGATCTCATCGCTAGTATCGCAAGGGTTTTCTGTTGCGACAATCAAGCATGCCCATCACGAATTTGACGCTGATGTTCTTGGAAAAGATAGCTGGCGCCACAGAAAGGCTGGCGCTTGTCAGGTGATTGTCTCATCAGCCCAGCGCTCGGCCCATTTTAGCGAACATCGTGGCACTGAACCGTCCTTGGAAAGGCTTATTGAACAGCTTGGCCCATGTGACATCATTATGGTTGAAGGGTATAAAAGCGAGGCTGTTCCTAAAATAGAAATTCATCGTTCTGAGACTGGTGCACCCTTTTTATATCGTGATGATAGTCATATCATTGCGCTTGCCTGTGATGTAATACCTGAGAATTGTCCCATACCGTATTTTGATATTGATGATGAGGCAGCGATTGTCGCGTTTGTTCTCGCGCTCCGTCATAAAACAGATTTATCTATGGATGACCCTTTATGAGCCATCCAGATACAACACCGCTTGCTGAGGCGCGTGATAACGTCTTATCCCAGCTTACGCCATTAGGCCTCAGTGAAACTGTGCCTGTAAAGCAGGCTAATAAGAGATTTGCTGCTGAGGATTTGGTAAGTCATCATGACTTACCGCCAAGCGATAACGCAGCTGTTGACGGGTTTGGTATTCATGCAGCATTTTTGGCGCATCATCCAGGCCATGCCTTCAGAATTGTTGCATCAGCGCGTGCAGGTCACCCCTTTGATGGTGTGATAAAAGAAGGTGAGGCCGTCCGGATTTTTACTGGTGCGATGATGCCAACAGGACCTGACTGCATTTTCATGCATGAGGATTGCGAAGAATCTGACGGGTTTGTGCGATGCGCTCTACCGGCAAGGCAGGGGATGAATGTTCGTCCGCGCGGTGAGAATCTATCATCGGGTGAAGTGCTGCTTACTGCAGGGCAAAAGCTGACTCCTGCTATTATTGGCCAGCTTTCTGCTGCGGGTGTAGAGGACATAAAAGTATCACGACAATTGCGTGTTGCTATCTTATCAACTGGCGATGAAATTACAGCTCCTGGAATGCCGTTACAGAAGGGGCATGTTTTTGACGCAAATGCGCCCATGCTATCTGCGCTTGTGGGAGCTGATGGACATGCTATTCATGACGGTGGCATCGTACCTGATGAACGCGCTGCACTTGTTACGGCCTATAAAACGGCATTGGAGACAGCAGATGTCATATTGTCATCCGGCGGCGCATCAGATGGAGATGAGGATTATACGCAAGGCGCCTTGCGAGATAGTGGCGCTGATTGTCTTGTCTGGCGGCTTGCTATGAAACCGGGACGGCCGATGGCAGTGGGGTTGCGCGGAAATCAGCTGATCTGCTGCTTGCCCGGAAATCCGGTTGCTGCCTTTGTCTGTTATAAATTACTCGTCGCACCGCTGCTTGATAGGCTTGCAGGTGGCAAGCCTCAGCCTGCGTTTACGGTGCGGGTTGCGGCAGGGTTTTCTCAAAAGAAACGGGCCGGGCGGGCAGAATATTTGCGTGCCCGCATTGAAACAGATGCAACGGGTGCAAGCGTTATCCAGCTTCATGGCAGAAAAGGCGCCGGTGTTATCTCGTCTCTTA
>CATISA010000010.1 GCA_949529445.1 Alphaproteobacteria bacterium UBA4588
ATTGGCGCGATGTATAAAGGAGACTTCGCCCGAAAATCGACCTTATCAGACTATGGCTTTCGCTTGCCCTCTTGCCTTGATAACAGGCCGTTGAAATTTGAAGAATGGGAACAGTTTCGCCCTCAAACAATCTATGTATCTGCAACCCCCGGCACATGGGAGCTAGAATGCACGGGCGGTGTCTTTGCAGAACAGGTTGTCCGACCAACAGGACTTATCGACCCTGTCTGCCTTGTCAGGCCAACCGAAAGTCAGGTGGACGATATTATTGCAGAATGCCGTGATGCCGCAACGAACGGCACCCGTGTTCTGGTAACAACCCTGACAAAGAAAATGTCCGAAGCACTCACTGAATATATGCATGAAGCCGGCATTAAAGTGCGCTATGTGCATTCTGATGTTGATACGCTAGAGCGCATTGAGATTATCCGTGATTTACGGCTTGGCGTATTTGATGTTCTGATAGGTATTAACCTGTTGCGTGAAGGCCTTGATATTCCAGAATGCGCTCTTGTTGGCATTCTGGATGCTGACAAGGAAGGCTATTTACGTTCCCGCACTTCGCTCATCCAAACAATTGGTAGGGCTGCCCGGAATGCTGAAGGCAGAGTTATTCTCTATGCTGATAGAATTACAGATAGTATGCGGTATGCCTTGGACGAGACAGAAAGACGGCGGGAGCGGCAGCAAAGTTGGAATAAAGAGCATGGTATCACCCCCCAAACGGTGAAGAAGGATATCGCCGATATTCTGGACTCAGTTTACGAAAAAGCCGACCACGTTAATGTCAAAGTCGGAGGACGGACTTCGCATGTCGGCAAGGATATAAAAACCATCATCACAGACATTGAAACACAGATGCGTGATGCCGCCGCTAATCTTGAATTTGAAGAGGCTGCCCGTCTGCGTGACGAGCTTCGCCGGCTTGAGGCCAAACAGCTCGGTCTCGACGCTCCTGGCATGGCACCCTCTATAGCGTCAAAAGCGTCAAAACGTCCTCAGCGCGCTGAGATCGATGCTCCTATTCAACCACCATCAGGTCGCAAGCCGCGACGCTAGCCTGCCTTATCTATTGGCAAGCCACAGACCGGGCAGGATAAGTGCAAGTCCCACAAAATGATATTGTGCAAGAACCTCACCTAATAATGTTACTGCTAGAACGGCATTATAGACGGGGGATAAAAATAGAATAGTACCTGCACGCGTTGCACCTAATTCTGAGACCAAGACACCAAATGACAGATAGGCACCAAGGGATGCAACAAATACCAGAATAAAAGCAACCCCGAAAATCTGTGGGGTCAGGGTGACGATATTGTGCTGAATAAAGACCTCATAAGCAACAAATGGCAGATGCCAGACGGCCCCAAAAATGCTATGACACCTAGCCTGAGGAGTGGTGGCAAGTTGGTTTTGACCTGTTTCAGCCCAACCGAATAAACCGCAAAGGCAAGTGTCCCCATTACAACCAGCAAATCACCTCCATTAAACTGCATGGTAGTGATGACTGAGATATCTCCCTTGATGATAATCAGAACCCCGCATAATCCGGCAATGAGCCCGGCAAGCTGGCCAAGCTTGATTGAGATGGAAAAGACATATGCACTAAGCGTCAGGATAATCAGGGGGCAGACTGCATAAATCAGACCGATATTAGTTGCTGTTGTCACCGTTCCAGCAAAATAGATAGGAGCGCCACACAAGCCCATGCCCAAACCGCCAAGAAGGGCACAAGTGACCGCCATTCAGTTCGAATGCCTGCTACATGCTGCCTGACATGTGGGAATAATATAATGGCAAGGAAGAGAGCAACTAAACCCCATCTTGTGAGCCCCATTGCAGCAGGCGGAAAAATCCCAGCCATCGCGCGGGCAATAATCATGTTGGCACAGAAAAAAACGGGCGCAATAATTATGAACGCCCAGGCTATTTTTCGGCGATACTGTGTCGTCACGGATCCTATAATCCTACTCTCCTACTATATTCAAAAAGAGATACCCTTGGGCCTTGCTCTCCTGCTTAAATCCATTAAAACAACATCGTTACAGTCTGAAGAACATAATCTGAAAGCAACGATTTTCCCCATCACGGTCGCGGCGCTCCCTCATTGTCAAAACATGAGGTGCGCGCACTATAACCACTATTAACGCCTAACATCAAAGGTAAAGCTCTATGCTTTCTTCACTATTTCTCCTTAGCGGCGGCCTTCTTCTATTGCTTTGGGGAGGATATGTCTTGTTGCCAGGAACAATATCTTTGGCACAGCATCTGCGGTTACCGGCACCCCTGATTGCTATTGGCATTATTGCAGCAGGCACCTCCATGCCAGAGCTCTTGGTATCAGTTGATGCTGCACTTGTCGGTACATCTGAGATCGCTTGGGGCAACCTGCTCGGCTCGAACATTGCAAATCTTCTTCTCGTTTTGGGGCTTGGCGCGGTGATTATGCCGATCCCGACAAAAAATACTGTTGAGCCACGCGACCAGATTTTTGTTCTGGTATTTACTATTGCTGCCACGGTCATTCTCTTCTTTGATCTGCTGGGCGGAGCATGCCGATATGTAATAGCCATCATTCTAATAAGTAGCTTTTTTGCTTATATGGGCCTTCAACTCTGGTCAGCCTATCGCTTTAATCCATCCGACAAGATAGGCAAAGATAGTGACAAGTCCCTCGCAGTCTGGCGGGCAAGCTTATATTGTATCGGCGGCGTCATAGGTCTTATCATCGGAGCTGATCTATTTGTTGAAGGCGGTGTAAACCTCGCCCATGCCCTTGGTCTCAGCCAGACAGTCATCGGGTTAACCATTATTGCAGTCGGCACATCCTTACCTGAAATTATTGCCATCTTGGCAAGCGTGCTGCACCGACGCAATGATATTGCGTTGAGTAGTATTATTGGTTCAAATATTTTTAATCTTTCAGCTGTTTTGGGTATCGCAGGACTGACTGCCCCGCTTCCGGCACCTGATGATATTTTGGCACCAACACTTCCAATTCTGATGCTTTCAACAACCCTTATTTGCTGGATAACTCTCAAGGGAAACATCATCACTCGGGTGTGGGCAATTGTTTTTGTTGGGTTTTATTCTCTATTCCTAATATCCCAAATTTAGGGGGCAAAATAGGTTAGTTTTACACACCTTATTTATCACAGTCACGAAATTGTCTTAAATGATGTCAAAAGACTAAAACATATCATTTCTTTTTACTTGATTTAGATTAACTAATTGTAAAATATGGCTATTATAAAATTGCTGTTTTTTTAAGCAAAATGCTTCAAAGGGCAGAAATCCGCCACTATTTGCCCTAGAGAAGCAAGTGTTCCACAACTTTATCCACAGGAAGCGGGGATAAAATTTTACCTCAGCTAAACCACCGATTCGGGGTATAAAGTTACCCATCAGCTTAAGACCGTTTCCATTTTATCATAAATCTGAAAAACACCATGATATGCCGCCGGCGTGCTGACGGCTATTTATCTTCGCAATAGACCTGTCTATACTAGAACTATTGG
>CATISA010000011.1 GCA_949529445.1 Alphaproteobacteria bacterium UBA4588
CAAAGGGTTCTATCCTCACACCATGAATGATTCATGCGCCGATAGACTGCCCGACAGTGAACAGCTTGATGCTGCCCTGCTCTCTGACGCCGATATTCCTGCACCACGTATTCTCGGGGGAACTGGCAGATTAGGACCAATTATTTTTTCTGTGCCGCATTCTGGGCGGTGTTACTCAACTGACTATTTTACTGCGATAAATTTAGATATGGCTCGGTCTCTTGAAGATACCGGTACGGACATCATTACATGTCCACTTGCCTCTGAGAGCCGGCCTGTTCTGATAGCAGAATGCTGTCGGGCACTATGTGATTTAAACCGGCCTGAAACAGCACTTGATCCCCTACTTATTGATAAAATTACACCCTCATCAGACAAAATATTCACCCCTCACATCAAGGCTGGATATGGTGTGATTCCACGCCTTTCTGCAACTAAAACGCCGCTCCATGACAGACAGCTTTCCTCTGTAGAGGCTGAGTCTATCCTGCAAAAATTCTATCGACCTTTTCATCATAGGCTAAGCGATCTGCTTGCCACGGCGCAACGCAATCATTCTCATATTTTAGTGATGGATATTCATTCCATGCCAGCAAAGCAGGCGCATATTCGCGGTGCATTACCTGACTTTATCTTTGGCAATCTTTATGGCGCTACGCTTCCTGAAAGGCTTGTTCAAACAGTCGACAGGATAATGAAGAGTACACCCTATCAATGGAGTTGGAATAACCCTTATGCAGGGGGCTATATCACCCGCCATTATGGTCTACCAGCGCCAACATCTGTGCATAGGAAACTAGTAAAAGGCGCTATCTCAGTGCTGCAGGTTGAAATCAATCGCGGATTATATGTTGCTCCACCTTTTGGTGTTCGCACAAATAAGGTAGCTGCAATAACCAGTCTGCTAGATAAGTTAGCAACAGCACTGGGTCATCAGCTCACATCAGATAGTTTATGATTTCACATAAGGGTTCGCGCCTTTGCGCATAACCATTCGCACCGGAACACCTTGCAAGCCAAAGTCATTCCGCAATCCACCAATAAGATAGCGTAAATAGCTTTCTGGCATATCAGAGGGACGGCTTGTGAATAACGCGAATGTAGGAGGTCGGGTCCGTACTTGTGTCATATAACGGATACGAATACGCCGACCTTGCGAGAGTGGCGGCGGATGCGCTTCAAGCATAATTTCAAGCCATTTATTTAACCGACCCGTTGAAATACGTGTGTTCCAGATATTATGAATATCATCGGTGGCCTGCATCAGCCTATCAAGGCCACGACCATAAAGCCCAGATATTGGCACAACCGGAACACCACGCATTTGTGCAAGTGAGGTACTCAACCGGTCTTTGATGGCGGTAAGAGAAGCCTGTTTATCAACAACATCATCCCACATATTTGCCGCAATGACGAGCGCCCGCCCTTCATCAGCAATATGACGTGCAATCGCCATATCCTGTTTATGTGGCGGTTGACGCGCATCTAGCATCAGCACACAGATTTTAGCAAATTGAATGGCACGTTCTGCATCATTAACCATCAGTTTTTCAACTTTATCAATCACCCGTGCCTGACGACGGATGCCCGCTGTATCAACTAGCTGGTAATCCCTATTCTCCCGCCGAAATGGCAGGGTAATAGAGTCACGTGTAATTCCTGCCTCGGGGCCGGTTAGCAACCGTGCTTCGCCCACAAGCGTATTCACAAGCGTAGATTTTCCCATATTTGGCCGGCCAACAATCGCAATTCTAATGGCAGAATTTGCTTCTGGATCTATCCAGACATCGGGTTCCTCACCGTCAGGCTCTTCAAACGGAATTTCTTCATCTTCAATAGGCTGTTCTTCACCAAACAAGCTGGCCTCAAGCCCAAGGTCGCGGCCAACAGCCAGAAGGGCATCAAAAATGTCAGATAAACCATCCCCATGAGCCGCTGAAATGGGAACAGCTTCGCCAAGACCGAGTTGCCAGGAATCTGCAATAGCTTCAGCTCCCTTCTTGCCTTCGCATTTATTCGCAAGCAGGATAACCGGCACTCCGCTTCTGCGAATCTCACGCGCGAAATAGACATCATCGGGCAAAATACCTGACCGGGCATCAACAACAAGAAAGGTAATATCAGCTTCACTTATCGCCATTTCAGTCTGCCCGCGCATGCGGGCTTCAAGAGTACCTGACTTTGCCTGCTCAAGCCCTGCGGTATCAATAAGCTTAAAGCGCATACTGGCAAGATAAGCATCACCCTCACGCCGGTCACGTGTGACGCCCGGCTGGTCATCCACAATAGCATGACGCTTCCCAGTCAACCGGTTAAACAAGGTAGATTTACCAACATTAGGACGGCCAACAATTGCAATGGTTACAGCCATCAGATTATCGCATGACTGTCAATTTACCGCTCGAAGAGAGCGTTACAAAATGACCAGATGCTACTGTTGGTGGTGTATCGAAAGACCCATTAATGCTGGTTGAGCCAAGCGCATTGCCGTTCATCGCATCAAATCGGAAAATCCGGCCATGTTTTGACAATAGCAAAACCTGACCAGAGGCAACAATGGGACCAAGATAAATTGGAGCATCATCGCTCACAACCTCACCCTCTGACAGGGCTCCTTTAAGCTTTGATACCCATCTAATCGTGCCATCTGAAAGCTGTAGCGACACCAAACGCCCTGTTAACGTAACAAGATAAATGCTATCGCCAGCTATCCATGGAAGCTGAGAGCCAGCAAAAGGATGCTCCCATGCCAGAAACCCTGACTGGGCGTCAAACGCAGCAAAGCGTCCTGCTTGACTGACAACATAGACCCGACGTCCGTCATGAACTGGATGGGCTAGAATATCGCCCAGACTTTGAAGCGGCGTGTTTGGTAGCAAACTAGCTAACGTGTCTGTCCATAATAAGTCACCTGTCTGAATTTTATGAACCGACACCTCACCACCAGCACCAGCAACTACAAGCTCATTGCCGTTAAAGGCAGGCGAAGTAGCACCATAAATAATGGTATTCACTGGTAATCCTATGCGTTGCCAGAATAGGCTACCATCTGACAGCTGGTAAACAAAAACGCGTCCGTCCATATCTGTAACAGCAATAAGCTCGTTAGCAATGATTGTTGGAGCACCGCGCAAAGCAACGTCATGGGCAACATTCCACAAGAGTGCGCCTGTTGCTGCATCCATAACAGACAGTGTGTTTCGTGATCTATGGGCCGCAACGATTGTATCGGACGCGGCTATACCACCAGCAATGCCCGGATAAATTTCTTGTTCATCAGGATTCAATTCTACTGACCAGAGACGGCTTCCTGTTTCCAGTTCAAATGCGTTTAAGACACCATCGCCGCCAAGTGCCACCACTCTACCTGCTGCAATGACAGGTTGGGAAAGCTGATTAAGGTTATTATCAACAGACTTAATAGAGACTGACCATAATTTGCGTAATGGTAACTCAAGGCTTAGATGACCACCATCATGGCCTGATGATACACCTGGATGACCGGATGCCGGATTGTTAACGGGCGTTCCAAGTATAGCTTGTGAGGCTGATCTATGAGCATTAACAGCAAAGCTCTGGGTCTGAAATAAAACAGATTCGCGTTCCCCGGGCAGAATAAGTTCACTTTCAGAACAGGCGCTGAGAAACGCAGCAGACAAGCCTAGAAGCATAACTCCAGTAAGACGGGCCGAAATGCAGCGCATTAGCGTTCCCCTAAAATCTTTTTCAGCTCGACACTACGCTGGCGCAGCGGTGCAGACACATCCGCAAGCTGTTCAATCTGGCTCAGTTTTTCTATCGCTGCATCTACCCGTCCAGCTTCCACATCAGCCCCAGCTGCCACCTCTAGCGCCAGACCCTGAAATGGTCCTGACCCATCTGTGAGCGGTGCCAGCATCGTGATAACGTTATCTGGTGTCCGGCTTTCCGGTGCGTTCATTGCTGCCAAAAGCAGGGCAAGGTCACGGTAAAGAGGCGCGATATCATCATGCTTCGAGAGCTCGAGATAAAGCTCTTCAGCCCCTTGCTTATCGCCAGAGGTCGCTTTATCCGATGCAATCTTAAAATCAGCAAGCATCTGATATCCTTCGGTAAGGTCATTGCGCCCCACCTCAAACGCCGCTGCGGCATCATCACTTATCATCGCCTGATAGAATGTCTCTGCAGCCTGTTCATTCTGGCTGACCTGCCATTGCTTATAGGTTTGTGTAAACACCACAACCGCAATAACCACACCAGTAGCAACCATGAGATATACCCCATATCGCGCCCATAACGCAGACATCCTGTCCTGCTTCAATTCTTCATTAATTTCATCAAAGATATCAGCCATAATTGCCTCGACAGTGCCTATTACTAGAATGTTTCCTCAACAGAGGGTTTGTTGTGTCAGGCTGTTATACTGTTTATTCAGTATGTTTTTCCAGTGATTTGTTTACCAAGTGACATAGGAATTTTGCTTTGCCTCTTAGTCGTTTGTTACAAGAGTAGTCTTGACCTTACTTTCAGAACAGGTCAGTTTTAAAAATCAGCGAAAAACTCTGCCATGGTTATAGCTAAAAGGATATGTATTTAACGCATTATGTCACTTCATCACCTGACACGAAAAAAAGCAAAACCTCTTTATTTTACGCGCTCTGAGCTGTCTTCTATCTTGTCTGCCTATTCGGTGCGTGTTGCCTCTGGTGAATGGCGGGATTATGCCTTAGACCATATCAATGCCAGCGCAATGTTCTCAATCTTTAAACATGCCCACGAATATCCACTCCTTACAATTGAGAAAAAGCTGCTAAAGGGACAAGATAAATCTCAGTTCATTCTTCAAGACAAAAATAAAATATTGTTTAAAACAACCCGTCTGCCAGAACTTATTTCCTATCTTCACCGCCTCCCCCGGCTTATCAAAGGATAGCCCGAAGCAGAGGCTGACCGCCCCCTCACCCTTTTCATAAATATAAAAACTGTTTCATCTTGCCTTGATGATAAGCATAATCTAAATTAGAACAAAACAAGAACATTATAAGTTACATAGCATAAAATATGTGGGGAGTTAAACAGCGTAAAAATGGGGGCTTTCAAGGAAAAAGATCTAAAAAAATCAGACCAGATAAAGCCTGTCACATTAGCACAGCTAGATGAGCAGTCTTTACATATATTTTGCTGGTGCAATCGTTGTGGGCATAATGCAGAGCTACCGCCTGCACCGCTTATCGACCGCCTTGGGCCACTTTTCCCCGTACCCGAGCTAGGCGTTCATATGCGCTGTAGCCATTGTGGCACTCAGGATGTTGCAACCCGGCCTGCATGGCCTGCTTATGGGGGGCAGATCGCACGCCATGGGTAGGATTCTTCTATGGACAAATTAAACTTGATGAGCCATCATCTCACCGCTGGAAGAGGCGAAATTACTGCTTAATACCTTATTCCTGCAATCTAATCACTGTGATACAACCCTACAAAAGGGGCCTATTTATGACCTCCACCGAAGTTGAAAAGCTACAGCGCTATTTACGCCATCGTTTTGGCAATAATGATATTTCATTGGTAAATCGCCCTGAAACAGGTGATTCTGTTGAATTCCAGCTCAATGGCGAAACTTTCGGTACTGTCTATCGTGATGATGAAGATGATGATGTTTGTTATAACATCAACATCATTGTCTTGAGCGAAGATCTAGATTAACAACGGGCGGCTTTATGCTAGCTGGCCAGCACGCCCGCTATCCAGCTTGTCTGAAACAGCATAATCGCTGCAAATCCAAGCATCAGAAAACCTGTTATCATATCAATAATACGCCAAGAACGCACACTCGTCATCAGCGGGCTTAGAAGATATGCACCATAGCCAAGAGCTGTAAAAAAGACAAAGCTGGCACTCATCGCCCCAAATGCAAATGCTCCTTTTTGCTCACCCGCATAAACAGATGACAGCGTCCCAATAAGCACAATTGTATCGAGATATACATGTGGATTAGCAAATGTCAGGATAGCGGCAGTGCTCAGGACAAGTTTCAAGCTAGAAACAGCATCTCCAGACAATGCCAAAACTGAGCTTCGGGAGGCTTCTCGTAAGCGCAAAATACCATACCCCCCAAGCCAAATAGCAGCACCACATAGCATGAAATCTGCATATTTCTGAAAGATAGGTTCCAGCAGCGTGCCAAAACCCAAAACCCCAAGGCATATAAGAAAAGCATCCGAGAAAGAACAAAACAGGATAAGCGGTAAAATATGCTGACGCTTTAATCCCTGCTGTAGAACAAATGTATTCTGAGCGCCAATAGCAAGAATTAACGATAGGCTAATCAAGAATCCAGCAAAAAAAGCAGACCCACCAAACAATATTATCCCCCTTGAAAAAGCCTCTAGCACGGTAGAATGCCATATCGATAGTCTATCCTTTAACTAACGATAAGTCAGCGATCAGTAAAGGAGAGGTATACCTCTCCTTTACCTTCATCGTGACCAAAGGGAATGGTCATCGGCGAATAATTTTTACCACCCAGTGCGGTCAATAATTATCTGAGCTGCTGGTGATAATTTTGCAATTGTACTTATCGGAAGCTGGTCAACTTTAAATTGCCCCCAAGACGCAACCTCATTATCGGCTGGAACAGCTGGATTAACAGGATATTCATAATTTACAGAGGCATAAATCTGCTGGGCTTCATCACTTGTGAGCCACTCAAGAAAGGCCATAGCTTCTTCCTTATTATCCGATGTTTTCACAATACCACCTGCTGAAATATTCACATGCTGTCCGCGGTCGTCCTGATTAAGAAACATTAGGGTGAGTGCCTTTGCCCAGTCCTGCTGTTCTGGCTGTTTATTATTGAACTTCATTTTGCCAAAATAGTAACTATTCATGATAGCAACATCACATTCGCCCGCCCAGATGGCCTTTGCCTGCGCACGGTCATTTCCTTGTGGTTTGCGGGCAAGATTGCTCACAAGGCTCTGCGCCCATGTTTCGGCTTTTTCTTCGCCATGATGGGCAATGAGAGATGCCAGAAGTGCACGGTTATACACATGGCTGCCTTTGCGAGTACAGATGCGACCCTTCCATTTTGGATCTACCAAATCTTCAATCCGATTGATCTCACCATCCTTCACTGCATCAGAGGCAACAACAATGCGCGCCCGCAATGATAGTGCCGTCCATGTATCTGATACATCACGCAAATGAGCTGGAACATTTTTGTTTATCACAGGTGAATTTAGTCTATCCAGCAACCCTGTATCTGCGAGTTCTTCAACCCGGCTCACATCAACAGTTAGTACAAGGTCAGCTTTAGTCGCCGATCCTTCTGACTTAAGCCGCGTAACAAGACCCTGTGGTGCATGAACAACATTAAATCTTGTCCCCGTCTTTGCGGTATATTTTGTAAGGAACGGCTCTAGTAAAATAGGTGACCGATAGGAATAGATATTCAGGTCGCCAGCATGTGCTGTGTTGCTTTCGACGCCAAAACCAACGGCAATAGAGGTAGAAATGAGAGCTGCCGACAGTGCTATTTTTCCCATGCGGGAAAAACTGTCTGACATCTTTGGAACGATAGAGAGAGACATGATAAAAGTTACCTTTATTGCGAATGATTATTAAACTCACTATCAACTAGCAAACCAAAAAGAGAAAATCAACAATAAAAGACTAATTTAGTCCTGTTTTTAGAGAATTAAATATTTATTGTTTTATTTCATAATTTTAGAAACTTACAAAATGGTTTTTCTGCCTATTATTTTTGTGGAAAAACATAATTGGCATATATTTCCCGCAGGTCTTTTTTAGAAATTTTACCCGTTGGCGCAAGAGGCAGATTATCGGTAACCACAATACCATCTGGCACCTGCCAGGAAGAGACATGCTCTCCAATAAGCGCTAAAATACCTGACAGGTCAGGTGTGCTCTTTGCTTCAGGCACAACAACCAAAAGCGGGCGTTCACCCCACTTCTCATGCGGCACAGCGATCACGGCACATTGGCTTACATCAGGATGAGACATTGCAACATTTTCAATATCAAGAGAACTAATCCATTCCCCACCTGACTTGATCAAATCTTTAGCACGGTCAGTAATCGTCAGACAACCTCTGGCATCCAGCGTAGCAACATCACCAGTTCTGAACCAACCATCAGCGTCTATCGCTGACAAGGTTGCCGCTTCATTCTGATAATATGCTGAGATGGTTGAGTTACCTCGGACGTAAAGCTCCCCTGGGCTTACGCCGTCATGCGCAACTGTTGCGCCATTATCATCAACTAGCTTCATCTGAACACTAAATAGACGCCGTCCTTGGGCAAGTTTAAAAGCATCACGTTCCTGTTTTGGGCTCGATTCCATTCCGGCGGGCAAGTTACCTTGCGTGCCAAGCGGGCTCAGTTCTGTCATCCCCCATGCATGACAGACTTCAACACCATTTTCGCGATAAGCATCTATCAGTGACTGGGTGACAGCCGAGCCACCAATAACAGCATCACATAATCCATTTGGTGCACGGCCTTTTTCCTGCATCGTTGCAAGCAAGCCCTGGAATACGGTTGGGACGCCCCACATGGAATAAACCGACTCGGCATCCATCAATTCAAATAGGCTATCACCATCAAGCCCCGGACCTGGCATGACCAAAGATGCGCCAACAAGCGGACAGCTATAAGGAAGACCCCACGCATTGACATGGAAAAGTGGCACAGCTGGCAGAATTTTCCGTCCCTCACCA
Organism: Alphaproteobacteria bacterium UBA4588; assembly: GCA_949529445.1. Lineage (GTDB taxonomy): Bacteria > Pseudomonadota > Alphaproteobacteria > Puniceispirillales > Puniceispirillaceae > UBA4588. The sequence continues at coordinate 8,718 of CATISA010000011.1, forward strand.
AGTGCATTCATGAATGATAAGGCCGCTGTCATTGCATGCAAAACTGTTGAACGATGCGAATAAAGTGCCCCTTTGGGATTGCCAGTTGTCCCCGATGTATAGCACAGGGAGGCTGCGGTATTTTCATCAAGCTCCGGCCAGTCAAAATTGGTTGGATGCCCTTCCAACAATGTCTCATAGCATAATGGTGACAAGGTGCTCGATGACGGCATATGCGCCTCATCTGTCATCACCACATAGCGCAACCCGCTTGGCAGTCTGTCTTTTAGCTTTTCGATCATCTCAACGAAGGTAAACTCTAAAAATAGAATCGTATCTTCAGCATGTGAGATTATATATTCTATTTGCTCAGCAGGCAGGCGTGGGTTGATTGTGTGACACACAGCGCCCATCCCCGAAACCCCGTAATAGAGCTCAAAATGACGATAACCGTTCCAGGCTAGAGTTGCCACGCGGTCGCTCGGCCCCACACCAAGCTCAACAAGCGCATGAGACAGTTGTGAAACGCGCCCTCTTGTCTGCGCATATGTTGCACGATGGATATCGCCCTCTACACGGCGCGAGATAATTTCCTGATCAGAATATGCCGTTGCTGCAAATTCCAGAATATCTGAAATTAGTAACGGTCGATGCATCATCATGCCTTGCATCATATCTGCTTTCTCCTTTTATACGCTGCCACTGAGACGGCAGTTGTACTCTCTTATGTTACTCTTGAAAACTCTGGTCGAGAAAATCTGGATTATAGGTAGCTAGTTTAACTGTCACATATTTGGTCAACACAGCCTCTACCTCATGGTGAGACTGGTTTGTTATCGTTCGGCGTCTCAACGCGCCTGCAAGCCAGTTCGCATCGTTCTCTTTTTCACCAAAATACTGCCAAATAGGATAATCAAGCCCTACCGGCCCAGATACTTCACTGTCAAGCTCACGCTGAAGAATAGACAAAGCGCGTCGGACCATAGCGTGGCTGTAGCGATTACCTAGCTTAGCCGGGTTAAGCTTGTCTTCAACTTCTCTGAGGATAGCGGCAATGAGGGCAGCGCGACGAGGTAGTGTCTGTTTCATAATGCGCCTCCACCTGCTCCTGATGAGACCTCTTTGATAAGCGCCAGCATATTATATTCCATCTCGGCAGCCATAAACCCTGAAAGAGCCAATTCAAGTGATATTTCAGCACCAGAATTATTCCGCTCTGCCTGATGAAGCGCAATCACGGCCCATCGCAACTCTGCCATTACCTGCCAATAGGGCAAGGCGTTTCCATCGATGCTATTTGGTGCAATTGACTCATAGCCAGCGGCAAATTCATCAAACCCGGCCAGCCCTCCAACAATGTCGCTATTATTACCAAACCGCCAGCAGCGCGCACAAAGCCAAGCAATATCTTCAGCAGGATGCGACCATCCAGCAAATTCCCAATCCAGAATGGCGGTAAGCTGTCCATCATTCACCAGAAAATTCCCTGTTCTGAAATCGCGATGTGTAAGCGTTAATGCGCTATTTTCTGCTTCCCAGACGGCAAGATTATCTTCCAGCCAGTTAAGTGCGTATTCACAGACCGGGTGCCCCTGCGGCAATGCATCCAGCCCCTGACGGCATTCGGCAATTCGGTGGCGGGCGGGTGACATGCTGACAGGCAAATCCGAAAGAAATGATAACGCCTTTTCGGACGGGGTAATGGCATGAATACGCGCCATTTCTGTTCCTAATTGGCGAACAAGTTCTCCGCCAAAGCGTGACCTGTCCGGATGTCTTGCAAGTTTTCGTCCCTGCCCTTCACCAGACATTGCCTGCATGATGAAAAACGGCGTACCGATAATATCAAGATCTGTGCATAAGGCAAAAGGCTGCGGCACGGCAACGCCTGCCGCATAGGCGACGCTCATCAATACAAACTCTTCGTGCCGGCCATGCGATACGCTCAATGATGAAGGTGCGTCTGTGCGCAAAACAAGCTGGCTATCACCTGCCTCAAGCCAACGTCCTGCCTGCCCGACTGAAACAGACAACAGCCAGTTTTCCTGAATGGCCCCTCCCGATAATTTCTGAGCAGCATTCACTATGATATTGGTAGCGCCGCTCTGCTCACTTAACCAGTCAGACAGACCCGCAAAATGGTGCGGCAAGGCGCTACTCTCCCCAATGCCAGAATTCACTACCTTCTCGTGTATAAAATTTCGCTAAAACCATCTTATGAACTTCATCTGCCCCATCAACCAGACGTGCTTGGCGTGCGTAGCGATAAATCCATTCCAGAATTAAATCTTTAGAATAACCCTTTGCCCCACAGAGCTGGATAGCTGTATCCACCGCCTTATGCAGAGTATGTGCAACATGTACCTTTGCTGATGAGACTTCTTTGCGCGCAAAATCACCTGAATCCAGCTTCCAAGCAGCATGCATAACAAGCAACCGGCCAACTTGAATATCATGGGCAAGGTCGCCCATCTTTATCTGTACAGATTCTCGGTCAGCAAGCTTGATACCGAATCCCATCCGGTTTTCAGTATAATCTGCTGCAATTTCCATCGCCCGTTTCGCAAGCCCTAGCCAGCGCATACAATGGGTTAGCCGCGCTGGCCCTAGCCGAATTTGGGTCACTTTCAGGCCATCACCAATCTCCATTAGCCTGTTTTCATCAGGAATAATCAGATTATCAAATACGAGCTCACAATGGCCACCATGCTCTTCTGGTCCCATAATTGGAATGCGGCGCTCAATATGCCAGCCAGGTTGGTCTTTATGGAAGAGAAATGCGCTCAAACCTTTGCGTGGATCATCAGAGGTACGCGCAACAATAATAAAATGGGCTGCTTCTGCTGCGCCTGTAATATACCATTTCCTGCCTCTTATAGACCAGTTATCGCCTTGTGCAGTTGCGGTTGTCAGCATCATACCTGGGTCAGAACCACTGCCCGGTGCTGGCTCTGTCATAGCAAAAGACGAGCGAACCTTTCCATCAATAAGGGGTTGTAAAAACCAGTCTTTCTGTGCCTCAGTGCCAATTTTCGAGAGCAGATTGATATTACCATCATCCGGAGCAGCACAATTAAGTACCGCAGGGCCAAAAATAGATCTGTTTGCTTCTTCATACATGGCCGCCCAGCCAATGATAGGCAAACCCATCCCGCCTCTATCTTTATGGGCTTGGGGTGCCCATAGCCCGACTGCCTTGGCTTTGATACGAGCCTGCTCTAGTACATCAAGTCGGATATTTTCATGTTCGTCGTAATTGGCAGGATCAGACTCAAGCGGCATCACCTCACCAGCAATAAAATCGTGCGTTTTTGCGCGAATAGCTTCTAGTTCATCTGGTAATGAAAAATCCATTTTTCACCCTTTTAGCGACATCCTTAGATTTCCAGCACTGCCCTCATCATTATGAGACACCCCTCTGGTAATAGCAAAGAGAAGAACTGCTTTCACCCTCCCTTTCTACGCTAGGAAGCATTTTTTTCATAAAACAAAAGCAGGCCTTCGATTTGAGAGGGCCTGCTTTCATTAAATAGTTCACTTAGATAGGGCTCAACTTAGTTTGGCAGATCGCCAAGCACACCATCTAAATAATAGTTCATCGCCCAGAGACCACCATCATCTAATACGGTGCCAGCTGGCAGAATTTGATTACCTTTATTATCCATCATCGGACCTTCAAAGATATTCAAGCTGCCACTGGCAATGCCATCACGAGCTGCAGCTGCTTTGGCAGCAACATCAGCTGGCATGTTTTTAAATTCCGTCAGGACGAGATAGTCATCGCTGAGGCCATTCCATGTGTTTCCAGCCCAATGGTCAGGGCCCTCACCTGTTGTCCAGCTACCATCCATTACCTGCTGAACCTGCTGGATATAGTATGGCCCCCAGTTATTGACTGAAGAGAATAGCTGAGCGTTTGGTGCAAATTCATGCATATCTGATGACTGACCAAAGCCTTTAACGCCAGCTTTTTCTGCTGTCTGAAGCATTGCCGGACTATCTGTATGCTGTGCGAGCATATCAGCACCTTCAGCAATCAAAACCTTGGCTGCATCAGACTCCTTCACAGGATCATACCAGCTATTCACCCAGACAACTGAAATACTTGCCTCTTTATTGACCGAACGAAGACCGCTGGCAAAGGCGTTGATGCCCTGAATAACTTCAGGAATCGGGAACGCGCCAAGATAGCCAATCTTGTTTGTTTTGGTCATTAAGCCAGCAACAACACCTTGGACATAGCGTCCTTCATAGAAGCGAATATTACCCGTTGCCATATTTTCAGAGCGCTTATAGCCAGTGATGTGGTGGAATTTTACATTTGGAAATTCTTTAGACACCTTTAGTGTTGGGTCCATATAACCAAAGGATGTCGTGAAAATCACTTCATTTCCCTGTTCTACCAACTCACGAATGACGCGCGCTGCATCTGGGCCTTCAGCAACATTTTCTACAAAATTAGTCTCGATTTTATCACCAAAATGAGCTTGCAAATCCTGCCGCCCAACTTCATGTGCATATGTCCAGCCATGATCACCTGGATTTGTTAAATAGACAAAGCCAACTTTTAGTGGGTCAGATGATACAGCATCAGCTTGCTGAGCCTCATCCTGAGATTTCATAGACCACCAGGCTATGCCAATCGCAATACCTATAAGTGCAATAAATCCTATTATTTTTTGCATAAAAAAAACTCCTTAGTAACCGTTATCGTGGAGGAAGAAAAATACGGCCAAGCTGAGCAGGCGCACCGCGCTCTGCCCGACCACCGCGGGACATTGCAACAAGAACAATAATCGTTGCAAGATAGGGAAGCATTGAGAGAAATTGCGGCGACACTGACCAGCCGCGCGCTTGTCCTGCAAGCTGCATAATCGTGACACCACCAAACAGTACAGCGCCGCCAACAACACGCCATGGCTGCCATGAGGCAAAGACAACAAGTGCAAGCGCTATCCAGCCACGCCCTGCAGTCATACCTTCAGCCCAATGAGGGGTCAGCACAAGGGGTAGATAAGCGCCCGATAGACCAGCCATCATGCCGCCAAATATTACAGCATAAAACCGCACTTTTAAAACAGAATAGCCAAGCGCATGAGCGCTCGTCGCATTATCACCAACAGCCCTGATAACAAGCCCTAGCCGCGTTCGAAACAACACAAATGAGGTGCTAGCAACAAGCCCGATTGACACATAAGCCAGCACATCAAGGCTAAATAGTACGCCTACGACCGGAATATCAGAAAGGACCGGCACGATAAAGGCTGGCAGGCCGTCTATCGCTTGGCCAACGAGCGGCGCACCAATTAAGCCCGATAATCCCGTACCAAAAATTGTCAAAGCAAGACCAGTCGCAACTTGGTTAGTTGCAAGACCCAGCACAAAAAACCCAAAAAGAGCAGCGGTAACTGCCCCCGCAGTAGCCCCCCCAAGCATACCGAAATAAGGAGAGGCTGACAGAGATGTTACACCAAATCCAGCAACAGCGCCCATCAACATCATACCTTCAACACCAAGATTAAGAACGCCGCTACGCTCCACAACCAGCTCTCCGGTTGCCGCAAGAATAAGAGGAACAGAGGTCAGCAAAACAGTGAGCAGTAAGTCATCATACATCTGCATCTCCTTTGCTCATTTTTCTGCTTATCATGCGCATATCCAAAGACAGCTCATAACGCGTGATTGTCTCGCCTGCTAGTAACATAAAGAGCAAAATACCTTTAAATACCCCTGTGACGACTTTCGGGATACCCATGGCAATCTGAGCTGAATCACCGCCTAGTTCGCTCAAGGCGACAATGAGAGCCGCTAGGATTACCGCCGCAGGGTTAAGCCGCGCAAGAAACGCAACAATAATAGCAGTAAACCCATATCCGAATGAAATATGGGGCTGCAACTGGCCAATATTGGCAGAGACCTCCACCATACCCGCTAGGCCTGCCAGAGCGCCTGATACAAGCAACACGGAAAATGTAACAATAGTCGGGCTAAAGCCAGCAAAACGGGCAGCACGCGGTGCATCACCAGAAACGCGGACTCTAAATCCAGCAAGTGTTAGGCTGAGAATGAACCATCCTAACGCTGATATACCCACGGCAATCAAAATACCCCAGTGAAGCTGGCCAAGTTTGCCAATGACCGGCAATGACAATTTCCCGATAAGCGCCGCGTCAGGATAATACGGCGTCAATGGAAAGCCAAAGGACAGTGGGTCTCGCCATGGCCCTCGAACCAACCAGTCAATCACTAATCCAGCGACATAGGTCAGCATCAGTGATACTAGAATTTCATTGGTCTGAAAGCGCGTTTTCAGAAAGGCGGGAACAGCTGCCAGAAGGGCGCCGCCGATCATCCCGCCCAGAATCATTAGCGGTAGCATCATAAAGTGCCACGATTCAGGAAGATACAACGCTATCCAGCCAGCTCCTAATGCCCCAAAAATTAGCTGACCTTCAGCGCCAATATTCCAGATATTGGCACGATAACAGAATACCAAACCGGTCCCGATAATAATCAGCGGGCAGGCCTTTACAAAAAGATTACCTATCTGGTCAGGTCGCAACAACGGAGCAACAAAAAACTGATATAATGCTTCTAGTGCGTTATAGCCAAGTGCCGCAAAAATCATCCCACCCAGACAAATAGACAGCAGAACAGACAGAACTGGAACAAGAAGCAAATGATTTGGTGAGACATTTTGGCGGGGGCTGAGGCGGATCATACGGCGCGCTCCACAACCGCGTTTGCCATACCGCCCATCATCAGGCCAATAGATTCAGCTGTCACATCTCGTGTCGGCAACGGGTCGCTTAACTGGCCTTGGTTCAAGACGCAAATACGATGTGACATAACCAGTAATTCTTCGAGATCCTGCGAAATAATAATAATGGCTGCACCATCCTCAAGAAGATGGCGCATTGCAGCCCTGATAGCCTGAGCCGCACCGATATCCACCCCCCATGTTGGCTGGGCAACAATCAGCAAGCGGGGACGGCTCATCATTTCTCTGCCAATTAAAAATTTCTGCAAATTACCACCAGATAAGCTTCCTGCGACTGGATCTTGGTGGGGTGTGCGTACATCATATGAGCCCACAATCTTGCGGCTCAACGCACGACATTTCGCCCAGCTTACCAAACCTGAAGCAGACACGTTATCTGACTCGTGCGATGCGGTAAGCAGCGCATTTTCAGACAGGCTCATATTAACAATGGCTCCATGCCCATTTCGCTCTTCAGGAACACACCGCATACCTTTCTGGCGTCGCATATCCGGCCCGAGCTCAGTAATAGATACGCCATCCAGCATCACATTGCCAACTATTGCATCACCAATGGCTTCGCCTGATAGCACTTCCATCAATTCAGTCTGACCATTCCCTGCAATCCCTGCGATACCAAGAATTTCACCGTGCGTGACGGACAAAGAAATATCCTTCAGACCTGTCGCAAAAGGCGTTGCTGCAGGGCGGCTTACCTGATCCAAACAGAATAGACTATCTGCTTCACTGTGGGAGACAGGTGGTGTTCGCATGCTATTATCAAGGGCGGCGCCCACCATCAGTTCAGCAAGCTCTTTTGCTGACGTTGAGGCGCTATCACAGGTCACAACTTTTTTGCCCGACCTCAGAATTGTAGCTTTGCTGGTCAACGCTTTAATTTCGTCAAGCTTATGGGAAATAAACAGAATAGCACAGCCATCATCACGCAGCCGCCGCAATACAGCAAAAAGCTGTTCAGCTTCCTGCGGGGTTAACACAGAGGTTGGCTCGTCAAGAATCAATAATGAGGGGTCTTGCAATAAACAGCGCAAGATTTCGACGCGTTGTTGCTCTCCAACAGACAAATCGCCCACCCGTGCATCGGGCGAGAGTGTCATGCCATATTCTGCCGAAACAGTGATAACCCGCTCCTTTACCTCCCTGAGCGATAGACCGGCTGGCAGGGCAAGCTGGATATTTTCAGCAACGCTCAGCACATCAAACAGCGAAAAATGCTGAAAGACCATTCCGATTCCCATATCACGGGCTGCTTGAGGGCTAGAAATATCAACGGGCGTTCCATGCCATAAAAATTGCCCATTATCAGGAGAGAGTAGCCCATAGACAAGCTTTACGAAGGTTGATTTTCCCGCACCATTTTCACCCAGAAGAGCATGAATTTCTCCTTCGTGGATATCAAAATTGATGTCGTCATTCGCGGTGAAGGTGCCAAATCTTTTTGAAATGCGCCGCCCACTTAATAAAGGTATCTCGCGATGAGGCGACATTATGATATCCAACAACATGAAATAACTAAAATAGCCCCACAAGAGGGTTCCGAAAATAATAAGGTAAAATAATAATCTTTGAGACGAGAGTCTATGGCGGAATCAAATGAAGTGGCAAGCTGATACAAAAATAACCATAAATCTCTTTATGTTGCCAAATGCCTACCCTTATCAAACAGGATTAAAGCGCAATAACCCGTAAAGCATTTGTTGAGCCTGCAAGACCAAAAGGTAGCCCCGATACCATGACAACCGACTGCCCTTGCTGGGCTATGCCGCGCTCTTTTACCAGCTTTATGGCACCATCAACAGCATCTTCATAACCAGTTTCTGCCTGCTGGCTTGTCTGCACTCCCCATAGAAGCTGCAATTTACGTCCTACAGCAACCGAAGGCGATAGAACCAGAAGTGGCCGTTTTGGACGTTCACGTGCAAGACGCACTGCTGTATTACCAGATGCAGTGAAAACGATAATTGCTGCAGCATCAACAACATCTGCCAGCCGCGCCGCTGCCTCAGCAACAGCATGATAGATAGAATTTTCAACCTCGAGCAGCGGCGGGCCATCGTTTTCATGGGCCGCGATATGAGCTTCTGCTTCACCAGCAATCGCTGCCATCATCTCAACGGCTTGGCGTGGGTAATCGCCGGCCGCTGTTTCAGCTGACAACATCACAGCATCGGCGCCTTCAAATACGGCGCCCGCAACATCTGACGCTTCAGCACGGGTTGGTGTTGGGGTCTTTATCATGCTCTCTAGCATTTGGGTTGCAACAATGACTGGCTTACCAACCGACCGGCATTTTGTTACCAGCTGCTTCTGGATAGACGGTACGGCTTGTGGTGGTAATTCAACACCCAGATCGCCGCGCGCAACCATAATGCCGTCCGCAGCATTAATAATATCATCAATTTCAACCAGCGCGGTTGGTTTTTCAATTTTTGCAATAATTCCCGCCCGTCCCTTGATAATTGCTCGCGCATCAATGATATCTTGGGCGCGCTGAACAAAAGATAACGCAATCCAGTCAATATCAAGTGGTAAGACAAATTCAAGATCAAGTCGATCCTTGTCGGTCAATGCTGTTACATCCAAAGGCACATCTGGCAGATTAACACCCTTGCGGCTCGACACGGTTCCACCAGTGGTCACAGTCGCGATGAAATGGTCTGATTTAACTGAATTCACAGCAAAACGAAGCTTACCATCATCCATAAGCAAACGGGCACCTGGAATAAGAGCTGCCATGATTTCAGGATGAGGTAGAGACAGTTTTGTGTCCTCACTCTCTAGACAAGATTCTGGCGCCGCGCCGGCATCGTCAGGCAGGTAGAAAAGAACTGTCTGCCCTTCGGTAATCTGAAACGGCACATCAACAGCACCAATCCGATATTTTGGTCCCTGCATATCTGCAAGAATAGCCACTGGTCGCCCTGTTTCTGCTTCGATTTCACGAATAATTTGCACTCTCTGCGCTTGTTCTTCATGGCTTCCATGGCTGAAATTCAACCGAAAGACATTCACACCTGCATCAACCAGAGAAGCAATCTCATGCTTTTGTGACGATGAGGGACCAAGCGTTGCGACAATCTTTGTTGATCTCATGCTATTACCCTTTTTGATGAGCTACGAATAAACATTGCTGAGAGCTATGAATGATGACCATAACCTGACCGTGACATTAGTAAGACCGAAAGCCTGTCATGACAAGGTATCTATCCTATTTCTTAAGCTTAACCAACGGCACCTCACTCAGACTGAGTGCCGCGATAAGACCAATCACCGCAGAGCCAAGAATGCAAAGAAATGCAAGCCTGTAATCACCTGCATCATACAAACGAACACCAGCACTGATATTTCCATCCCACATTATATCTAGTAGTATGCCCACAACCGGTTGCAGAAGTGCCCCTGATGCAACAGTCATGGAATTTACAATACCTGTCGATGCAGCACCAAGATGGGATGGCATAATTTCCTGCACAAGAGCATATGTTGCAGCCATACCACCACCTGAAAAGCCAATAAGCGTGATAACACATACAAGCAGCCATAATGGAAGCTGTGGGAAGAAAATCAGCATAGCTAGGCCAAAAACAACACCAAGTGACGCGCAGACAAGAACGATTTTCCGCCAACCAAGATGGTCAGAGACCATGCCGCTGATAGGGGCGCCTACGGCCCAGCCGAGCAAGATAAAAGACATCAGAAACGCTGCATTAGGGCGTTCAAGACCATAGGATTCCATCAAATACGGTGTTCCCCAGAGTCCGCCAAGAGCAAGCATTGGACCAGACAGACAGGCGGCGACAATCGCAATTTTCCAGACATCCGGCAAAATAATGGCTGAACTAACGCCTTGCCAGACGATCTGCCAGCTTTTTCCAGGTGGTGTTTTCGTCTGACCAGGGGACGGAGCATTGCGTACAAAAGAAAACACGATAAGGCACAGGCCAATTCCGATAAACCCTAATGCTGTCATACAGGCCCGCCAGCCTATCTGGTCGACAAGCAATGCTAATGGCGCCTGTGCGAGTGTTCCACAAGACATTGCAAAAAACATCGCAAGACCTGCCAAAAAGGCAGCACGGCTTGCGGGAAACCATCTCGAAGCCAGCGCGAGGGCGCCAAGAAAGGCAACCGATGAGCCAATTCCGATCAGCACCCTGCCAAAATAGGCTAGTTCGATTATATCAGCAGCCCCAAACAAAAATGTTCCAACCGCTGTCAACAATAAGGCACAGCCAAGTAACAAGCGGGTACCAAACTGCTCAAGCAAGGCCCCGAGCGGTATCTGAAGCAGGACATAGGGGTAGAAATATAATGCAGATAATGTTCCCAGCATCGCACCACCGATGGCAAATTCCCCCATGAGATCAGACACCATAACACTTGGCGCAACCCGGTGGAAAAAGGCATAGCCAAATGACAACGCTGCTAGCGACCAGATAAACCAACCCTGCAGAGACGGTTGTGGCTGAAATTTTACTGTATCAGTTGGCAAATCAGACATATTAGACATGGCGTTTCAACAAATGAGAGCAGAGATTATCGGCACAGAAAGCGATAATACTGGCATATATGATGAGAACAAACATAGATAATGTCATTGCCTGTACCGTAAAATAGCCTGTGAGGAATAGCAAAATAACACAGCTATTAAGATTGGTTTTGATTAGCAGCTCTTTTCTGACGCGCAGCGATACGCAATGCAGACCATAGCTCTTCACGTTCCACATAGCATCCCCGCAATCGACGCCCTCCACTTGTGGGGTCAAAGGATGTCCGCCCGTGCAATATTCTGCGGTTATCAAAGCACATCATATCACCTGGCTCGAGCTTGAAGCTCACCTTAAACGCCTCATTATTCCCAAGCAAATAAGCATGACGTTGCGCCTGATGAATCAGCGCCATTTCTTCTAGTGTCCCGCGCAAAGGTGCTCTCAGCCACGTAGTCCACCGTACCTCGATAAGCTGGCCATATTCATTATTGTGAAATAACGGCACCGCCATCCGATAATCGGATGTGGCAGCCTTATTGGCAAAATCAAGCGGCACAGTTGAGAGTAGGCGAAACATCTCTGGGTCTTGCTTGCGAATAAATTCGGCAACCGCAAACCCGTCAGAAAGCGTTGAATGCCCCCCAGTAGCATCATTTTGAAGACAAAATAGAAATTGAAGCCCCGGCATATATTCACGTGTCGCAAGATCTGTATGGGCCCGCAATTCAACCGAGGTATAGGCGTTTGAGTCTGCTTCTGGCTTTGTTTCAACATCAAAGATATGACCAAAATTGGAGGTCCGAATTACACCTATCTTCCCCGGAAGCTTTTCAATCATTTCAGGTTCGGGAGACAGGCCGCGCACAATAGCAACACCATACCGGGCGATCGACAGCAAAAAACGATGGAATTCTTCGGTATCATCCAGCACAAGTGAGCCGTCAATTTTCGGAATATCATGAAATGTCATCGCATCCCACAGAACAGGTGAAACATCAGCGCCAAAATCTGTATCTGGCGACAAGCCGGTCTGATAGAGCCATCCTGGATGATAGATACATGTCCCAGTATCATCTGCAGAAAGTGTGTGTGAAAACGTAACAGAAACAAATCCGTTATCGAGTAGTTGCGCTGAGGTGATGGCAAATTCAACAGGTATATCCTGCGGCTCAACCATCGTCTCTCTTGTTATGGGATGTGATGTATGCGGCTCTGCTGCATGCTCACGCAAATTAGGGGCAAGGTGATGACTGACCATTCCGTCAGCCCACTGAATCTCAAGACCAAGAGGTTTGACGTTCAGCTCTGCAACTTCATGCATAGCATAAATATCAAAATCGGGCGTGGAAAATGAAAAAGAAGACATACCGGCACCTAAGAGATAGAAGTATTAATCAGGTTACACATCATCATGAGATAAAAAATTTGTAAATCTTAAACTTACATTACTTCAAATGTATAACTCTATATGCTGTTTGCACCGTCAGGAACACTAGGTGATGCCGTAAGAATTCTAAAGCGCTCGTTTCGTATACATACCGTCCTCAGATTCAGCTAACATTGAACACAAACTCTACATCTCGAAGAATCTTCCCAAGCTAGAAAATTATTCATCGCTGTAAAAACTTTGACATGTTAACAACTCTCATCTTCAAGCAGTCTTTTGCCGTAAGACACAACTTCATCCTCAGCATAGCCCAATGACGTATAAAAACTTCTTGCTTGCATATTATCCGACCTAATTTGAAGATTAAGTTTTGGGCACCCAAGAGACAGCAGCGCCCTCTCCCCATATTCCATGAGCTGGCGGGCATAACCAAGCTTTTGATGGCGTGGCAAAACAGCCAAATAATTAACCCAGCCACGATGTCCATCATAGCCAAACATAGCGGTAGCGATGATATCTGAGCCCTGCTCACCAACAACAAATAAAGAGCTCTGAACCTTTAGTTTGCGCAAAATATCAAAATGCGGATTATTCCAAGGCCGTATTAGCTCACACGCCTGCCATAATGCAATAACGGCGTCCATATCAACCAAACAGAAAGGCCGAATTTTCACAATATACCTCCCACTCGACAATCAAACATATAGTTAGTCCTTACCAAAATGCATTAAGCATAGGACCAAACTGAGCCTAGCTACAGCCATCTAACTACACCGATTACACCAGCAGCAGCATAGAAAAACTGAAGCAATAAAATACCGTAGTGCTTGTAAAAGAGAGCCCATATCCCGATTGAAATGGCGGAGATAAAAAGCAAAGAAAACCCAAAAACTTCATGGCCAGTATTCGAGGCAACTAACAGTGAATATGCTATTGCAGTAAGTACCCCAAACCACTCTAATATCTTCTTTAGCAACATATTTTCTCTGCCTCATTTTTTCCCTAGAACTGAGCATATTAAGTATGCAGAAAGTGTCTAACTTTTTTCATTTTCATAAAATCAATTAGATAAAATATTAACTTTACTCCCATTCAATCGTGCCGGGAGGTTTGCTTGTAATATCATAGACAACGCGGTTCACGCCTTTGACTTCATTTACAAGACGGGTCGCGACTTGAGTTAGAAAATCATGCTCAAAGCCGTAGCTTTCTGCTGTCATCCCGTCAGTTGAGGTGACCGCCCGTAAGGCGCAAACATATTCGTAGGACCGCGCATCACCCATTACTCCGACAGTCTTAACTGGTATTAACACAGCAAAGGCTTGCCAAATCTCATCATAGAGTCCTGCTTTACGAATAGCGTCTAGGTAAACCGCATCTGCTTCGCGCAGAATATTAAGCTTTTCGCGCGTAATCATGCCGGGGATCCGGATAGCAAGGCCTGGGCCGGGGAACGGATGCCGGCCAACAAGTGTCTCTGGCATGCCAAGTTCACGCCCCAGCGCCCTCACCTCATCCTTAAATAGCATGCGCAGTGGCTCCACAAGCTCCAGATCCATGTCATCAGGTAATCCACCGACATTATGATGCGATTTAATGGTGACATGCTGGCCGCCTGCTGCAGAAACAGATTCTATCACATCTGGATAAAGGGTGCCCTGAGCCAAAAAACCTGCATTCGTTATTTTTGCTGCCTCTTCATCAAATACTTCAATAAAGCTGGCTCCAATAATCTTGCGCTTTTGTTCAGGGTCATCAATTCCTTCAAGGCGCGTCAGGAACAAATCAGACGCATCTTTATGAACCAGCGGAATATTATAATGCCCTGTGAATAGAGAGACAACTTCATCCGCTTCCCCAG
>CATISA010000012.1 GCA_949529445.1 Alphaproteobacteria bacterium UBA4588
CAAAAACAGTCCTAATTGCGAAGGGCGCCCTGCCCGTTAAGCATGGCATTAATGCGCAAGCCGGTCTTTTCAGTTTTTGCCAACATCAGGAAAGCCCGTCTTTCGCGGTCGTAAAGGGCCTGCTCGTCACTTTCCTGCGCTTGACCTTGGTCAGATACGATGATTGTTGCAATCTGCATCGCAACCGTTTTGTCATGATCAAAGAAGTCACCACGGGCAACACCTTCACTCATGAAGCTCTCCATTTTTGTGATAAGAGCATGGTCTGCAAGCCTTACCTGCGGCTCTGTTGGCGCCTGATATCCCTGCTGGAGCACCGCCATTTCTGCAAGTGCTGCAGACATCAGACGGTCACGGCTCATCACAGACTTATCATGACCAGTGCGGAAATATTGCAGACGGGCTGCAAGCTGCGGTGATGATCCTGTTTTACCATAGCCGATTTGCATCCATGTCTGCCATGCTGCTTCATTCCAGTCATTAGTTGCCTCATACCAGCGTAAATAGGTTTCTTTTACCCCGCCGCCACTTGGCACAACACCAACACCAGCCTCTACAAGACCCACTGTGATATTATTGTGAGCCACCAGCTTGTCACAATGCATCAAGACTTCAAAACCGCCCCCAGCACCAAGACCGGACGGCACCCCTATAACCGGAACAGGGGTGTATTTCAGTGCTTTGACCGCGCGCTGAAACCGTGCCAGAAAGGCGTCCATTTCAGTCCAGTCACCTGCCTGAATAAAGGCACGGAATTGATTGAGATCAACCCCAGCCGAAAAATGCTGCGCGTCATTATGAACAAGAATACCAGCGCCATGATCGGCCGCCGCTGCAGCAACAATTTCCATTGATTTATCATTTAAGGCATTCGCCTTTGAATGAAATTCAATAAGCCGCAAATCACCATCTAACCGATAAAGGCTTGCTGCTTCATTGCACATAATTACAGGCGTTGTCTTGCGCATCATATGAAAACGCATCACCCCTTCTGGCAGGTTTATCATCTGATAGCCCCGCCCCTCGATATCCACGCGAAGAACAGAGGTGCTCGTGTCATAATAGGATCGCGACCGGTTCATCAGCTGAGCGGGAAGCGGCCAATCTGCTTCAATAGCGAGCGCACGCAAACGGTCAATACCAATGGCATCAATAAGCTCAAATGGGCCACGCTGCCAGTTAAAGCCGAGTTTCATTGCATCATCAATATCTTGAGGTGATGCGGTGATATCAGGGATAAGTGAAGCGGCGTAGGATAAGATGCGCACCAGAACGCGTTTTGCGTATTGCCCTGCTGGACTAGTATCATCCAAAACCGGACTAATAGGATCTTCATTGCGGGCATCTGCTTCAGCCGCGCGTTGCGCTGCCTCTGGCAAGTCTGATTTCACCTGCCGCCAGACAAGCTGATTAGTATCCGTCAGACTATCCTGAACTTCACGCCCTTCTGCTCCATGGCGATAAAACCCACCCTTTCCTTTGTTGCCTGTATAGCCATCAGCAATCATCTGAGTGACTCTCTGATGATCGACCCCGACAGAATGAAAATCATCACTATCCGGCAAGATTGTGCGTAATGAGGTTACCACATCCGACATCAAATCAACCCCGATAAGGTCATAGAGCCCGAAAATTCCTGTTTTTGGAATGCCCATTGGGCGGCCTACGAGCGCGTCGGCATCTTCGATCGGAATAGCGCTATTCAAGGCTTCATGCATCCCAACCTGAAGTGCATAAACACCAATACGATTTCCAAGGAAGCCTGGTGTATCCCCACATTGTACAACACCTTTACCAAGGGTTTCATCGTTAAATCGTGCGAGCCTATCCATTATGCCAGCATCTGTATGCGCGCCGCGTACAAGTTCAAGCAAGCGCATAAACCGCACAGGATTGAAATAGTGCGTAATAGCAAACCGCTGAGCAAAGGAGTTCGGCATTCCCTCAACCAGCAAGCTAATTGGGATGGTTGATGTGTTAGATGTAATCACACAGTCAGCAGACACTGTCTCATCAAGCCGGCGATACAGAGCCTGCTTTACAGGGAGCTGTTCGATAACAGCTTCGATGATTAAATCACACTTAGATAATTGGTGAAAATCACCATCAATTGTCCCTGCCGTAATCAGCTGTGCATTATCACGGCTCATTAATTGCGGTGGGTCAGAACGGATAAGTTTCTGAATAGCTGCTTCTGCAGGAGCTGGCATACCTGCATCCTTCGCAGGTAAATCAAGCAACAAAACCGGTAGTCCAGCATTCGCAATCTGCGCCGCAATGCCGCTTCCCATAGTTCCTGCACCAATCACAGCAATATGAGAGAATTCAGACTGTGTCATAAGAGGTGACCTTTCTTAACTAATAACGTCTTACCATCATAAAAGGAGTGAGGCATCTGGTCGTCCGTGCGCTCTATGCGGACAAAAACCGAGTGATGTGATGATTAACCTGAAGCGGTTTTTCAGCTGGCAACATATGACCAGCTCCTACTACTTCAACAAGCTCAGCACCAGTGATGGCTGCCGCCATAGCACGGCCAGATTTGACTGGTGTCATTTTATCAGCCGCCGCCAAAATCACTAATGTTGGCACTTTTACCGCGGCAGCAGCATCTGCGCCGCCACCATATGCTTTACAGGCGGATAGGTCAGCATGCAGCGCGTTGACATCATTTGATGCCATCAGCGCGCGGCCAAACCCAAGATGGGAATGCCCTGGCAACTCATTGTCATACTTATGTGCAATTTGGCTATGCCCCCAACCCGTCATCATGTTGATAGCCTTATCGAGTTTATTCTGAGATGCGTCGACAAGATAATCATTTACCGGAATAGAAAGCCCTCCAGCAATCAACACCAGCTGATCAAGATCGTCCTGATAGCGGGCAGCCATATCAAGGCCAACAAGACAGCCCTGAGAATGCCCAATAAAGACAACCGGGCCGCAGCCAAGCTGTCCTATGAGCACATGCATAAAATCAGACATATCTTCAATTGTCTGCAGCGGTGTGCCGCTTGATAGCCCATGCCCAGGCAGGTCAGGTGCAATAACATTATATCCCTCATAGGCAAAATAGCGACTTTGCTGGACCCATGTTAGATGGCTTTGTCCACTACCATGAAGCATTACGATTGTCTTCTGCCCAGTCACAAAGTCCCGCCCACCTGAAGCAATATGGATAGGTATACCGCCACAATTCACCTTCATCTTGATTGCCCTTTATTCTGCCGCACGGGGTGCTATCAGCCGTTTTGCAGCTTTAAAACCAACATCAAAATCAGCTTTGATATCTTCAATATCCTCAAGTCCAACAGACAGCCTGATCATATCATCACTCAGGCCGCCATCTTTCATAGCATCGGGATCAATATGGGAATGGGTTGTGCTAGCAGGATGAATGACAAGTGTCTTGGCATCGCCCACATTGGCAAGATGGGAGGAGAGCTCAACAGCTTCAATAAAGGCACGCCCTGCATCACGCCCCCCTTTTACCCCAAAGGTAATGATCGAACCCGCTCCTTTGGGCATAAGCCGTTTCGCCAATTCATGCTGCGGATGTGTTTCAAGATGGGGATGGCGTACCCATGCAACATCATCATGGGCGCTAAGATAAGACAGAAGCGCATTAGTATTTTCAATATGCCGCTGCATACGAAGAGGCAGTGTTTCTATCCCCTGAAGCAGATGAAACGCATTTGTCTGCGAGAGACATGGACCAAAATTATACATCATTTCGGCGCGTAATTTTGCCGTCATTGCCGTCGGCCCGAATTCTTCATAAAAATTAATGCCATCCATCGCATAATGCGCTGAGGCAATGGTTGGAAACTTATCAGATGCGCCCCAGTCAAATCGGCCACCATCAAGTACCGCGCCGCCAATAGCAATACCATGTCCGCCAATCCATTTGGTCAGGGAATGAACAACAATAGAGGCACCATGTTCAAGCGGCTTGAGAAGGTAGGGGGTATTAAAGGTGGCATCAAGAATGAGCGGAATGCCTGCCTCATCAGCAATCGCACCAACAGCATCAACATCCATGATATCAAGGCCAGGATTGCCAACCACTTCTCCAAAAATCAGTTTGGTATTCGGCTGGATAGCCGCAGCTAATGCGGTTGGGTCTATTACATTTACAAAGGTAGTTGTAATCCCAAAGCGAGGAAATGTATATTTGAGCAGATTGATATTTGCACCGTAAAGTTGCGATGACGCAACGATATGATCACCTGCCGAACATATCGTCATTAACACAGATGACAAAGCCGCCATACCAGATGCGGTAGCAGTACACGCAGCCGCTCCTTCCAATGCAGCAAGCCTTTGCTCTAACACTGCTACAGTCGGGTTTGAAATCCGGCTATATAGATGCCCGCCAATTTCCATATTATAGAGTGCGGCAGCATGACGTGTATCCTGAAACACATAGGATGTTGTCTGATGGATAGGCACAGCACGCGAACCATGACGTTCATCAGGTGTCTGGCCTGCATGCAGGCTCAGGGTATCAAAACTGTAATCCTTGCTCATTTGCGCATCACTCCGATATTTCTAAATTAGAGGTCAGTGGAATAGGGCATCGCATTTTGGCTGTAGGTGTATCATACTCAGCATCTTTATTATATTATGCACGCAACAACCATTCAGGCTGCATACGCAAAACTGAATCATCCCCATTACAAATCATTTCAGACAAACTAAAGAGCTGCGGCAAACATTGCTGGATGTAGATAAGAGATGTTGTCTGTTTTGCCATAAGGAATTCAGCGGAAAAATCAGCTGATGCTCCATTTTCTGCGGCCTTTGCAGAGCGCGCCATCATCCATCCGCCACATAGAATACCAAGTTGCATAAGCCAGTTCACACCGCTAACAGCAGCCCTACGCGGGTCATTCGCTGCAGCGAGAAGATGCTCTAGAGTATCATCCGTGGCCGCAACCGCTTTGTGCATAGGGTCAGCTAATGAAGCATCAACACCCTTCATGTCAGCACTAATCTCAGCCAGTAATTCCCGAACAGCTACGCCATTGTCACGCAAGGTTTTTCGAAAGATAAGATCATTTGCCTGAATCGCTGTTGTGCCTTCATATATTGGCAGAATACGGCTATCACGGAAATGTTGTGCAGCCCCTGTTTCTTCAATAAAGCCCATACCGCCATGCACCTGTACAGCATCTGATGCCATGGCAACAGATCGTTCTGTCAGCCAGCCTTTGAGAATGGGAATTAGCAAGGATGCGCGGGTATCAGCGGCGGCACGTTCCGCCTCGTTGCCATTATGTGCAGTATCAAGAGCTGCACCACCAACAAGAAGAAGGGCGCGCATGGCTTCTAATTCAGCCCGCATGACAGATAATAGGCGGAGCACATCGGGGTGATGGGAAATCGGGTCCCCAGCTTTGCGGTCGAGAGGCGTGCCTTGAATTCTGTTCTGGGCATAATCGACCGCCTGCTGATAGGCGCGTTCAGCAATCGATAATCCCTGCAGGCCAACAGCAAAGCGGGCATGGTTCATCATACCAAACATGATCCCAAGGCCCTTATTTTCCTCACCAACCAGATATCCAGTAGCCCCGCCATTTTCACCATATTGCAGGACAGCTGTTGGGGAACCTTTTATGCCTAATTTCTTCTCAATAGACAGGCACCTCACATCGTTAGCTTCGCCAAGTGTTCCATCTGCATTGACCAAAATTTTCGGTACAAGAAAGACAGAAATACCTTTAACACCGTCCGGTGCATCAGGCGTTCGTGCCAACACCAGATGAATGATGTTCTCCGCCATATCATGCTCACCATAGGTGATATAGATTTTCTGACCTGTAATGCGGTAGCTACCATCATCCTGTTTGATTGCGCGCGACTTGATGGCGGCAAGATCTGTTCCGGCCTGTGGTTCAGTTAGGTTCATTGTCCCTGTCCAGCGACCTTCGATCATCGGAGGCAGATAGGTTTTTTTCTGTTCTTCGGACGCAGATTTCCCAAGCGCAAAAATCTGCCCTTGAGTTAACAGATGGCATAAGCTGAATGCAAGGCTAGCAGACTGCCACATCTCATTAACCGCGGCACTAATGACCATAGGCATATTCTGACCACCGTAGGTCTCAGCAGCTTCCATCGCAGTCCATCCGCCCTCACCCATCGCTTGATAGGCCTGCTTGAAACCATCAGGGGTTGTCACGCTACCATCTTGATTGCGAACCGCGCCTTGTTGATCTGAGGGATGGTTTAGCGGGGCGATTACATCGGCCGCCAGCTTACCTGCTTCATCGAAAATCGCATCTGCTAGGTCGAGACTGATTTCTGAAAAGGCTGGCAGTTTTACGACATCATCAAAACCGGATAGGTAGCGAAGCGCAAATTTCATATCGTTCAATGGCGGTGTATAAGTCATGATTTATCCTTGTTATAGCCCTGCTATTCACATTTATTATCGCTCGCAAGCTGAATAGCCTATTTGCACGTTTTTTTCAATTTTTTACCTTCGAAGCACTTGCGCTGGAAAACTGTTCTAGGAGCACATCGATTTGGCGCCCTGCCATTTGCATATGTCTCTCTCTTACCGGGCCGAAGCCCCTCACATCATCTGGTATTGATGCAAGAGAAACTGCAATGTCGTAATTATCAAGGGTTATATCAGAACAAACCCTATCGAGCAGGCTTTCATACCGCGCCAGGAAGGCGCGCTCGCCGCGACGCTCTTGGGTGTACCCGAAAATATCAAACATACCACCCCGCAGGCCTTTCATCTTTGCAAGTCCGCGCATAACTGACATCATCCAGCCACCAAAGCGACGCTTTACAGGCCGTCCTGTCACAGCATCCATACCAGACAGAATCGGCGGCGCTAAATGGAAGGAGAGGCTTACATCGCCATCAAACTGTTTTTTAAGAGCGGCTGCAAAGGCGCCATCAGTATAAAGACGCGCAACTTCATATTCGTCCTTAATCGCCATCATTTTATACAGCCCGCGTGCTGCCGCGATTGACAGCGCAGAGTGAGCGCCTGCATCACATGCCCGAACCGCATCCATTCTAGCCTTAAACCGGTCAGCATAATCAGCATTCTGATAGGCCGTGAGCCGCGTCATCCGGTCTGCAATTAGCTCATCAATATCATCAATTGGTTTATGAATATACATGCCAGCCAATCCTGCAGATTGCATAACGCTATGCTCATCTACCACCCACCGCCGGCCCCAATTAAAGGCTTGCAAGCTCTGGTCGATAGCAACACCATTTAGCCGGATAGCTTCGCTCATAGACTCAAGGCTTAACGGCACAAGACCACGCTGCCATGCAACGCCGAGCAAGAAGAGGTTTGAGGCAATCGCATCACCCAGCAAGCTGGTCGCAAGACCTGTTGCGTTCATTTGACATGACTGGCCAGCTGGCACAGCTTGTGTTAGCCGCGCCGCCATTGCATCGGTTGGCAGAAACGCATCGGCATCGCGGGTAAAATCACCGGTTGGCATTTCATAATTATTTGCCACAATATGAGCATCCGGGCTGAGCAGTTTCAACAAAGATGAGGTAGCACTCACCAGCATGTCACAGCCGAGTAGAACATCGCCGCCTCCAGGGCCAATCCGAATAGCTGAAATATCCTCTGGTGTACGCCCGATCCTGATATGACTTGTTACAGCCCCACCTTTTTGCGCCAAACCGGCCATATCGATAATACCGCACCCCTTGCCTTCAAGATGCGCTGCCATACCAAGCAGAGCGCCAATGGTAACAACACCTGTCCCACCAACACCTGTCAGAATAATGCTGACGGGCCTATCAAGCGAGAGAGCTGCGGCTGGTAACGGCACCTCATCACTGAGCGCCATCACCGCATCCGGCTTATGAATTGTTGCGCCCTTCACAGTCACAAAGCTGGGGCAGAACCCTTTGACACAGCTGAAATCTTTGTTACAGGCTGACTGGTCGATTTTACGCTTGCGCCCTAATTCGGTTTCAAGCGGCAGAATAGCAACACAGTTTGACTGCACACCGCAATCACCGCACCCCTCACAGACATCCGGATTAATAAAAATACGTTCATCTGGATCAGGCATCAGCCCGCGTTTTCTGCGCCTACGTTTTTCGGTTGCACAGGTCTGGTCATAAATCAGCGCTGTCACGCCTTCAACTGCAGCAAGTTCTTCTTGAACAGGTTGCAACATGCTGCGGTGATAAAGCTGGACCTCTTTTGGGTAGCTAATACCGTCATGACGCGATAAATCATCACAAACAAGGACCGTGCGCTTTGCGCCGCACGCAACCATTAACTCAGCAATCTCTTTCGGCGTCATATCGCCTTCATGGGTTTGCCCGCCCGTCATGGCAACCGCATCATTATAGAGAATTTTGTAGGTCATATTGACTTTTGATGCGATGGCGGCACGGATGGCCATCAGTCCGGAATGATTGAATGTGCCATCTCCGATATTCTGGAAGATATGATTACGTGTTGAAAAAAAGCTTTCGCCGATCCAGTTCGCGCCTTCGCCCCCCATATGGGTATGCCCTTCAACATTCCGCTCCATGAATTGCGCCATCCAGTGGCAGCCAATACCAGCATAACCACGCGCGCCTTCGGGCAGAACAGTTGATGAGTTATGAGGACAACCTGCACAGAAATAGGGGACACGCTCGGTGCCAAGCGGGGCAATTTCCTGAGCTGCAACCTGACAGAGCCGCGATAGATTCTGTTCAACAACGGTATCGCTAGACCTATCTTTCAGGAGATGAACGCCGATTGCCATGCCGACTTGCGTAGAGGTCAGCCCGCCTTCTTCGGCAAGCAATACAGCGCCTGCTTCATCGCGTTTTCCAATAATGACTGGCGCATCAGCCACGCCATACAACACATCCTTCATTTGCGATTCAATAAGGCCGCGTTTTTCTTCGACAACAAGAAGATGGGTTTTTCCAGCAGCAAAATCACGAATGCCGTTTGGTTCAAGCGGCCATGACATACCAACCTTATAAACAGATAAACCAAGGGCTTCAGCGCGGGCTGGCGTAATACCTAAATCAGCAAGTGCCTGAATGACGTCCATATAGGATTTGCCGGTTGAAACAATCCCAAGCGAGGGATGAGACCCGCCTTCGACTGTAACACGGTCAAGGTGATTGGCCCGCACATAAGCCTGAATCGCCCCAACTTTATACCGGTGAAGCCGCGCTTCTTGATTATGGCGCGTATCACCAAGGCGGATATTCAACCCCTCTTCAGGCATTGCATATTCATTGGGCAGACTGACACTAAACTCATCAGCATTGAGCGCCACAGACGCCGTTGATTCTATATTGTCTTTTACACATTTGATGCCGGTCCAGACACCTGCAAACCGCGATAGTGCCCAGCCATGCAGACCAAACTGGACAATTTCTTCAACATTAGCAGGGTTGAGCACAGGCATCATTGCATCAACAAGCGCATATTCGCTCTGATGACAGACCGTTGAGCTTTCGCCTGTATGGTCATCACCCAATAGTGCGATAACGCCGCCATTCGGAGCTGTACCCGCCATATTCGCATGCCGGAATACATCGCCCGTTCGGTCCACACCGGGGCCTTTCCCATACCAGATAGCAAATACGCCATCTGTTGTATTCTCGCCATAGAGATGGGTTTGCTGGGTACCCCAGACAGCGGTTGCGGCCATATCTTCGTTCAGGCCAGGCTCAAACAGAATATTTGCATCCTTCAGAATTGACGTGGCTGACGAGAATTGCATATCGACCGCGCCTAAAGGAGAGCCCCGATAGCCTGAGACAAAGCCAGCTGTATTCAGCCCTGATTTACTGTCAAGCTGCGCCTGAAGCAGGCATAATCGCACGAGCGCTTGCGTGCCCGTCACGAAAACAGTGTCTGCATCCAAATCATATTTGTCTGTCAGCGATACTGCGCGCAGCGCTCCGCTAAGAATAAGGTCTTTTTGGTCGGTTAATTCGTTCATCGAAATATCCTAAGCGAATTATCTTTTGCCTCAAAACGCCAAATTTCGCCTGAAGTCGCAAATTTCAGCATATGAGAAAGAAGAGAGGCGCTGCACAAAAGCGCTACCAGTTCAGCGACGCTCTTTTCCCTAATTGATTCCTATGATAACATTTTATACCAAAGTCGAGAAAGGAAGAACTGCGCTATGGCACCAGATGAGACATTAGGCATAAAAGCAGGCTCACTTGGCTCCCTGAACGAGCACTTACGTGAAGAGCATAAAGGGGATGTCGCTGTTCTGACACTGAACCGTCCTGATGCGCGCAATTGCCTCTCACTTGAAATAATTTCAGCCATAACCGTTGCTATTGAACGGTTAGCAGAAACACCGGCTATCAAGGTCATTATCCTGACAGCGGCGGGGCCCGTATTCTGTGCAGGACATGATCTTAAACAGATGACAGCTGCCCGGGCTCATAGTGATAGAGGGCGCGCCTATTTTACAACAACATTGACTGCCTGCTCTACCATGATGCAAGCCATCATAAAATGCCCCAAACCTGTGATTGCCGCCGTTCAAGGAACAGCAACGGCCGCTGGCTGCCAGCTGGTTGCAACATGCGACCTTGCTGTTACAGCTGACACTGCAAAATTTGCAACGCCGGGGGTTCATATCGGACTATTCTGTTCAACCCCGATGGTTGCTATCTCGCGTAATGTGGGCCGCAAACACGCAATGGAAATGCTGCTGACGGGTGAGGCAATATCAGCAGATAAAGCACTAGAATTTGGTCTTGTAAATAAAGTTGTAGCGCCAGATGCGCTATTAGAGGCCGCTCATGAAATGGCAGACTTAATTGCCAGCAAGCCGATTTCCACTGTTAAAATTGGTAAAGAAGCCTTTTATCGCCAATTAGAGATGCCACTCAGCGACGCATATGACTATGCTGCCCATACTATGGTTGAAAATATGCTAAACCGTGACGCTGAAGAAGGTATTGGCGCATTTCTTGAAAAGCGTGACCCTAAATGGGAAGAACCCTCCTAAAAGAGACCCGTCTCAGATGATAACACAGGCGATGACAAAAATAGACTATCAGCGGATGCTAGATGAAGATGTGCTGCGGTTTATTACCGATACTGAAAGCTATTTTTCTAATGCAGGGCCTGATGGTAACATAAGCGTCCGGCGTGCCTGCTATAATGCTATGTCAGATAATATGCGTGGGCCAGCCCATGAAACTGTGGTGATACATGATATTGATAGTCCGGTTCCTATGCGGGTCTACACGCCCAATGGCGCGTCCGAAGCAACTGAGATTTTTTATATGCATGGCGGCGGGTTTGTGGTTGGCAATCTTGAAACCCATGATGATATCTGTGCTGACATTGCGGCAGAAACAGGCTTTTGCGTCACGGCTGTTGATTACAGGCTAGCGCCGGAACATATCTACCCAGCATGCCGTGATGATTGCTGTGATGCTTTGCGCTATTGCAGTGAACAAAGTGACCGCTCATTCATCCTGATGGGGGATAGTGCTGGCGGCTATCTTGCTGCCGCTACTGCGCTTGAGGTCCGCAATCGAGGCGAGAGCGATTTGCTTGCGCGCCTCTGCGGGCTTGTTGGCATCTACCCTGTCTATGGCAATGATAGGGAGGCACCAAGCTATAGCCTTCATGCAAATGCTCCAATGCTGACCACGGCAGGAATGGAGATCTATAGTAATCTGCTATTCGGTGGCGATAATCAGGCCGCTCATGCAGCCGCGCCCCTCTCTGCAGATGATTTATCCGGCATGCCGCCAAGCATCAGCTTTTCGGCCCAATGCGACCCGCTTGCGGATGATGGCCCGCTTTTTGCCAAACGGCTTGAGGGTGCCGGATGCAAGGCGAGCTGTATTATTGATATGGGGCTTGTACATGCCCATTTGAGGGGGCGCCATTCTGTTGAACGTGCGCGCCATAGCTTTGAGCGTGTTATCAATGCGTGCAAAAGCCTTAGCAGAGGTGACTGGCCGCTTCAGTTGTAAAGCTGGCAGAAAATGGCTCGACGGAAACCACACTAATTTTTTAGCCGGTATCCGGTTGCAAACATCCACGAGATGACGGCAAAACAAATGGCGCTGAATACGCCAATAGCCAACAAAGATAATGCGATGGAGACGTCTGCTGTATCGAAAAAGGCCCATCTGAACCCTGAGATAAGATACACAGCAGGATTGAATAGGGTCACCGTCTGCCAGACGGGTGGCAACATATCAATCGAATAAAAACTACCCCCCAAAAATACTAATGGTGTGAGGATCAGCATCGGCACAAGATTCAGCTGCTCAAAACTCCGTGCCCAAATTCCAAGAATAAACCCAAGCAGGCTAAAGGATATCGCTGTCAGCGTTAAAAAACATAACATCAAAACAGGATGAGCAATGGTAACAGGCACAAACAAAAATGAGACAGCAAGAATAATCAGGCCAATCATTATTGATTTTGTTGTAGCTGCCCCCACATAGCCGATCACAATCTCCCACGGCGATATTGGCGCCGATAATGGCTCATAAATTGTGCCTAGAAACTTAGGAAAATAAATACCAAAAGAGGCGTTTGCCACTGACTGCATCATCACCGTCAGCATGATGAGCCCTGGCACGATGAAGACGCCATACGGCACCCCATCTATCATTGTCATTCTGCTACCAATGGCAGAACCAAATACAACAAAATAGAGCGCTGTCGAGATAACAGGCGATGCAATTGACTGGAGCATCGTGCGAAAGGTACGCGCCATTTCAAAGGAATAAATAGCCCTTACTGCATAAAGGTTCATTTATTTTCCTCCGTTACCAGACCGACAAAAATGTCTTCTAGTGAGCTTTGATAGGTTTGCAAATCCCGCAGCACAATTCCTTCTGAGGCGAGCTTCGATAGTAGCGAGGTGATACCGGTTCTCTCAGCTTTCACATCATAATGATAAATAAGGCTCATACCGTCATCTGCACGCTGCACATCAACATCTGACAGGCTATCAGGTAGCGTTGTAATCGGCGCTTGCAACTCAATGCGAAGCTGCTTTGTGCCAAGCCGCTTCATGAGCTTGTCTTTTTCCTCAATCAGCAGAATCTTACCGCCATTAATGAC
The DNA here is from genome assembly GCA_949529445.1 of Alphaproteobacteria bacterium UBA4588. Taxonomy (GTDB): domain Bacteria; phylum Pseudomonadota; class Alphaproteobacteria; order Puniceispirillales; family Puniceispirillaceae; genus UBA4588. The sequence goes on from CATISA010000012.1 coordinate 13,070, forward strand.
CGCAACCCTATCAGCAATTTCTTCTGCTTCCTCGATATAATGAGTGGTTAGCACGATGGTCACACCGCGCTGCTTCAGCTCAGTAACGACGTTCCACATATCACGGCGCAACTCAACATCAACGCCAGCGGTCGGTTCATCCAGAAATAGGATTTTTGGCTCATGGCTCAGCGCCTTTGCGATCAGCACGCGCCGCTTCATTCCGCCTGATAATTCTTTCATCTGCGCGTCTTTTTTATCCAGCAAGGAAAGCTGGCTTAAAACACTCTCAATATAGGATTTATTAGGCTTACAGCCAAATAACCCGCGCGACAGACTAACAGTTTCAAACACTGTCTCAAACGGCTCAAGCATCAATTCCTGCGGCACAAGACCGATAAGTGCGCGTGTCTTGCGATAATCTTTGACTACATCAAATCCGCCAACACTAACAGTGCCTTCGGTAATTCTGGTCAGCCCGCAAATAATGGAAATCAGCGTTGTTTTGCCAGCACCGTTCGGGCCCAAAAGAGCTAGAATTTCACCGCTTTCAATTTCAACCGACACATCATCCAGTGCAAACCCACCTCCGGCATAGCTTTTAATCAGATGCTGAACATCAATAATAGGCGGCATGATTTTATCCTAATCCCATTCAAGGGAGAAATGCTGAACAAGGTCAGTAATCTGCGTATCGGTAAGCACCTTATGCTGCATCCCGCGCATCATGAGAGCCAGCTTCGCGGTTTCTTCCAATTCTTCAACAGCATAGATAGCTGCTTCAAGATCAGCGCCAGCAACAATAGGCCCATGATTGGCAAGCATAACAGATGTCCGCTTTCCTGCAAGCCCGCGTAGCGCCTTTCCGGCCGCAGGATCGCCCGGCCTAAAATAGGGCAACAACGATACTTTGCCGCACCGCATAATTGAATAGGCTGTAAGAGGTGGCAGGAAATTATCAACATCCTCAACCGGCAATAAAGACAGCGCCACTGAGTGCGTACTATGCAAATGCACAACAGCTTTGGTACGCATGCGTGATTCATAGAACGCGGCGTGGAGCGGCATTTCTTTGGTCGGGGCCAGACCACTTAGCAGACGCCCATCCTTATCAAGATGACTAAGGTTAGCAGGGTCAAGCGCGCCAAAACTATTCCCTGTCGGCGTGACAAGCAGGCTACCATCATCAAGGCGCACAGAAATATTGCCGCTTGCCCCTCCTGTTAGGCCCCTATCAAACAGCGACTTTGCCAACAGGCAAATCTGCTCTCGTATCTGTGTCTCGCTCATTATTCAAATCCCTTGGATGGATAAAAGTTAGCCTAGCTGGCGAGCTGCCTTAGCAAAGAAATCTTCGGCACCAAAATTACCGCTCTTCAGCGCAAGTGTCAGAGACGGGCTTGCCCGCAACGCAGGAACACCTGGGTCAATTTCAGGACCGATTTCGAGCTGGTCAATATCAAGATGTTCAACAACAGCGCCAGATGTCTCACCGCCAGCGGCAATCAGTCTACCAATACCAGCATCAACAAGCGTTGCGGCCAGCGCACCAAAGAACCCTTCAAGCGCGGCAGCAGCAACATCAGTTCCGAACATTTGCTGGATTTTTTGAACCTCTTCAGGATCAGCTGAACTATAGATAAGAGGTAGGCTATCGGCATTTTTCTGCCAGCAGACCTCTACCCATGCCTGAGCATCACTCACCCTAAACTGACCATCAATAATGCTGGCAACATCAAGTACCAATGATGGCTGTGTTTGTTTATGAACCTCAATCTGTCGGCGTGTTGCAGCAGAACAAGACCCGCATAGAATAGCGCATGTGCCAGCCTGTCCCTGCCAGCTATGTGATGTTTTTCCCATCGCACCAGACCGGCGGAAATTATCTGGCAAGCCAAGCGCAACACCAGAGCCGCCAGTTACCAGAACCGCATCAGACAAGGCTGTTCCAATGGCGCGTAAATCGTCATCACGCAACGCATCCATAATCACCAGATTACGGCCTGTCGCTACTTCTTCTGCCAGCTTTGCTTTAATCGTATCAGGTCCGGCAAATACGTCTGCCGCGGCAACATGCCCCACTGGGCCACGTGTCTGTTTTGCAAGCCAGATACGTAAATCAGATTCTGTCATTGGGTTCAGCGGATGATCACGCAAGGGGCTATCGGACAGTAGAATATCATTTACAAATAAATGCCCCTGATAAATCGAGCGCCCCGTGCCGGGAAAGGCAGGACAGAAAATCACACCTGTTGCCCCTAGCGCCTCTGCAAGAGCTTCTGCGACCGGCCCGATATTCCCCTCAGCCGTTGAATCAAAGGTTGAGCAATATTTAAAAAAGAACTGGGTACAGCCTTGCGCCTTTAGCCATTCCAGCGCTTCAAGCGATCGCGCGATAGCCTCTTTGACAGGAATGGAGCGTGATTTCAGAGCGACAATGCCAGCGTCGACATGCGACGGTGCATCAGAAGATGGCACGCCGCTATATTGGACAGCATGCATACCCTCTTTTGCCAATGTATTTGCAAGATCACTCGAACCGGTGAAATCATCACCAATACAACCAAGAAGCATTTAAACCCTCACATTCTTCTTCATAGTCTGACTTTTACATAGTCTGGCTTTTACTTAGTCTGCACCATCGTCTGCTAGCCTGACAGGCTTGCCATGCGGTGTGCGCACATAAGCATTACGCCACTGCTCCTGCATTGCCTGAACAGAACTATCATCTGTTACGCCCTGTGCTATCATGATTTGCAAAAGCGTATCAAGCCAGACAGCATAATAGTCGTCGCCGCCATCAAGCGTGTGATGTTTGCCGGCCGCTGCAAGAGCCTCAGATAGCTGTGCTGTCCAGTCAAGCCAGCTAAACAGGCCTTGTTTGTGAAGATGAACTGTCATTGCAAATAATTCTGCGTGCCATGGCTCTGCAAAGACCGGGGGCTCTGCAAAATCCGGCGCCGTTGCGGACTTATCAGGTATCTCCATATTATCTCACTGCCTCAAGGTAGCTTTCCCAGCAATCCAGAATAACCTCATCACCAGCCACTGCGTTTTCGCCCCAAAGCTCAGCCGCAGAAATAGCAATCTGGTATAAAGGCTCCGGCGCTTCTCCGCGGAAATGGGCATGTGCGTTTGGCAGAATATGTGCGCCATGACAGTCACGAATGACGGCCTGCTTGCCAGCCGCATAAGCCGGCAGCCTTGTATGACCGTCCGGCACAAGAAGAGTATCGCTTATCCGCTTTGTGCGCACACGGGCGCCAATCTCAAATTGCGACTTTTGAGCAATATCCCGTCTTACCGGCCCACCATTGGCAAGTACATTTGAGACAATTTCTGGCTTGAGCATGCGATCATGCGGCGCTGCACTCTCAGCTGTTCCTGCCTTAATTTCCTCTCTTGTAATTAGCTTGTGGGTTACGAGCAGATTACAGAGCCCCGCTAGCCATTTCTCATAATAGGAAAACTTTTTGTAATCATCAGCTGGCAGACATTCACGTGCAAAGCGTGAGGCATCCAGATTCCACTTTCCCAATGCGCCTGCCGCAAGAGTAACCGCAAGCGCGCGCGCATGCCATGGCTCATGAAATATCTGTGCCTCATCATCCCGGCTGTCAGTCGAAATAATGATAGTATCATCCAGCATACCGCCCATATCATGTGGTTTTTGTTGGCTCATATTTGGGGTGCCTTCGGTATGCCGGTGCCGACCATGCAATCTCGGGTCACCCATCGCGCGAGGGTCGCTTCATCACATCCTGCTGCTGCTACCGGCATCATAGGCAGAACCAGATAGCGCATTTCAGCAGTAGAATCCCATACCCTTACTGATTGTGTCTGAGATGGCGTGATGCCAAATTCTGCTAGCACCGCGCGCGGTTCACGCACAGCACGCTTGCGATAGGCATCTGATTTATACCAGCTGGGCGGAATACCAAGTAATGGCCACGGGTAACAGCTACATAAAGTACAGACCACCATATTATGAATATTGGCTGTATTTTCAACTACCTGAACATGTTCGCCTTGCCGCCCAGCAAGTTTCATTTCACCCAAAATCGATTCAGCATTTGTTAAAAGCGCCTGTTTAAAATCAGAATCAATCCATGCGCGCGCAACAATTTTTGCTCCAATATGAGGGCCAATTTTATGGGCGTAAACATCAATAATTTCATCGAGTGTTTCTGCAGAAACAAGCCCCTTGCGGGTGAGTATTGTTTCTAGGGCGCGCACCCTGAGGGCTGGCTCGCTTGGCAGAAGAGAATGCGCATTATGGTCGTCATGTTCATGTGGCATACTTAAAAAATGTCACAGCATGGGTAATGTGACAACAAGCTTTTTCTGTCTCGCACCAATAAGCTGTTTCAGCCTTGTCACTGCAGGTAGAACTAGTCTAGGGTTTTATCTATGATAGATAAAAACTTTATCCCGCCACTCCAGTTAGATGTTCTTGCTGATTCAGGTATCCCTGACTCGCAAATTGAACTTGCACGCACCACATCAGACGAGCTCCGCAGTATTGTCAGCACGCAAAAAGACAAACCATCAGGCCCCTCAGTTCATGAGCTTTTTTCTGGCTATGCCGAACAGCACCGCATAGCGCTAGAGATATCAGAATGAGTTTTTACCAATCAGCTCTCGACATTGCCGCAGAGAGCCGTGATGCGCCGGACAGCATTCCTGCCCGAACATCTGCTATTTTATCAGCGCTTGATGGCCTAGGACGCCGTCTGTCAGCAACACGGTTCCTTGATAAAGACTTCAGCCTTGCACAGGCAGAAGCACAGGCCAAACAAACAAATAGGTCAGCAAAGCTTTTTGGCGTTCCACTGGCACACAAAGAACTTTATGGCAGGGTTGCCCCGTCTGGTCCCTGGCCTGATGAGGGTGGCTCGTCTACATGCGAAGGCCAGACAGCACGCCAGACGGCATTTGCTATTTCCCAGCTTGATAAAGCAGGCTCGATTGATTGTGGTAGACTTGTATCAGTTGAGTATGCGCTTGGCGTAACCGGTCATAATGAATTTGCTGGCACGCCTAAAAATCCTTGGAACCCTGATTATATCTGCGGTGGATCATCATCCGGGTCAGGGTCTGTTGTTGCCGCTGGCATTGTTCCGGGCGCGCTTGGAAGTGATACGGGCGGCTCCATCCGGCTACCTGCCGCTGCCTGTGGTCTTGTCGGCATAAAGCCAACATATGGGGTGGTAAGCCGGTCGGGCGTTTTTCCACTTTCCCATTCTCTTGATACGGTTGGTCCGTTGACCCGTTCGGTCGCAGATGGCGCTGCCATGCTACAAGCCATCACAGGGTTTGATGCAACAGATAGCTGTTCAATTCAGGTACCATCAGAAGATTATTCACGCAATCTAGAGATAGGATTAGCAGGTCTTAGCATAGGATTATGCGAAGATTACTTCCTTACCGGTTCCGATACTGACATGGCTGATATGACAGCTGATAGTTTTGCGCTATGCCAGACACTTGGCGCAAAAGGGCGTTCGGTCAAACTGAATAATATAGATATTATCAATCCGCTAAATGTCTTGATGATCGCAACTGAGGCGGCGCAAATTCACCGAACAGTAGCATGCGATAAACATCACATGTTGAATGACCAGACATTGATGCGCATTCTGGCAGGGGCTTTTACCACAGCAGAGGATTATCACGTTCTTCAGCAGTCCCGTGCTCGTGCTATCGCCGCGGTCATGGAAGAGGTCTTTGACAAGGTAGACATCCTGATGACACCTGTCTGGCCGTTCGCATTACCAACGATCGAGGCGTCAGATGTCGGGGCAACGCCTGATGCAGCACCGCTGATGCAACGCATTGGGCATAATACCCGACCAGTCAATTTCCTTGGGCTACCATCTGTTTGCCTGCCAACAAGATGGGATAAAAATGGACTTCCTGTTAGTGTCCAACTGATAGGGAAACCTTATAGTGAGGCAACCCTTCTACAGGCAGCCGCCGCACTTGAACGCGAATACCGGTTCTGGGATCGCACACCGGATCTTGATAAGATATAAGCTTATTTTTTGATTAAATTTTCAAGTTTTTTGACGGCGATATTCTGTGCTTCGCCATAGGCGATTGTTCCTGCAAATTGACCCTTGCTATCCAGCAGAAAAACAGTGGCTGTATGGTCAATATTATATCCACCATCTGATAGGTCAGACTTTTGGGCATAGATGCCCCATGATTTCGATAGCGCCTGAATATCTGCCTCAGAGCCCGTGATGCCGGTGAAATCAGGGCCAAAATAGGGAATATATTCTGCCAGTACATCAGCGGTATCACGCAACGGATCTAGCGTGATGAAATACACTTTAAGCGCATCATCTCCTCTCAGGTCCTGTTTTGCCAGCGCAAGGTCATTCAATGTTGTGGGGCATACTTCTGGACAATGAGTGAAGCCAAAAAATAAGGCGCTAGGATGCCCCTGAAAGACAGTCTCATTAACAGGCTCACCCTTGTGATTTATGAGCGAAAATTGTGCTCCAACATTAAAGGTCGTTGCTGGCATGAACTTACTGGCCACAAACTCAGACACAGTCAACCCAAGTGCCCCAAGAACACAGAATATGGCGATACAAAAATAAACGCGCGGTGACATATTAGGAAGCCCTCTGTTTTTGCCAGAAACCTTAATGATGCTTGTGCGAGTTCTGGTTATGCCCTGACATAGTACCATTTCTAACAGGCAAGCTCACATCCCAATCACCGCACTTATCAAAGGTTAGTGTTATGATATGCTCATCACCTGTTTTTAATTGTTGGGTTAGCCCCATAAACATTAAATGCATCCCACCAGGCGCTAATGATACCTTCTTTCCAGCTGATACTATAATGCCATCTTCAACTTCGGTCATTATCATTACGCCATTTGACATCTTTATATCATGAATAGCGCTCGTTTCTGAAAATGCGGCATGTGCGCCTGTCAGATAAATATCATCAGATCCAGCATTTTGAATCGTAAGATAGCCTGCAGAAACAGGAGCTCTTGGCGGTGTTGCTTTCAGGTACCCGTCACTAATTCCAATGCCTGCATGATGGCAAGCGCTTGCTAGAGCGCTCGACTGATAAAAAATGGCTGCCATTGCGACGCTTGCAAGCAAAAAGGAGGCGAGAATATTTTTCATCTTTTACACCCTAGAGATAAACTTCTATTGTAAATAACACATCGATATCCTGTCTGTAGCAACGGCTCAAGCGGAGAATTGTCACATGCCAACAACACAGAAGAAATATTCACCAGAACGCATATCATATGATGTTGTTATTGTTGGCGGAGCAATGCTTGGCTCTTCAGTTGCATGGTTTTTATCCTCCAACCCCGACTTCACTGGCTCTATTCTGGTTGTAGAAAAAGACCCTACATATGAATTCTGCTCAACAGCGCACACAAACAGCTGTGTGCGTCAGCAATTTTCAACTGAAATCAATATCCGGATTTCTCAGTTCACCGTCGATTTTGTGAAAAACTTCCGTGACTATATGGGAGGATCGCCAGACGTCCCAGACCTTACATTACAGTCTTTTGGTTATTTGTATCTTGCTGATAATGACAGCTTTGCTGATGAGCTAAGAGCCCGCCAGAAAGTACAGGAGCGTTGTGGCGCTGGCACGAAAATATTCACCCCGGAGGAGCTCAAAGCTAACTACGGATTCTATAATTTGGATGATATTATTCTGTGCAGTCTCAACACTGAAAATGAGGGCTATTTTGAGGGGAGCACTATCTTCGAATGGTGGCGTCGATCTGCCCGAAAACAGGGGGCTGAATATATCGCCAACGAAGTTATCAGCATGACAAAATCGGCTAATGGGCAAAAGATTGAGGCCATCACTCTTGCAACTGGTGAGGTTATTTCCTGCGGTACTGTTATCAATGCTACCGGACCGCGCGCCGCCCTCACTGCCAAAATGGCCGGCATTGATATTCCGGTCGAACCACGTAAACGCTATACCTATATTTTTGCAGCAGAGGATAATCTTGGCCGTGATCTTCCCCTAACAATTGACCCAAGCGGTATGCATATGCGCCAATATGGGCAACAATTCATGGCTGGAAGTCCGCCAGATCCTGACCCTGCTGTTGACCCGGATGATTTTACCGAAGACCACAGCCTATGGGAGCAACATGTCTGGCCAATGCTAGCAAATAGAGTGCCGCAATTTGAACGGATCAGAATGACATCGTCATGGGCAGGTCATTATGCGTTCAATGTTTTTGATCATAACGCCATTATTGGACCGCATTCTGAAATCAGTAATTTTCTATTCGTAAACGGATTTTCAGGACACGGGCTCCAACAGTCACCGGCAATGGGACGTGGCATATCTGAGCTTGTTACCTATGGTGAATATCGAAGCCTTGATCTGTCTTCCTTCAGCTATCAGCGCATTGTAAATAATGAACATATGCATGAAAAAGCTGTAATTTAGAGATAGCACATTTTCGACTGTTTAGTTCTGGATAGCATCTATTATCGGCTCAAGTGGTTTCTTGCCAAGCACAAGGTCTGATGCCTTTTCACCGATCATCAATGCGCCTGCATTTAGGTTAGACGATAACATCGTCGGCATAATGGAGGCATCAGCAACACGCAGCCCCTTAATTCCCTTTACCCGCAAATCACTATCAACAACAGCTGTCGGGTCGCTATCTGGCCCCATACGACACGCCCCCATAAGATGATATGTTGTGGTGCCGCGTTCCCGCGCAACCTGCAATAATTCATCATCTGTCTGGATATGCTCTCCTGGATATTGTTCAAAATCAAGATATGGCGATAACTCAGGGGCCGTCATGATTCTTCGACATAACCTCATACCAGCAAGCAAGACCCGCTTATCTTCTTCATTAGAAAGATAATTAGGCTGAATGCGGGGCTTATCAAACGGGTCAGCAGACCGTGCTTTCACCCAGCCAAGACTTTCAGGGCGTTGCTGCCACGAAGCAACAGTAAAGCCGGGCTCATCATCTAACTGGCTTTGCACGCCCTCTTTATAGCTAGCCGGCGCAAAGGTCAGTTGCAGATCATGATTGCGAACGGCTTCATTTGAATGCCAAAAAGCATAAACAAGTGTTGGCCCTAGCCCGACAATACTCTGTTTGCCCAGCAGATATTTTCCAATTTCAGCCCAGAGGCGTGGTCCACGTGATAGCTCATTAATCGTCCTGACATTTTTTGCCCGTGCTGTAAATCTAGGAGCGTAATGGTCACGCAGATTTTCACCAACACCCGGTAAATGATGCTTCACCTCAATATCGAGATCATCAAGCAAGTCTTTCGGGCCAATCCCAGAAAGCTGCAAAATATGTGGCGAATTAATGGTTCCTGCTGATAAAATGATTTCGCGCCGTGCGTTTACTACCTGTTCAATTCCATGGCGTCCACCAACAGCATAACGCACAGCAGAAGCGTGCTTCCCCTCAAGTTCAATGCGCATAACATGGGCATTGGTTCGAACAGATAAATTACCTCGTTTTTTCGCAGGATTCAGAAACGCTTTGGCAGCACTAACGCGCAATCTGCCTTTGGTTGTGCGCTGGACATAGGATACACCCTCTTGAATACCGCCATTATAGTCTTTGTTTTCTGGAATGCCGATCCCAACCGCTGCCTTGACAAAGGCATCACAAAGAGGATGACGCCATTCGAGGTCTGTTACTATCTGCTCACCCTCTGTTCCGCGATAGGTTGTATCACCCTCACCAATACGATTTTCATACCGCTTGAAATAGGGCAGCACATCAGCATAAGACCATCCTAGATTTCCTTTCTGGGCCCACACATCAAAATCCATTGGCTGCCCGCGATTAAACACAAGCCCATTGATAGAACTTGACCCACCAAGTGTTTTTCCGCGTGGCGTTGCGATAATCCGCCCATTTGTCCCCTCACTTGGTTCAGATTCGAACATCCAGTTTACCGATGGATTCACAAGAGTTTTCATGAACCCCGCAGGAATATGAATGAAAGGATTCCAGTCTGGTGGACCGGCCTCAAGCAGGCAAACGGTATATTTTCCGCTCTCACTAAGGCGGTTTGCAAGGATGCAACCAGCAGAGCCGGCCCCGATAATAACATAATCAAAACTATCGCTCATTACTTCCACCTACATCACTGAGATAAATATTACTGCCGTGGCTAGAACACACTATTCTGTCAGGACGTTTTATGTTTAACAAAATCCAGTATTGACCCATAATACTATCAAGTAAAAAACAGCTACTTGGCAAGAGTTATAAGAAACAGAAATACTTATGGGAGCGCCGCAAAGCGTATGGAGAAATTATCATGAAAATCGCGATTGTCGGCACAGGAGCCATGGGGTCAGTTTATGCAGGATTATTCGCAGAAGCTGGCCAAGAAGTTTGGGCAATAGATAGCTGGGATGAGCATATTGCAGCCATTTCAAACAAGGGGCTTCGGCTCGAAGGTGCGAGCGGTGATAGAATCATTCCTCGTATTAATGCAACCACGTCTCTAGAAGAGGCGGGCGCCTGCGAACTTTATGTATTGGCCACTAAAGCCGCTGATGTAGGAACCGCCGCCCAGGCGATTGCCCGCATCATGCCGGATAACGCCCTTGTCCTTACCATCCAGAATGGTCTTGGCGCTGGCGAGCGCATTGCGCAATTTATGCCAACAAGTAATGTTCTTCTTGGCGTTGCTGAGGGATTTGGGGCGTCAATGAAAGGGCCTGGTCATGCGCATCATAACGCAATGCGGCAAATCCGCATTGGCGAGATGGAGGGCGGCATGACTGACCGGCTTCAGTCGCTGGAAACTGTCTGGCAGTCAGCAGGATTCAAAACGAAAGCCTTTGCCGATATTCATCAACTTATCTGGGAAAAATATATCTGTAATGTCTTTTTGAGCGCACCTTGCACCGTATTTGGCTGCACCATTGGTGAGCTTCAGGAAAATAGGGAATGGCAGAAAATTGCTCTGGGGTGCATGCTGGAAGCGCATGCTGTTGGAGTTGCAAAGAACATTGCTTTTTCATTTGATGACCCCGTTGATTATGCTCTTCGCTTTGCATCTGCGATGCCGAATGCAAGCCCGTCTATGCGGCTCGACCATATCGCAAAACGGGCGTCAGAAATTGATGCCATTAATGGGATGGTTCCTGTGGTTGCAGCAGAACATGGCCTGTCAGCACCTTATAATGAAACGCTGGCGGCCATTATAAGACAGCGCGAAGCTTCCTTTTAACGAAAGCGCCGCGCTGGCTCATTTATGATATCAGCTGCTGCGTCTTTGGGAGTCAACGCATGATAAACGGATTGGCTGTGCTTGTTTCCTGCGCAATCCAGACCGACTTAACTTGCAAGAAGGCCTTGATAGCTTCCTGACCATTTTCACGGCCTTCTCCGCTACGCTTATAACCGCCAAATGGTGACGTAAAACTAACAGCACGATAAGTGTTCACCCAGACCGTCCCCGCCCGAAGTTTTTCAGACATCCGCAAGGCACGCCCGATATTTGAAGTCCACACACCTGCCGCTAGCCCAAACACAACATCATTACCGATGGCAATCGCCTCTTCTTCAGTGTCAAACGGAATGATAGACAAAACAGGACCGAACACTTCTTCCTGAGCAATCCGCATATCATTTGTCACATCTGTAAAAATAGTTGGCTCTACAAATTGGCTGCCAGCTGAACCGGGACCGGTATAGGGCTTGCCGCCCAGAATACAGTTTGCACCTTCCTGTTTTGCAATATCAATATACTCCATAACTTTCTTAAATTGCGGCGGCGTCGTGACAGGCCCTATATTCGTATCAGCAGACATCGGATCACCAATCTTGGCTTCTTTGGCAACGTCAAGCAGACGGGCGGTAAATTTTTCTTGAATAGACCGCTGAACCAGCAAACGTGAACCGGCTATACATGTCTGGCCTGTTGCAGCAAAAATACCCGATACAGTACCCATAACAGCCGCTTCGATATCGGCGTCTTCAAAAACGATATTCGGAGATTTTCCGCCAAGCTCTAAGGTAACAGGAATGATTTTACGGGCTGCTGCCTCATAGATTTTCTGACCCGATATATCTGAACCGGTAAAGCCGATTTTCATGACATCGCGATGGTCAACAAGCGGACCACCTGCTTCAGCGCCATACCCTGTCACCACATTAACAACCCCATCTGGGAAGCCTGCTTCAGAAATCAGCTTCATAAATTCTAATGTTGATGCAGAGGTGAATTCTGATGGTTTAATAACCACTGTATTCCCCGCGGCCAGAGCCGGTGCAAGTTTATAGCCTACCAGCAAAAGAGGCGAATTCCACGGCGTAATAAGCCCGACAACACCATAAGGCTCATAACGAGTAAAATTGAAAATACCCGGCTTGTCAGTCGGAATAACAGAACCTTCAACCTTGTCCGCAAGACCACCATAATAGCGATACCATTCAGCCACATATTTTGTCTGACCACCCATTTCTGCCAGCAGTTTACCATTGTCACGCACTTCAATTTCACCAAGCCGCGCCGCATCCCGCTCAATAAGCTCTGCAAGCTTGACGAGAAGCTTGCCGCGCTGGGTTGGCTTCATTTCACCCCAACCACCCTCAAACGCTGCTTTTGCCGCGACAACTGCCTTATCAACGTCCGCAGCAGAGCCACGTGCGATTTCTGCCCATGGCTCACCAGTATAGGGGTTTTCCGACAAAAACCATTCACCTGAGGCAGGATCAGCCCACTGGCCATTAATATAATGTTGATATCTTTCCATATTTTTCTACTCCCCTATTTCACTTACCCAGCATCTGGTGTATCGGGCACAAAAACAATCCGTCCTGTTACCCGCCCTGCTTGCAAATCGTCAATTGCCTCATTCACGGCAGAAAGCGATCTTGTTTCAATCGGAATATCCTGAAGCTTGCCATCACGATACATCTGGATCAATGTTGCAAGTTGTGGGCTATTTCCTACATGACTGCCGCGCACAGTCATTGCTTTTTGTGGCAACCATATCTGTGGCATTTTGAAATCACCGCCATGCTGGCCTACCACCACATAGGTGCCTGCTTTCGTCATTGCAGCCACAGCAAGCGCGCCTGTCTGCTCAGATCCAAAGGTATCAACCACACCAAAAAGCTGATTATCGGTCAGTATTTTTAGCTGCTCAACAGCATCATCTGCACTGGCATTCAGCACCTGCGAAGCACCAATCTTCTGAGCTGCTTGTAATTTGGTATCATCAATATCGATCGCAATGATATGACGATAACCAAGCGCCTTAGCAATTGCGACTGCGTTCAACCCCAGTCCACCGGCACCCAATATAGCAAGCCACTGACCATCACGAAGCGAGCCTACTTTGCTCAACGCATTATAGACAGTCAAACCAGAGCAGGCATAAGGCGCAACTTTTGCTGGGTTCAGCCCGTCAATATCAATCAGAAACTTTTCATCCTCAACCACAACATGCGTGGCAAACCCTCCGTTTCGGTGAATGCCCAGAATACGCATAGAGGTGCAATCACTCTCTCTGTCTTCCGCACATGGCGTGCAATTACGACACCCAATCCAAGGAAAAACAACAACTGATTGGCCAACAGTAACTGTCGCATCAGGTCCAGCAGCAACAACATCACCTGCCATTTCATGACCAAGGGTTAATGGCAATGTTGCGCCCCGCTCGGTAAAGGTCAGTTTGCCCTTCTCACCAAGATCCATAAACCCCTTTTTAATATGTAAATCTGAATGACATAATCCGGAGGCTGTGATTCGTACCAATACTTCGCGGCCGGTGACCTGCGGCATCTCATGCAGGGCCTCTTCAAATGGTTCACCCCATTCTGTTAGGTCAAAACTTGTATAATTTTCCATAATTATCCCCCTTTTATACTTCTATAAAATTGGCAGAGTTTGTTCGGCCATTACGTTGTCCCAAAGGTGCTGTGCAGCTGCATCACCAATAAGGCTGGCAGATTTTGCGGCGATGCGCGCTTGTTTTTCTGCAAGCGGCAGGAGGTCGTTTAAATCATACCGTACTGTTTTTTGAACGCCAGACTTATCTCTTACAGTCACGACAGATTCTGTTTCTGCAAGCGTATCATCAACATTCACAACAACCATATCACGCAGGCCAACCACAGACGGCACTGAGCATATCTCATCAGTATAGGTGTCAAGTGCGGCAGTATCATAACCTAACACAGCCAGCGCCATTGCAAGACGAAAACTAAATTTCGCCTCCAGCCCTGTTGTCGGAGATGCGATATTACAGACCCGCATAAAACGAGAATTAGTAGAGACACTCATCATCTCTATCTGATCCGGAACGGCACCACCATCTGCAATGATACGGCCCAATGCTTCTAAACAAGCATGCAATCCATGACAGCAGGCATGAAATTTATGCTGAACATCCTCAAAAATAAATGTCTCACCCATTCCCTCAAACGCAGCATCATTATACTCACCAGCATGTGTTTCAGCAAAACCTTGCTCGCCATCTAACGCTGAAGAACGCGAAATAAACCCTGCTTTCGCAAGCAAGGCTACTTCAATACCGTTACTTGCCGCCATACCAGCATGATAGGGCTTACCCATCGTACCAAATTGTGATTTGAGCCCAGACGCCCGAGAGGCAACAAGACTTATAGCATGAGTTGTTTGTGCTTCGTTCAGGCCCAGCAGGCGGCTCGCCGACATAGCGGCCCCAAAACTACCGGCACTCGCTGTACTGTGAAACCCGAGCTGATAATGGGCTCTACCAAGCCAAGCACCAACCCGGCTTGCACCTTCAAGCCCAATAAGAGCCGCATCATAAAGGGCAGATGCTTTTGCCCCTGTTGTTTGAGCTAATGCCAATGTGACAGGCATAATAACCGTAGATGGATGACCAACATAAGCAAAATGGGTGTCATCATAATCAAGAGCATGACCCGCCGCACCGTTTGCTAAAGCAGCAGCCCGCGCCGGCACACGCACTTCTGATCCAAAAAGCGATGCATCCTCGCGGCCCTCATCTGCCAACACCATCTCGCGGGTAATCCGAGCAACCGGCTCATCCACACCTGCGCGGGCAACTGCGATGAAATCAATCATTGATAAATGGACAATTGCCCGCGCCGGGCACTGGAGGTTTTCCTGCGGCGTGCTCACCGCAAATCTGGCTAATCTGGCGGCAAGTGTTGCTGACCCTAACATCTCTTTTTCTACCTCTTTAATAGGAACGCGGCATATCAAGAATATGCTCTGCAATATAGGACAAGATAAGATTGGTTGAGATAGGCGCAACCTGATAGAGGCGGGTTTCCCGATATTTACGTTCCACATCATATTCTTCTGCAAAGCCGAAACCACCAAATGTCTGCAAACAAGCCTCTGCGGCTGCCCATGATGCGTCTGCTGCCAGAAGTTTAGCAATATTGGCTTCTTCTCCAGGGTTCCCCCCACTTTCATACAAATGGAGAGACTGCGATACCATCAATTCAGCCGCGCGCATCTGGGCATAGGATTTGGCAATCGGAAATTGAATACCCTGATTCTGACCAATGGGCCGTTCAAAAATTGACCGATCACGGGCGTAATCACGCGCTTTTTCAATAAACCATTTCGCATCTCCAACACATTCAGCCGCGATTAGCATACGCTCTGCATTCATGCCTGACAGAATATACCGGAACCCTTTACCTTCCTCACCCACAAGACTATTTGCTGGTATTGGCATATCGTCGAAAAATAGCTCGGTTGTTGAATGATTCATCATGGTCCGAATAGGTCGGATTGTGAGTGATGTCCCCCGCACCTCGCGCATATCCACTAGAAATACCGATAACCCATCAGTCTTTTTGGCACAGTCTTCACGTGGAGTTGTACGTGCTAACAAAAGCATCAAATCGGAATATTCAGCCCGCGATGTCCAAATTTTCTGACCATTAACAATATAATTATCACCTTTGCGCCTAGCTGTTGTACGCAATGCTGTGGTGTCTGTACCGCTTGTTGGTTCAGTCACCCCAAAGGCCTGAAGCCGCAATTCACCTGATGCTATTTTGGGAAGATAAGCTTGTTTCTGTGCGTCACTTCCATGCCTCAACACGGTTCCCATTGTATACATCTGGGCATGGCAGGCAGCTGCATTTCCACCTGAGCGATGAATTTCTTCGAGAATTGCTGCGCCAGCAGATAATGGGAGTCCCAGCCCGTCATATTCCTCAGGGATAAGGGCTGATAGATATCCTGCCTCTGTGAGCGCCTGAACAAATTTAGCAGGATAGGCGTTTTCACGGTCACATTCCTGCCAATAACGTCCATCAAATTCAGCACAGAGTTTTGCAACACCTTCGCGAATTTCTGGATGACTTACATCGTATTTCATCTAATATTCCTCACTTGATGCTTTGGCATCTCACTAGTCTTATGTCTCAGGCTAATTTCATTTATCGGACTGGCTAAATTCGTCTCTTAGGCTCGCTGTATGCTGACCAAGAGCAGGGACAACAGTGACGCTGCCGGTTGTTGTTTGCACCGGCAAATCCGCAATTTTTATCTGCATATCGGCAAATTCGACCGACCTATTCCGCAAGAAGGGGTGATCTGATACCTCAGCCACAGAATTCAGCGAGGCACAGGCAATCCGCGCATCTTCAAGTTTTGTGAGCATGTCGTCTTTATTCATAGTTAAAAACACCGCATTAATGCGCGCCGCCAGCGCTACCTTATTCTCCACTCTATCTGTATTATTTTGGTAGTCAGGACAGTCAATAAGTGTCTCATCCTGCAAAACTTCCTGGCAGAAAATTGCCCATTCACGATTATTCTGAATAGAGAGCATAATCTGTTTGCCATCCTTAGTATCAAACGCGCCATAAGGGGCAACAAAACTATGGGTCAGACCAGAGCGCGGTGGAGCATCACCATAATACCGATAACTCAGTATGGCCATATTCATCCAGTCTGCCATCACATCAAACATTGAAAGCTCAAGATCGATGCCAACACCAGTCCGGTGTCTTTGATGGAGCGCCCGCAAGATGGCAGAAAAAGCTGTCAGCCCTGTTGAAAGATCCGTAAGCGATACGCCAACACGTGAGGGATGTTCCGGCGTTCCGGTAACCGAACAAATGCCACTTTCTGCTTGAACAAGAGTATCATAGGCCTTTTTGCGAACAGCATCTCCCTTACTCCCATAGCCGGTGACAGCACAAGTGATAAGCCCCGGATTTGTCTTTCGCAACAGATCGCCTGAAAAGCCGCGCCGCTCTAGCGCGCCGGGTGCAAGATTGCTTACCATCACATCAGCACGGGCGAGTATCTTGATAAGGAGAGCGGCATCTTCTTCAATATTCAAATCAAGGCAGATAGATTCTTTGCCCCGATTAAGCCACGCAAAAATAGTGCTCTGCCCTCCAGCGCCATTATCATAACCCCGCGCAAAATCACCTTCCGGACGTTCAACCTTAATCACCCTTGCGCCCGCATCCGCCAGCAAAAGCCCACAATAAGGCGCTGCTACCGCCTGTTCAAGCGAAACAACAAGAATACCGTCTAGTTCTTTTTGAAGTCCCATGACTTTGCATGTCCCTACAACTTTTATTCAATGATAAACCACCTTATCAGGAATGATCAGGGGCGCGCCTCAACCTTAATAACTCTATCGTGCAAATAAAGCAGACACGAGGTCAAATATTAGCCTAATATTTTTTATAGGTTTTTCATGAAATAGGAAATCACCGGAGATTAGCACGATGAAAACCACATTTGATACATTACTCGTGAGCAAAGTTGCTCCTCATGTTCTAGAAATTATGCTGAACCGGCCAGATGCTGCAAACGCCTTTAATACCAAAATGGCGCATGATCTTGTTGAGATGTTTGAGCAGCTTACAACTGATATCGAAGATTTTCGCGTTGTCATTCTAACCGGTAGTGGCGATAGGGCATTCTGTGCAGGCGGCGATTTAAAAGAACGTAACGGCATGACAGATGCAGCATGGCAAGCACAGCACCTGATTTATGAGCGTATGGTCCGCGCTATCATGGCCTGCCCATTGCCTGTTATCGGGGCGATTAATGGGGCGGCTTACGGCGGCGGATGCGAACTGGTTTCTGCGCTTGATTTTGCCTATGCAAGTGACACTGCCAAATTTGCCCAGACAGAAGTGAAGCTTGGCATTATTCCAGGCGCTGGCGGCACGCAGAACCTGCCGCGTGCTATTGGCAAAGCCCGAGCGATGGAGCTCATCTTAACAGGCAAGCCCTTTTCAGCAACTGAAGCGCATGAATGGGGGCTTATTAATGCTGTCTATCCCGGCGACACGCTAAGGGATACTGTGCTTGAAACTGCAAGCGCGATTGCCGCCAATGGGCCAATTGCAACCCGGCAATCAAAACAGGCTATTTACCGCGGTATGCAAATGTCGGTGATGGATGGCATAGCCTTTGAAATTGAAGCTTATAACCGAACCATTCCCTCGCAAGATAGGCGTGAGGGCGTGCTTGCCTTTAATGAAAAGCGCCGCCCTAATTTTACCGGTAAATAACCCCGCAAAAAGAGCAGCAGGAAATAGAATGGATAGCACGCAAATAGGATTTATTGGGCTTGGCGCAATGGGGTCTGTTATGGCTCCGTTATTGGCAGATAGTTCTGTTGAGGTTCTTGGTCTTGACCCTACTGCAACAGCATCTTCTTCATCGCAGATTCGCATGGTTAATAATATTTCTGCCCTCAGCAACTGTGCAGCGATCATTTTAATGCTACCCGATGGAAGGGTTGTTGAAACGGTTGCACTGCAGCTTGTCGATATAGGTTTTGCAGGACTGCTTATCGATATGTCATCAAGTCATCCTGTTGGGACGACAGCATTAGGTGGCCAGCTTGCTCAAACAAGCATGCAGTTTGTTGATGCGCCAGTATCTGGCGGCGTGAAAAAAGCTGGCAATGGTACATTGATGATTATGGCAGGCGGCACGGCAGACGATATTGCCACTGCAACAGATTACCTTTCCAAGCTTGGCACTGTTATTCATGTTGGCCCGCTTGGGGCGGGGCATGCGATGAAGGCGCTGAATAATTATGTTTCGGCTGCAGGCCTTGCAGCCAGTATGCAAGCCCTTGCAACCGCTCAGCAGTTTGGCATTTCACCCGATAATTTTGTTGATGTCATCAATGGCGCAACCGGGCGGAATAACACAACCGAAGTTAAAATGCGGCCCTTCATTATTCCGCGCGACTATGTATCAGGATTTGCACTGAAGCTGATGGCAAAAGATGTTGGTATCGCAAGTGACCTTATGATACGGAACGGGCTTGATACGGCCATAACACCTGCCTTGAATAGTTTGCTGGCAGACGCATTAGAGACGCTTGGCGAAGACGCAGACCATACCGCACTTTATGAAGCTATCTTTCCTACTCCGCGATAGGAGAGGCAAGAGCAACAGGAGATAATATTATGAGCTTTGCACAAACATGCATCGTAAGATGCACAGATAATGACCGGGTCATTGACGCAGAGGTAATAGATTTCCGGCAAGGCTCACTGCTGACCGTCAGCCTTGAGCGCGAAATAAAGCTTGTGCTGAAATATGACGCACACCGCAACCATTATCGCGGCAACATGTCCGGACTGGAATTTGTGAGTGACGGCCCCAAAGAACTTCCCCGGCCAAATACGAGGCGCTAATAGGGCTGGCGAAACAAACTGATTAGCGCAGTAAAACCTTACCCTTTGGCGTGTCACACGCGAATGAAATAGACCGCTTGCCGCCTGTAATATCGGCTAAATGTTCGATATCAAGAGTGCCAAAAACATCTTCAAGCCACTGCGGCTCGGGATGGGTTAGACATAATCTATCTAGCGTAACGCCAAGCGCTGGCATGCGGCTACTTGGATTAACCCCATCTGGCCATTCGATAAAGGCCGGAACCAGTCCTGATTCAGGCAAATGCCCATCATCCGGCACTGTTAGCTTCCACTGCAAATCACCGCGATAAAGCGACAAAGGCATGCCAAGCGGTATAGGGCTTTTATCGATGACAGCCTGAATATCAGGCACCCCCACAACCCAGCATAAGGCAATAGGCCCAACCGCCAGCCTGCGCATTGTCAAAGCATCATCAAGACTAAACCAGCGGGGCCGGTCAATGGCAGGAGCATCCGGATTTGCTGCGATGATTTCAAAATAACGTTCCTGTCCGACCTGCATCAAACAGTTATGTGTTGAAAATTGCTCGTGGATACCGCCAAACGGGACGGTCACGCCGCAGGTCTCTTCGATAAAGGCGCAGCCCTCATCAAGGTGTGCAGCACCAACAACAATATGGTCAATAACAGGCTTCATCTATCCCACCACTATTTTTGTTAACGGGCTATCATCATGTTCAAGCGTATCAATAATCGAAAAATGATCATGGGCTGGCTCGATATGCAATGTGGCAGCACATCCCAGCGCATACCAAATATAGGGCAGGAGCGCACTCTGGCGCACAAATTCAGGGCGCTCATCTTCGCCAACAATACAAATAAGGGTCGGGCCAGCCACCGGACGGCAACATACCGGGCTTTCTGCAGTTGCTTCAGCGTTGCTTAGCCTTAATGTCTCATTTCGAGATAAGGCAAGCAGCGGCCGTAAATCATGAACGCCGCTGACAGAAATAACCTTTTCAAGGCGGGCTAGCATTTCAGGGCTAAGACGGGTGTCATCACAGATCATCCGCGTTACAAGATGTCCCCCAGCAGAATGTCCAACAAGTCGAACAGGACCATCAATATCAGCAGCTACCCCTGATATCAGTGCCTGCACAGCTATGCTGATATCAGCTGTTATTTCAGAAATATGGGCCTCTGGACATAACCTGTAGCCAATCATTGCCACCGCCCAGCCATGCGCAAGCGGCCCCTTAGCAAGATGCAGAAAATGGTTCTTGGAGAGAGACATCCAGTAGCCGCCATGAACAAATATGATTAGCCCCTTTGGCGGCTTTCCCTCTGGCATAAAGACATCATAGCGTTGGCGTTCATGCGCGCCATAAGCATTGTTCTGCGTTGCAGGGCCGTGATTATCTGCAAAGCTGGCTGCGCGCGACGGCCAGTTATCAATATAACCCTGAGCATCAGTGATATGAGAGCGGTTATCATAGGCATCTTCACTATCATGAAGCGCTGCGAACTCGTAGGGAGACTGCGCACTCTTTGCAAATAAATCAGCCATAAAAATCCCTTAGACTATGATTACACACCCAGATAACGCGCTTTCAAGCTGGCATCCGAAATCAGAGCATCTGATGAACCATCCCAGACAATTTGTCCCTTATCCAGAATATAATGATGGTCGGTTAATTGCGCGAGCGCCGCAATATTTTTATCAACAATTAAAATAGCCTGACCTGAGTCTTTCAGGGTGCGAAGACAGCGCCAGATATCACGCCTTATGAGCGGCGCAAGCCCCTCGGTTGCTTCATCAAGAATGAGCAGCCGCGGGTTTGTCATCAATGCCCGCCCAATCGCTAGCATCTGTTGCTCGCCGCCTGACAGGTTTGTGCCTGCATGACTAAGCCGTTCACCAAGGCGCGGGAATAGGTCAAGCACGGCTGAAAAATTCCAGTGCGTTTTCGCGCCATCTTTGGCTGGCTGATAAAATGTTTTTAGATTTTCAGCAACGCTGAGATTAGGAAAAATCTGCCGGCCTTCCGGCACCAGCCCAAAGCCAGCACGCGCAATATCATAAGAGGCAGGCATCCTATCTGAAGAGCTGGTTGTTATATCAAACCGGGTAATGCTGCCAGCGCGCAACCCAAGCTCACCCATGATAGTGCGGATAGTTGTTGTTTTACCCATTCCGTTTCGCCCGAGAAGAGACACACATTGGCCCTCTGCTACGGCAAGTGAAACACCAAATAAAACCTGCGCTGTGCCGTATCCTGCCTCTATATTTTTGAGCGTCAGCATGCCTCATCCTCTCGGCCGAGATAGGCTTCCCTTACGGCAGGATTCTGGCTGATTTCAGCGCTGGTGCCATGGGCAATAACAGCGCCTTCAACCAGAACTGTTATCCTATCTGCAAGCGCAAAGACAGCATCCATATCATGTTCAATAAGCAAGATGCCATGGCACGCCCGCAAGGCGCTGATGATATCTGTCATATGCTGACTTTCCTGCGGGCCAGCACCTGCCATCGGCTCATCTAGGAGCAGTAAACATGGCTCACCTGCCATCGCAAGCGCAAGCTCAAGCAACCGGCGCTCACCATGGGCAAGTTCAGACACCAGGATATTTGCTTTGGGTGTAAGGCCAACAGCATCCAAAATCACCATAGCATCTTCAATGAGGCTAGCATCATCAAAGGCTGGTAGGAAAAACTGAAACGCTTCCTGACGCTGTGCTTGCGCTGCAATAATAGCATTTTCACGCATGGTAAAATCGGTAAGTACATTACTAATCTGGAAGGACCGGCCGATACCCTTGCGCACCCTTTTGGGAACAGACAGGCTTGTGATATCCTCGCCATTCAACAATATACGGCCACTATCGGGGCGTTCTGATCCATAAATCTGTTTAATAAGGGTTGTTTTTCCTGCCCCGTTCGGTCCAATCAATGCATGAATTTCGCCTGCTACAACATCTAGCGATACATTATTTGTTGCCAGCAAGGCATCATATGATTTCATCACACCATCAAGCTGGAGAATAGGAGAGCTCATGATGCTCCCTTTCGCTGAAATAATTTTATCAGCAATCCTAGAAGCCCACCTCTGCCAAACATCACAATGGCAATCAGAATAGGGCCAAAAACAATCATCCAGTTTTCAGCATAATCTGGCGCAATTGCCTGAATGAGTTCTGGCAGGAATTCCTCAAGAAGCAGAAAGGCAATAGCGCCAAGTAGCGGGCCTGCCAGAGTCCCAAGGCCGCCAAGAATGATGATAATCATTAACTCGCCAGAACGCGTCCAATGCATAATATCAGGCGAGACATATTCCTGCCAGCTTGCAAACAACGTTCCTGCCAGCCCGCAAATCATCGCTGAGATCACATAAGCTGTTATCTTGAATTTTAACGGCGTAAGCCCCATTGCCTCAACACGTGACTCATTACTTTTAATCGCCCGCAAGGTTACCCCAAAACGTGAATGCACGATAAACATCAATAAAAGACTGACGATAACAAGTGCCGCCCAGACAAGAAAATAGAGCCGTAATGGTTCATATAAATCGATTAACCCAAATTCAGCCCTATCGATACTCATCCCGTCATCTCCGCCGAAGGTTTCGAGACTAACAAATCCAAAAAACAGCATCTGAGCGAATGCAAGCGTAATCATAATGAAATAAATACCACTGGTCCGAAGCGATAAAAGCCCAATAATCACTCCCATTAGGCCGCATGTCACAAGGCTAAATCCAATATGAATCCAGCCATTAAAAATATCGTAATAAGAGCTAATGCCGACACAATAAGCGCCAATGCCAAAAAAGGCTGCATGCCCGAATGAGACCATGCCGCTATAGCCAAGGACAAGATTAAGCCCCATTGATGCCATTCCCAGCAGCATGATCCGGATAGCAACGTCATTCCAGAACGGCAAATCGGCAAACCCCGTATAAAGAGGAAATAGCGCAAAGCCCACCAGCAGATACATCATAGCGCGATGCTGCAGAAGCCCACGCCCGATAAGAGAGAAAAATCTCGTCATGATACCCCTCCTCTTATCTGTTCGGCGGAAATAGGCCAGTTGGCTTGAACACAAGAACAACTGCCATGAGAATATAAACCATCATTGAGGCAAGAGCTGGCCCTGCGCCATCTGCTGAGGCCTGCTCCATAAAGCTGCGCAGAATAACAGGCAACATTACACGCCCCATTGTATCAACCATACCCACAATTATCGCCGCAATAAACGCGCCACGAACCGAGCCAATGCCGCCAATGATAATCACCACAAGAGATAAAATAAGAAGCGGCTCCCCCATGCCAGGTTCAACCGATGTCAGCGGGCCAAGCATCATTCCAGCGACGCCCGCAAAACACGCCCCAATCGCAAAAACAAGCCGGCGAAGACGTGTAATATTCACCCCCAAAGCCGCCGTCATTGCTGCATTGCTGGCACCGGCACGCACCGTTGCGCCAAGCCGGGTCCGCGATACCAGAACATGAATACCAACAGCACAAGCAAAACCAATAAGGATGACGAGCAATCTGAATTCTGGATAGGGTATCTCTGGCAGAATATAAACAAATCCTGAGAGAGACGCAGGAAGGTTCGAATGCAAGGCTGCCGGGCCGAATCCGACCCTTATCGCTTCATTGAAAAACAGAATGAGCCCGAATGTTGCAAGCACTTGTTCCATATGATCGCGTTTATAAAGATGGCGTATAATAAGATATTCCAGTGCGTAACCAGCAAAGAAGGTAATCGGAATAGCAAAGATGATGCCGAGATAAAAATTCTGGGTGAGCGCTGTTAAACTGGCAGCTGCATAAGCCCCAATCATCACTTGGGAACCATGAGCCAAAAAGACAAAATCCATAATGCCAAGGATCAGTGTTAATCCAGCAGCAATGAGGAAAAGCGTGATGCCTGCCTGAAATCCATTAAAGGCCTGTTCAAGAAACAGGGTAAAAGTCATCTTTGCTTGGCCCTATAAATTTACACTAGTCTGAGAGATGATACTGACGCCCGCCAATGAAACAATCAAAAGCACATCTTACAAACCAAAACTGGTCACGGTTTTTATACCTAACCCCGACTAGAAACGACAGTCCTTTGCGTAGGAATCTTCGTGATCTTCAAATACTGTCGATAAAATTTTTGTTGTAACCACGCCATCATCATCCAAAACAGCTTCACGCAGATAGATATTCTGGATAGGGAACTGGTTTGTATTCATTTTCAGCAATCCCCTTGTTGTCGGGATATCACCTTTTGCTAGAACCAGGCGCATCGCTTCTGCATCCGTGCTCCCAGACTGAGTAATTGCATGGTCGATAGCAAGCATCGCATCATAAGACTGGGCCGCATAGAATGAGGGATAGCCATCGTGCTTTGCCTTATAGGCTGCCACAAATTTTTGATTGATAGGATTATCAAGGTCGGGGGACCATGTCTGCGTCCCTAGAGCGCCAAGAGCTGCTTCCTGCAAAGCAGGCAGCGTGACAGCATCAACAGCAAATACTGTATAAAGTTCGCTGACAGAATCCATGCCTGCCTGCTTCCATTGCTTGATAAAATTAATCCCCATGCTGCCAGGCTGGAAGACAAAAGTGGCTGGCGGTGCAGCAGCCCGCAATGCTGATAATTCTGCTTGAAAATCACTCTGACCTAACTTGGTGTAAACCTCGCTTATAATCTTGCCCTTATAATAACGCTTGAAGCCCGCCATCATATCTTTGCCGGCCTGATAATTTGGTGACATCAGATATACTGATTTAATTCCGGCATCTTGCATGTATTTTCCCATACCCTCAGGGGTTTGGTCATTTTGCCAAGACATCGACACAAAGTTTTTATGACACCCCTTGCCTGCTATCGGAGACGGGCCAGCGTTTGCGCTGATGAGGAGCGTATCAGAGCGGGTAACCTGCTTATGAATTGCCATCATCAAGTTGGACCAGATAACCCCTGTAACGACGTCTACCTTGTCACTTTTTATCAGCCTGTTCGCGAGCTGCTTTGCAACATCGGGCTTGCGCTGATCATCAACAAAAATAACCTCTGCGTCACGGCCCCCTAGTTTACCACCAAGATGTTCCATCGCTAATTCAGCGCCATTGCGCATTTGGGTTCCTGTAATGCCAGCGCCGCCTGATAATGTTGTCATAAAGCCCACTTTTACAGTATCGGCCAGAGATACATTACTGAAGAGGAGAGCGGCAAAGCCCGCAATGGTTGCTATTTTTTTCACATCTAACTCCTGTAACAAGGCAAAACCTGTCTTTTTCTGGAACATGAACATTCCAGACTTTATCAGAGTAAGTAAAGTGGGGCCTTGGTTACTCTCAGTCAACCCGGCTTTTCTCAAGCCTCTGCTTTAGCGCACGGCCAACCCACAGGCCACCACAAACAATAGCCGCAAAAAGACCCATCTTTTCAGGGAGAAGAAGTAAATTTCCAAGGACAGGCCCCGGACAAAGCCCCGATACACCCCAGCCAATGCCAAAAAGAGCACTGCCAAGAAGCAGTGGCCTGTCGATAGAGGCAAATGAGGGGAGTAAGAAACGTGGTGCAAAAAGCGGTACAGACCGTCTCATTACAAACCGATGACCAACAGCATTAACAACAACACCCCCTGCCATAACAAAGGCAAGAGACGGGTCCCAAACCCCAAATATATCAAGAAATCCAGATATCTTTGAGGGGTCAAGCATACCAGCAATCGTTAATCCCACGCCAAAAACAACACCAGAGATAAGGGCCATTATGATCTGCATCCTAGCCCCCTAACCCGCTATGCCTTACAACATAGACAGTGATAACCGCCATTGTCATAAAGGTAATAACGGCCACTAGTGAGCGGCCAGAAAAGCGCGCAAGACCGCAAATACCATGTCCTGACGTACAGCCCGAACCAAGCGCTGTGCCAATGCCAACAAGAAACGCGGCGCCATAAAAAAGCCAGCCATCACTTACCATTTCAGACGCAATGGGCGTACCGGTTATCGTATAGATGAGCAGAGGGCCAAGGAGTGTGCCGCCCAGAAATGCGAGCCGCCACAATTTTGGCTCACCTGCACTAAACAGGCCTGACAGAATGCCACTTACGCCCATGACGCGTCCCGTTGTCATCATCAGGAACAAGGCGGCTATGCCAATAAGAATACCGCCACCAAGAGACGCCAGCGGGGTAAAGCTATCCCAATTTATTATCATTTGCGTGCATCCTGTAACCCATTGACAGGTATCTTTAGATAGGTTTCACCATTATCTTCCTCAGGTGGCATATGACCCGCTCGCATATTCACCTGAATTGATGGCAGGATTAGACGCGGCATACCCAATGTTGCATCGCGTTCCTCACGCATGGCAACAAACTCATCTTCAGTTTTTCCCGCAAGGTGAATATTGCGCTTTTTTTGTGTACCCACATCGGTTTGCCATTCAACCGCGCGGCCACCCGGACCATAATCATGGCATACAAAAATACGGGTTTCGTCAGGAAGCATCAAAATTTTCTGAATAGACTGGTAAAGCAACCGCGCATCACCGCCGGGGAAATCAGCGCGTGCTGTGCCACCATCTGGCATGAAAAGCGTATCACCAACAAAAGCAGCGTCGCCAACAACATGGACCATGCAAGCAGGAGTA
This sequence comes from Alphaproteobacteria bacterium UBA4588, assembly GCA_949529445.1. GTDB lineage: Bacteria > Pseudomonadota > Alphaproteobacteria > Puniceispirillales > Puniceispirillaceae > UBA4588. The sequence continues at coordinate 40,339 of CATISA010000012.1, forward strand.
TGGCCTGGTGTATGAATGGTATGCGCCTCAAGAGTGCCAATCTGATAAGTATCATTATCTGTGAATAGCTTATCAAACTGACTCCCATCTCTCTCGAATTCAGTGCCTGCATTAAACACTTTGCCAAAAATTTTCTGAACTGAGGTAATCTCGGCTGATATGCCTATTTTGCCACCAAGCGCATTCTGAAGATAAGGTGCCGCAGAAAGATGGTCAGCGTGAACATGCGTTTCTATAAGCCATTCAACTTGCAACCCGTTCAAGCGCACGAATGCGACAATATCGTCTGCCGATTTGGTATCGATTGTTCCCGATGCCATATTAAAATCAAGTACCGCATCAATAACAGCACAAGCGTTTGTTGCTGGGTCGCTTACAATATAGCTTACTGTATTACTCTCAGAATCGAAAAAACCTTTTACGTTAGGACTAACTAACATCTGCTTCTCCATAAAGTAATGCCTCACTTCGTTACAATAACTTAACTTTTATGACAGCAACTAAAAATGTGCAAAAAGCCTGACTGACGCGCCTAATCATCCCAAGTTTTTTCATTTGGGCGAAATCGGATAACAAGACATGCTAATGCAATAAGCAAAATAGCGCCTGCCTCAAATAGAATATTTGTTGGGTCTGAGCCACTACCTTTCAGAATTATCAACCTACTCAGTGCTGTCATAGCGATAAACAATGGCAAGGTGATTGGAATTTTGCTACTTTTATAAAAAACACCAACCATCCCCAGCACCTCAGTATAGATGAAAAGAAGTAGAAGATCTGCAAGTGTTACCACTCCATTTTCCAACATGACTTTCACTTCGACAAGAGAAGCAAATAGAGTGGCAAGGGCAACAATAACAAGCAGTCCCTTTTCAGCAAAAAAAATTAAGTTTTCAATTTTAATTTTTGTCATTGGCTATTCCTAAGTTCAACTTTTAGAAGTTATTTTGGCTCCATCATTTTTTATACATCACTTCGATCATCGCGCGTGCATCCTCTTCACTCAAGTTTAATTTTTGTCTAAGAACCTCAATTTTTTGATATTCATCTTCCGTTATGACGCCGTCATCAACGGCTTGCTTGATTTCTTCCGAGAAAATTTGTTTCTTTCGGTTTTGCTGATTAGCGAATGCGCTCGCAATAATACCAGTTAGTAGAGCCACAGTGCAAACACCCATAAAAGCAGTAATGGCGCCAATTATCTTTCCAAAAGGTGTGATAGGCGCCACATCGCCATAGCCTACAGTTGTAAGAGTAATAAGGCTCCACCACATGCTTTCCGGTATGGATGAAAAGGCAATAGGCTGTGCCTTATGCTCTGTTGCATACATGAGTGCGCTTGAAAAAAATAAAGATATAAAAAATAAATAAAGGGCAGCGAGAAACGACCTTCTATCTTCATAGACAGCCGAGATCAAATCTTCTAAGGCAGAAGAATAATTTGATATTTTAAAAATTCTAAGGAGCCGTATAACTCGTACCCAGCGTAAATCGACGTTACCAACGAACAATGAAATGATACTTGGCACGATTGCAAGTAAATCAATAAGACCATTGAAACTAAGGATATATTCTAACCTGCGCCCTAGGCCCGATGTAAAACGACTGGATTGACGTTCAGAGCTTGCCCAGATACGGAGTAAAAATTCTGTTCCAAAAATAATAATTGAAAGATATTCAAAATATAAAAATTCCTGTCGGTATTTCACGCCAAGATACTCAATTGATTCAAGGCTAACAGCCAAAATGTTCAGCACGATAAGGCCACCAAGCAATCGGTCAATAAACTTGCTAAAGCTATCACCTTCTTGTGCTTGGTCTAGAATTTCCAGGATTCGTTTTTTTGAAAAACTATTCATTAACCAGCTGCTGACCTTTTAGATATTTCGAAACCATAGCGTTACCTGAGAGTGATAAATTCATTTTTTGCTGTCAACCATGAGAGCTCTTTTCTAAGCATAGCACGAAATAGCATTACCATATCCGGGCCTGTTTAGTAGCTGTATCATACAGCACAGCGCCACCGCTTTGCGGGGCTATTCCGGTAATTTCAGATATCACCACCTGATGAGTGACCATTAATACAAAATGACCTTCTGGAATTTTTGATAGCTTTTCATTCAGCAACTTAATGGTTTTCTGTTTATCAACATGGCCTTGAAAAAAAGAATTTAAACCGTCAAAACCTTGCCACTCCCCCACATCAAGATGCATAGCAGTCTCTTTACATCGACACCATTGACTACTGAGAATTTCAGAAAAAACAAAGCCCTCTGCTCTCATCCTTCGGCCTATATTTTCTGCCTGCTTGCGGCCGACCTCGTTTAGATTTCGCTGGGTTGCGCAATCTGCAATCGTAAAATTATCAGGGTCGCCATAACCAGGTGCCAAAGCATGGCGCAGAAACACAACATTAGCGCCATGCCTATCACGTGCTTCTTGCCAGCCTGAAGCCTGAGAAAGCGTTGGTACAATGATACATAAAATTATGAGAAAATGCCGTATCATGAAGACTTAAACCTCTGCCAGCTATCGTAGAGTACCTAATCTATATAATATTTATGTGAACCGGGCATTTTTCTGTTATTTTATATGAGACAAATTTTATTTAACATTATCGTCCTGAAATCGCTAAACATTAGTACAGCAAGGGAACCTTGGTAATCATGGAAAAAGAGCACGCTAAAAAAATAACTCTTCAGAGCAAAAGTGAACGCCTTTGGTCTGAAGTCCTTGAAACGAAATCTATTGCTTATTTATTGCGGGCCAAGATTGAACAAAATCTCGCACTGCTGATTTCCAACATCAATAGTAGTTTCATGGGGAACCGGCAATTAGCGAACCAAAATACTGAAGATGTTCACTATAATTTGCGAAAAATTATTGAATCTAGAACTGATGACAAGGGCAATATCGATGAACATTTACTGTTTTCACTGAATGCTGAGTTTATTGAACATAGATCAAAATTAAATCGCAGGATAAACGATGTATCTGCCGAACTTAATGAAGTGAATGAAAAACTCCTTTCAATTCACCGCAAAGTCATGAAAACAAATGATGAAATCATAAAGTTTAATTCAAAAAGCTTGGAAGCAACCTACAGATTCATTATGGATAGTGATAATCTGGCTAATATAAAAAGATTAAGCGCAGAAGACATCGATAAAAAATGTGAGGCCCTCAGTAAGCAAAACAGACAAAATAATAAAAACACCGAAAAACTTATGGAGATTGTCGATAAAGCGCTCGATAACACTCTCAAGGCACAAGCTGAAGTGTCAGAAAAACGGGAACGTATCTTCGAAAACCGCAGGGTAATCATGGGCATTCGAAAAGATATTGAATTATTCACAGATGAATAAACGCCATTTCAGCCAAAACACGACATACCGAAAGCGCTCTTAATTCTGCTGCATCTTTTTTCCCGTAGGGAGGGCTCCCGCGTGACATTACGTATGATTATCGGCTTCTGTTTTGCAGGCGTATTAGGCTTTCTTGTTGAGATATGCCTGATAAAGAGTGGAATGTTTTTAGGGCTTGGCGCTATCATTCCGCGCTTTGTCTCCCTACCAATAGCTATAGTCACAACATTCTTTACAAACCGTTTCATCAGCTTCTCCAACTACAGCCCGGTTAGAGTGTCAGAGATTTTAGCATATTTTCTTGCCATGCTCATTGGCGCAAGCTTCAGTTTTATCCTTTATTCAAGCTTGATTATTATGGCTGTCGGAGTTGAGTTGTCATTGGTCATTGCAACCATCTGCGCAGCTATCGCGAATTTTGTGATGAGCCGGAGATTATTTCTGCAGAAGAAACATTAACAGGGCATTATCCTCCTGTTCGTATCTGCGAGAGATAGGCCAACTTTTTCATCTCAAGGCGTTGGCGTGAAATCCCATCAAGAATGAGTCCACTTAACAAGCTCAGAACAGATAGCACTCCCAAGCCAAGGCTAAGGAAGGCTGTTGGAAAGCGTGACACCAAGCCAGTATCCAGATAGGCCAACCAAACAGGATAGAATAAGCCCACCGCCAACATCGCAAATATAATGGAAGTGACCCCAAAGACGGTGAGAGGCCTAAAATCAACAATGAGTCTAATGATACGAAGCCCAATATGAAGACCATCTCTGAATGTACTTAATTTGCTCACAGAGCCTTTTGGACGTTCAAAATAGGCTGTTGAGACTTCTGCCACCGGCTGGCCCGTTACTAATGCATGGACCGTCATTTCTACC
>CATISA010000013.1 GCA_949529445.1 Alphaproteobacteria bacterium UBA4588
CGGTGATTGCCGTTGAAACGCGCAGTAACATGGTTGAAAAAGCACAAAATAATATGTCGAACCTTGAAATTGGCAATGTGGCCATGGTGAAAAGCCGGTTGCAGGACGGTTTTGCCTCTGAAGGCCCCTATGACGCCATCCTTGTCGAGGGCGGAGTTGAGCATCTACCTGAAACCATTTTAGAACAGCTCACCTCTGATGGTCGTCTTGTCACTATCTGGCGGCCTGATAATCAAAAAGTTGGTGAAGCCTGTTTGTGGCAGCTGTCTGGAAGCAAGTTTGCACGACGCTCACTGTTTACAGCCCAAGTTCCTATCTTAGAAGAATTTAGAACGAAGCAAAAATTTTCCTTTTAACGGATAAAGCCATCGCGTTTTATCTGGCATAATGCCTTGATTATTTAGGAGATTATACAATGGGACGGTGTCACGAAATATTGTGCGGTCGCATCCTATTTGCTGTTGCATTCGGCCTTGTTATAGTGGGCGCGCCACTATCTCTAGCAGCTGAAACATTAAGAGATACTATTGCTGCAGGCCTTGACAAGTCTGATATTCTTGCTGGTGAGCGGCAAAGATTTATTGCAAGTCGGCAAGCGATAGGTCAGGCAAAATCGGGTAAGGAGTTGACTGGCACAATAACCATGTCCGACAGCGAGCTTTTAAGAGATTCATCGAGCATAAGTGGCGGATTTAAAAAACGCTACAGCCGTTCTGGCAGTTTAGTCTTTTCAAAGACGCTCGTTGATTTCGGTGAGACTGACCTAAAAGTTGATGCAGCGCGTTATTCTGTTGATGCAGCGCGCGCGACATATATATCAATCGAACAAAATGTTATTATGGCGCTTATCACAGCGCATCTGGATGTCATTACCGCACGTGAAGAAGCCAGCATTCGGAAATCAAACATTGCCCGCCTGATTGCCCAAAGAGATGCCGCTGAGATACGGCTGGCCAATGGGAGCGCTACACCGTCTGATGTCGCAGAAACAAATGCACGTCTTGCACGCGCTTATTCTGATGATGTTCTCACCGATGCCACACTGATTGATGCTGAAGAAACCTATTTATCTCTCACAGGATTATCCGCAGGTGAACTCGTGACACCTCTGGTGCCAGCAGAATTACCACTTACCATAACAGCCGCAGAAGAAAAAGCTGAGCAAAATCATCCCGAAATTCTGTCCGCAATAGCCGCAGAAAAGGTCGCCCGCCTTCAATTTCCTATTCTTCAGTCATCTGTAAAGCCAACAGTCAAACTCAGCCTGTCAGCATCCTCGTTAGACCAGACAGCCACAAACGCCGATAAAGAAGAGCTGTCAGCAACACTTACCTTTAGCACGCCGTTTTTGGTAACTAACGCCACACGGAGTATGGCGCGCGAAGCACTATCATCTCATAATCAGTCGAAATTTACTGTTACTGAACAAAAGCGGAAAACAAGACTGGCTGTCCGCACTGCCTTTCGCGCTTTTCATGCATCTCAAGGCCAACTTGATGCTGTGATGTCAGAAAATTCAGCAGCACAATTACTTGCAGAAAATGCTGCAATCGAAGTTGAATTTGGGGTGAAAACATTACTTGATCAGATGGATGCAGAGCAATCCCTTTTTGATGCTAGTTTGCGCATGATGCAGACAAAACAGGCGGTATTGCTGAATGCGTTCAAGCTTGTTCAGGCCATGGGAAGTCTTTCTCCCGATTTATTTGACTTAACTGAAAAAAATAACAATCTGGATTTAATTCCTGACCCGTCAAGCCGTTATCCTTATATGTTGCCAATCTCAGTCGGTGAATAATGGTAGCTTTTTTTACAGTGAGGATTATCAGGATATGTCTGGTGAAGACAGTAAAAATGTGGCAGGCCTCTGGAAATCCATAGAATCACTTCTCAAAGACTCTTTAGACGAACAGAATAAGCCTGATGAAGGCCAGCGTGATGTCTCCGACCCTTCCTGCTGCCCGAGTGCAGACATCATTCATTTAAATAAAGTGGTATGGCCAGGCAATGTAGCGCGTGAATCACACCGGTTCAATAATTTAGATGACCCACATGACTCGTTGGTGCAAGGGCTTTATACAAAAAGTCAGATCGAACTAGATGCGGAGGCAGCGCACCCGCCTTCACCATTTTCTCAGAAGATGGCGCGACTTATTAGTGATATCTGTGCTGAAGATTGCGACGAACCACGCAGTCAGAATGAAGAAAAAGTCTTTGTTTCGGACGAAGAGTTACAGGCATCTGATTTGCATCGTTTTGACCGGTCATTTTTGGCGGATAAAATTTTGTCACAATCACCAGCCGGAGATGGAAAAGAAGTGATTTCACCTCAGGCACGGTCTGTACTGATAGGAATGATTGATTCCCACATCGCCCGTTGGGTTGACCAGAATCTACCTGAATTTTTGGAAGATTCCTTGCTATCCTCGGACTCAAGAGCTAGAGATGCAAAGGTAAAACATCGTTCATAAGTGAATGCTGTAGTTTGTCGTCTTTAATTGCTCCTGATCTGTGCGGGATATTATGCTTGATAAAACCTATGCGCCTGACGCTCTAGAAACCAAATGGTATAAAGCATCGGAGCAGGCTGGTTATTTTGCCTGCGACCCAAACGCTAATAAAACACCTTATACAATCATGATGCCACCACCAAATGTGACTGGCTCATTGCATATGGGGCACGCTCTTACCTTTACGCTTCAGGATGTACTTATCCGCTATCATAGAATGATAGGACGGGATGCCTTGTGGCAGCCTGGTATGGATCATGCCGGTATCGCAACACAAATGGTGGTGGAGCGTCAGATGGCAGCCGATGGCGTGTCTCGGCGTGATCTAGGGCGGGATAGATTTATCGAGCGTGTCTGGGAATGGAAGGCTGAATCTGGCGGTACCATTGAGCATCAACAGCGCCATCTTGGCGTAAGTGCTGATTGGGAACGTAGCCGGTTCACCATGGATAAGGGCTTGTCTGATGCGGTGCGCAAAGTCTTTGTGAAACTGCATAAGGACGGCTTAATTTACCGGGACAAGCGCTTGGTTAACTGGGATCCTAAATTTCAGACCGCAATTTCTGATCTTGAAGTTGAACAAAAAGATATGAATGGCAAGATGTGGCAGCTTCATTATCCGGTGAAGGATATGGACAGAATGGTCACAGTTGCAACAACTCGGCCGGAAACAATGCTTGGCGATATGGCTGTTGCTGTGCACCCTGATGATGAGCGATATCAAGATCTTGTTGGTAAGATGATCCTACTGCCGCTGACCGACCGTGAAATACCTATTATCGCTGATGAATATTCTGATCCAGAGAAGGGCACGGGCGCTGTTAAGATTACCCCAGCTCATGATTTTAACGATTTTGAAGTTGGTCGGCGCCATAATCTTGAGCTGCTTAATATCTATGATGCCTTTGCAGCGCTGAATGAGGCTGTGCCTGAACCTTATCAGGGGTTAGATAGATTTGTTGCTCGGGATAAAATTCTTGCTGATATGGACGCGCTTGGGTTGCTAGGCGAAATCGAAGACATTCAGAATACTGTGCCGCATGGTGACCGATCTGGGGTGCCAATTGAGCCATGGTTGATGGACCAGTGGTATGTTGATGCTGAAACACTTGCCCAGCCGGCTATCGAGGCTGTTCGAGATGGCAGAACCCGCTTTGTGCCCCAACGTTGGGAAAAAACCTATTTTGACTGGATGGAAAATATCCAGCCATGGTGTGTGTCGCGTCAGTTATGGTGGGGGCATCGCATTCCTGCCTGGTATGGCCCCGATGGTACGCCTTTTGTTGAATTAGACGAAACAGCAGCGCTCGCAGCAGCAGAGGCTTATTATGGGAAAGCTGTTGACCTGATTCAGGATGAAGATGTGCTTGATACATGGTTTTCCTCTGCTTTATGGCCCTTCTCGACACTTGGCTGGCCACAAGATACCCAAGAATTGAATCGTTATTATCCGGGATCTGTTCTAGTAACTGGTTTTGATATTATCTTCTTCTGGGTAGCTCGAATGATGATGATGAGCATGCATTTCATGGAGGGCGAGGTACCCTTCACAGATATCTATATTCATGCGCTTGTACGTGATGAGCATGGCCAAAAAATGTCAAAGTCTAAAGGCAATGTGCTGGATCCGCTCGATTTAACTGCAAAATACGGCGCCGATGCACTACGATTTACGCTAGTTGCTATGGCAGCGCAGGGGCGTGATTTAAAACTGTCTGAAAACCGGATTGAGAGCTATCGCAATTTTGCGACCAAATTATGGAATGCATCTCGGTTCCTAGAAATGAACAACTGTGTGACCCCATCACTTCCCGAAACTGTGAATGAACCTGTTAATCAATGGATTTTAAGCGAATTTAATAACGCCACGCATCACACAGCGCAGGCCGTAGAAAGCTATAAATTTAATGAAGCCGCAGACACACTCTACCATTTTGTCTGGAATTCTTATTGCGATTGGTATGTAGAATTTATCAAGCCTGTCATGGCTGACTCTGAAGAGACACGGCGTGTTGCGGCCTATGTATTACATCAGACTCTCCATTTGCTCAGCCCGTTTATGCCGTTCATTACAGAAGAGCTGAATGCCAAGTTATTTGGTCATGACAAAATGTTGATGATTGCTAATTGGCCAGACGCTGCAGCCGGCGCATCAGCCAATACTGGGATAAGTACTGTTATTGATATTATCAGTGAAATCAGAACGATGCGCTCTGAAATGAATGTACCACTTTCAGCAAAGCCGATATTGCTTATTCGTGGTGTGAGCGATGAGCAACGCGGTATTATTGATGCTATGACGCTGCCTTTACTGCGGCTTGCCCGTCTTGGTGGGGTATCTTATCATGATGGTGATTTTGAAAAAGGAACAGCGCGGACAAGCCTTCAAGGAATGGATATGGGTCTGCCGCTAACAGGTATTCTTGATTTTGAGGCTGAGCGGACCCGCTTGAAAAAAGAAATTGCTGCCTGTGAAGCAGAAGCTGGTAAAATTAGGGGGAAATTGAATAACCCTAATTTTGTAGAACGAGCACCAGAAGCTGTTGTTGCTGAAAATAACCGCCGTCTAGAAGAGGAACAATCACGTCTAGATGGTTTAAAGGCTGCTCTGATCCGGCTTGATACAGAATAATGGCGTGCTGATATTACTCTTTGTCCTATATGAGGGCACATTAAGTTGTGGCAAACAGAAATGGTCATCCTATTGAGGTTAAAATGAAGAATTCGAAAACAGTATTAATCGACAGAAACCCCGGCAGAAATTCCCAAACCTATGGGATTGCGAGAGAATTGGGAACAGATTTGGATTTAATCCATGAACCATCTGTTGGTGTTGTTGGAAATAAGGGCGATTCTCAATGTTATATCGGCGTTGCAGATAAAGTTAATACCATTCATGAAGCGCTGCGGGCACGAATTGGTTCAGGTTCAGGGCAAATGCCAATGCGTTTAATCCAACCAGAATTCACCATTGCGACCTCTGATGGTATTCGCAATGGTACCCGCGAAATGCGTTATTCTCTTATCGGCCGAGAGATTGCAAATGATGCGTTATCTGAGCATTTAAGTGCGTCAGGCCTTGAAGGTGTTATTGCTGTAGTGGCTTGTGATAAACCTCCAGTTGGTACGCTTGCCGCTATTTTGGAGCATAACAGACCTGCCATTATTATGTCAGACGGTTCTATCCGGCCAGGGACAGATTCTACAACTGGCGAGAAAATTGACCTTATCACGGCCTACCAATTAGCAGGCAGTGATGATGAGGCGCTTAAGATGCGGATCGCCAAAGAAGCCTGTCCAGGGTATGGCAGTTGCGGCGGCATGTTTACCTATAACACAATGCAAACATTCATTGGTGTTGTGGGTATGGAACCACTTCATATGATTTCACCGGCCTCGCAGGATAGCCGTCGTACAACAGAATTTCCTGACCAGCTCGTTACATATCTTTCAGCTTTAATCCGCAATGACATTACACCGCGCGATATTGTTACACGGGATTCTATCCGTAATGCTGTCATAGTGTCGATGTCGGTTGGCGGCTCTACTAACGTCTTGCTACATGCTCCTGAACTTGCGCGCGCCGCCGGTTATAAGAGCTTTTCAGATGACATAATGTCCCCTGAAGAATTCAACTATCTTTCAGAAAATGTAATTCCGGTTGTAGTTGATGCCCGTCCATTTGGTCAATATTCAATGGTAGACATTGATGCTAAAGGCGGAATGCAGGTCATCGTAAAAGAGCTTCTGGATGCTGGGCTGCTTAATGGTGATACGTTAACCTGTACAGGTGAGACACTTGCCGAACAGATTAAGAGGCTAGACCCACCAATGCCTGATGGTGAGGTCATTTATAGCGTTCAAAAGCCATATAAAGAAACAGGCGGCTTGCGGGTTCTTGGTGGTAATTTATCACCTGAATTCAGTGCTGTGCTGAAATTAGCTGGTGTCGAAGGTGGTCTTGAAAACAACCTGTTCCATGGGAAGGCTAAAATCTTTAATGGGGAGCAGGAACTTTTGGATGCACTTGATAATGCAAGCGATTCATTTGAGAACTTCGACATGATTGTCGTGCGGTATGAAGGCCCGTTTGGTGCTCCCGGCATGCCGGAAATGCTCGATTCAACCTCTCGAATTACGGCTCTGTGTCGCGAGAGAAATATCGTTGTTGGTCTGATGACTGACGGCAGATTCTCTGGTGGGTCTGTTGGGCTCGTGATTGGTCATGTTGGTCCTGAAGCTGCAGCTGGCGGTGCAATCGCTCTTATCGAAGAAAATGATACAATAATTGTTGATTTGAATAAGAATGAGCTGAATTGTGAGCAACTATTGGATAGTTCGGTTTATGCAGAACGCAAGGCGAAATGGGACCGTGATGTAGCTGATAATAACGGCACCCATCCATCGGTTGGTATTGCCGACACAAGATTGTTGAATAGAATGCGCTGTTCTGCTGTGTCAGCTGTCTTTGGCGCTGGAATGCATCCGGACCGTTCATTATGGGTGCGTGAGCCAAGAGAGCCGGTAAAGTCACAATTTGAGCCTAGCAATAAGTTCAAATAGCCTTACCAGACATATAAATCTTAATAAAATGGCGGCCTTCATCAGACGGACGCCATTTTTGATTCTGCCTCACAATATTATGCTGGCAGCCTAACATCGCAATAAACGGGAGTATGGTCTGACGGCCGCTCTTTGCCACGTTCTGCAGCATCAACATCAGCGGCGCATAATCGCGATGCCGCTTCAGGTGACATCATCAGATGGTCAATACGAATGCCATTATTTTTCTGCCATGCACCTGCTTGATAATCCCAGAATGAAAATTTTTCGCCAGACGGATGTATTGAGCGTAAGGCATCGGTATAGCCACTATGAGAAAGTGCAAAGAAAGCGGCGCGGCTGTCAGGATGCCAGAGAGCATCACCTCCCCATGCCTGAGGATCATAACAATCAACATCCTGCGGTATCACATTGTAATCACCACCAAGAATAACAGGTCGTTCCGAGCGTCGTAACGTTTCTGCAACGCCCGCAAGCCGTTTCATCCAGCGTAGTTTGTAATCAAACTTTGGACTGGGGCAGGGATTGCCATTCGGAAGATATAATGAGGCTACAGTCAGTCCTTTTATATCAGCCTGAATATAGCGGGCATGAGTATCAGCCTCACCGTCAATTCCGGCAGGCGCATCGCCATCGGGCAGGCCACGAACAACATTGTCGATGTTATAACGTGATATGATGGCAACCCCATTATAGGTTTTCTGGCCGTGGCAGACAGATGAAAACCCTATTTCTTTGAAAGCATCATGTGGAAAATCTGCGTCCTGAAGCTTTAATTCCTGTAGCAATAAAATATCAGCTTTGCCCTCACTAAGATAGCTCAGCACATGATCACGACGGGCTTTTAGCGAATTAACATTCCAGGTTGCAAGACGCGCCGTCTCATTCATAACAGGGGAGGTCATCATCTACTGGTTATACCGAAAATGATGTACCGCAACCGCATGATGCTGTTGCATTGGGATTTTCAATCCGAAAGAATGAGCCAACAAGTTCTTCAACATAATCAAGCTGGGCATTTTCAAGAAATCCCAGCGATATATCATCGACTAGAATATCGACGCCATGTTGGCGAAACAAAATATCATCATCTGTACGGTTGTGTTCAAAATCAAACTTATACTGAAAACCAGAACAGCCGCCGCCATCAACGCTCACCCTGAAATAGGGCGCCGCTTCACTGGTGAGCAGCGTTGTAATACGCGCCCCAGCTGATGGGGTGAGTGAAAATGTCTGAGATGAGTTTATTTCATTCATCAGTTGCATTGTCCTTTGGCAAAAGAGACCCTCACAGGACCTATGGTTTTAATATGGCATCGCACCTAGTGATAAGCAAGATGGGAGAGCCGGAATGATCGCAGGATAATGTTTTGTATCCTGTTCAACCTGCTTCACCCTTTGCGAGGATGTTTTAGACCTGCTAGAGTAACGAAGGCAGTTTAATGTTTTTTATATTGCCGCGCCAATGCACCCTTTAGCTTATACAGCTCTCTCTGTATGGATTATATCATGCCTGAAATTTCAGCTCTTGTTCCCTATGCATGCCATAAAAGTGTTCTAGGGCGTTTTGTTACCGAAGCAGCGCCTGACAAAAAAGAGCTGTTTCCACGGACTGATTTTCAACGAGATCGTGATAGAATCATCCATTCCTCGGCCTTTTTAAGACTGCGTAATAAAACACAAGTTTTTGTTTATCATGAGGGCGATAGTTTCCGCACCCGCTTAACCCATTCCCTTGAGGTTGCCCAGATAGCCCGCACAATTGCACGTGCATTATCTTTGAACGAGGATATTGCTGAAGCTGTTGCTCTTGCTCATGACCTTGGCCATCCCCCGTTTGGTCATGCCGGTGAACAGGCCATGAATAAGGTTATGGCGCCATTTGGTGGTTTTGATCATAATGAGCAATCTGTGCGTGTGTTGACCCTTCTTGAAGAAAAATACGCTGATTTTGACGGATTAAACCTCACAGGAGAAACGCTCGAAGGCGTGGTCAAACATAATGGCCCAGTGATCAATAAGAGCGACAAGCATGCTGAGTTACGGCCAACAATAGCGACTCTGAATAGCAAGTGGGATCTCAAATTGGACCTTTATGCGCCTGCCGAAGCGCAGGTTGCAAATATGTCTGATGATATCGCTTATTTGGCGCATGATTTTAATGATGGTCTACGCGCCGGCTTGCTTCAGCTCCATCAGCTAGAAGGCTTGCCAGTGGTTGGTGATATATTGGGCGAGCTTCACAATCGCTATCCTAATTGTGCGCAAACCCGTCTTGTGCATGAATTATCGCGCCGGCTCATCAGCCATTTTGTTCAGGATATCCTGAACGAAAGTGTCTCAGTACTTACAGCGCTAAATCCACAATCCGTTGATGATATTCGTAGCGCAGGTCGGGCTGTTATCTGTCATTCCGCTGCCGCCGCTGATGCTTTGTCACAATTACGCGCATTTCTGTTTAAAAATAGCTGGCGTCATTTTAAAGTGAACCGTATGACAAGCAAATCCAAGCATCTTCTAACAGAGCTTTTTGAACGATTATTAGAAGAACCTAATTTACTTCCAACAGAGTGGCAAACTGCCCTCGAAAATAAGGGACAGGTGCAAGAAGCCCGTATTATCGCTGACTATGTTGCTTCCATGACAGACCGCTATGCGCTATTAGAATATGAGCGTATTTTTGAACCGGGGCCCATATTGTCATAACATGAATATTTTCACTATTTTCGAAGAACAAATAAGATTAATTTATCAAGATTTGAGCGATTCTGGTCAGGTCACAAAAGGGGCTGACCTCTCACGTGTGGCTGTTGAATTACCCCGTGATGAAACGCATGGCGATCTTGCGTGTAACGTAGCAATGGTTCTAGCAAAGCAGGTTTCGCTGAAGCCGCGTGACCTTGCAGCGCTATTTGCAGACAAATTAGCGCTACATGATGATGTGGCGCAGGTGGTGGTTGCCGGACCGGGATTTTTGAATATCACACTTACTGAGGGTCGCTGGGGTGCTGAAATTTCTGATATCTTGGCCACTCAGGATTATGGTCGCTCAGATAGTGGGAGTGGGCAGGCTGTCAATATTGAATTTGTGTCTGCGAACCCGACAGGCCCGCTTCATGCCGCTCATGCCCGTGGTGCAATTTTAGGGGATGTTCTTGCTAATCTACTGGCCTTTTCTGGTTATAATGTGACCCGTGAATATTATATCAATGATGCGGGCGCCCAGGTTGATGTTTTAGCGCGCTCAGCGCAACTGCGTTATCGTGAGGCGCTTGGCGAAGACGGTGTGGTGATAGCTGATGGTCTTTATCCCGGCGAATATCTGAAAGAGGTTGGTGCTGGATTGGTTGAGCAGCATGCAGACGCATTGCTGGCACTTGATGAAGTGGAGTGGTTGCCACTTATCCGGACTTTTGCGATTGAGCAAATGATGACATCCATAAAGACAGATTTATCTGAAATGGGCATTCAGATGGATGTTTTTTCATCTGAGCGGGCCTTGGTTGATAGCGGCATTGTTGCGCAGTCAATCGATAAGCTTGCCCGTATGGAACTTGTCTATCGCGGCATTCTTGAGCCACCAAAGGGCCAGCTTCCAGAGGATTGGGAGCCGCGTGAACAACTACTCTTCAAAGCAAGCGAATTTGGTGATGATGTTGACCGGCCTCTTCAGAAATCAGATGGAAGCTGGACTTATTTCGCCTCTGATGTGGCCTATCACATGGATAAGCTTTCACGCACAGGCGGCGCAATGATTGATGTCTGGGGTGCTGACCATGGTGGTTATGTGAAACGCATGAAAGCTGCCACCGAAGCAATATCAGGCCAAAAGAATATGCTTGATGTCAAATTATGCCAGCTAGTCACGCTTCTGGATAAAGGAACGCCTGTTAAAATGTCAAAACGGGCAGGAACATTCGTAACATTAAAAGACGTTATGGACGCAGTAGGCGCTGATGTGATGCGGTTTATCATGTTGACCCGCCGGTCTGATCAGACACTAGAATTTGATTATGCCCGGGTTACAGAAAAAAGTCGTGAAAACCCTGTTTTTTATGTTCAATATGCTCATGCTCGTGCCAGTTCTGTGTTGCGGCAGGCAGCAGGGCAGACTGTGACGAGCATAGCGACAGGTCGCCTCGTGGATATTCATGAAGTCCGGGTAATCCGGCAGCTTGCTAGTTTCCCTCAGGTGGTGAAATCAGCAACTTTGTCGCATGAGCCACATCGAATAGCTTTTTATCTTATTGATCTTGCCAGTCTATTTCATGGATTATGGAATGCGGGTAGAGATAATTCTGACCTTCGCTTTATCTTTGATAATGATGATGAGCTTACAGGTGCACGCCTTGCTTTGATTTCGGCAACGCGCGGGGTGATTTCACAAGGACTATCATTAATGGGCATCACAGCCCTTGAGGAAATGTAATGGCTGAGCAGGCGGATAATATGCGCTATGAGAATGCATCCTATGATGATCAGGACGGGAGAGCGCCGCGTAAGGCAAAGACAAAACCAGCATCACGAAAACTCGCCTTATTTTTATGGGGGCTTGTGTTTTTATCGTTGAGTGGGGCGGGGGTTGTCTGGTTTGGTTCTGGTTCTGAGCAGGATCATAGTGATCTTGCTGTTCTGCGCCCGGATCCGGGTCCTCTCAAGGTAAAGCCTATTGAGCCAGGTGGTTTGGACATTGAGACATCTAACACAACTGTTCTGGATATGCTGGATGGAAATAGTCCTCGCTCAAAAAGCACAGAGACACTTGCGCTACCTGATGGTGAGCCAGAACTACCGCCGGTACAAACAACAGCATCAGATAGTTCAGGCACTTCATTTGTTGCTAAGAACACCCTTTCTGATGCAATGCCTGCAACAACGCAAACAGCCGATGTCACACCTGCTGTAACGGCGCTAACTGCAGCGCAAGATAAGATGCTGCCCGAAAATAGTATATCTGATGGCACTCAAACCATTGAGGCAAAACGTCTATTATCAGATGGCGATACCCTCACAAGTAAGCCCGATAGTCAGACCAGACCGCTGACAGATGAAACATCTGAGGTTGCCAGCCCTGCAGCACGGCCAAAACGCGACAACAGGGTAATAAAGAAACAGATTATTGAGCCTGATTTAACAAACCCAGATTTGTTTATGGTTCAATTAGCGGCTTTCAGAAATCGCGAAAAAGCGGAAACTGCATCAGCCTTGCTCACCGAAAAACATAATAAACGGTTGATGGGCCTTACCCTTGGAGTGATGCAGGTGGCCGCAAAAAACTCTACCATGTTCTGGCGGGTGATAACTGAACCGATACCGCCAAAAGATGCCCGTAAAATTTGTGATGATCTGAAGCGTTCCGGACAGGATTGTATTTTAAGAAAAGCTGTTCCTGTGCGCCCATGATGTTACCAAACACTTCAGATAACGCCCCAATTGAGGCCTCAGATGAGGATAAATTTGACGATGTAGGCCGTCAAATTTCTTTATTTGTCAATCTAGATGGATTTGAAGGCCCTATTGACCTGTTACTGTCGCTGGCGCGTGACCAGAAGGTAGATTTGAGCAAGATTGCCATTCTGCCCTTAGCAGACCAGTACCTGCTTTATATCGAGCAGGCTCGGGATATTAACCTTGAAATTGCAGCTGATTATCTTGTGATGGCAGCGTGGCTGGCATATCTGAAATCGCGTCTTCTTTTGCCTGATCCTGAGCCGGAGCAGAGTGAAGAAATCATTGATATGACAGATGCGTTGCGCTACCAGCTGGTAAGGCTGGAGGCGATGCAATCCGCAGCAAAACGGTTTGCAGATTTACCCTATCTTGGCCGTGATAGGCTTGTGCGCGGCACGATTGAAACTTTTCATTCAACTGAAAAAACTGTTTGGACAGCAAGTTTATATGATTTACTGAGTGCTTATGGGGATATCCGGTCGCAAGAAGAGTCCAGCACCCTAACAATCGCAGCCACGCGGCTTTATTCAGTTCAGGAAGCATCTGGGCGGATGAAATCGCTGATTTCCCGGTCTCCGGGCTGGCAAGTCTTGCAACATTTTCTGCCACGTGATCTTACGCAGCCCCTCGACCAGCGCTCGGCTCTTGCTTCGCACTTTGTCGCGTCACTTGAACTTGCGCGTGAGGGTCTTGTAAACTTGCGCCAGAGTAATAGTTTTGCCCCATTATATATTCGCGCTAAGGATAGTGAGCAATGACAGATATTCCAAAAGCAGCCCGGGTGGTTGAAGCACTGATTTTTGCCTCTCCAACTCCAGTTTCGCGTCGTGCCTTACTGCCTTATGTTGAGAATGAAGACCAGATAACTGACGTGATCACCTCTATCGCTGCACGGTATGACGAACGCTCTGGGGTTGAGCTCTCTGAAACAGACGGGCATTACGCTTTTCGGACACGTGCTGATGTTGCGGCTTTTTTAACATTAGAGCGGCCAATACAACGCCCCTTATCGCGCGCCGCCCTTGAAGTGCTTGCGATTATTGCTTATCACCAGCCGATTACCCGCTCGGAAATCGAAGAAATACGGGGAATTAGCCTGTCTCGGGGTACAGTCGATATTTTGCTTGAACTCGGCTGGATCAAACCGCGGGGTAGACGGCGCACGCCGGGCCGGCCACTGACATGGGGAACGAGCCCCGCATTTCTTGATCATTTTGGTCTTGAGGGTGTGGATGAATTACCAGGTATTGAAGACTTAAAATCTGCCGGATTATTGCGTAAGGGACAGATACTTGGCGGTCTTGGTGAATCTGGGCATCTAGATAATGATGATGAGGTTCATGAAGAAGGGGACAGTGATGACCTGCTTGATGATGATTTCCTAGATGGATTTGCAGAAGAGGACGCATAATGCTCTCATTTCGGTCTGTATCTCATGATTATGGCGAGTCAGCGTCTGTAAGCAATGTTAGTTTTGATGTTGGGGCAGGGGAGGTTGTCACATTGCTCGGACCGTCTGGCTGTGGCAAGACAACCCTCCTTCGTCTAGCTGCAGGATTTGAGGCCTTGTCATCTGGCGAAATCATCTCTGAACATCGTATTTTGAGTGGAGCAGGGGTGCTTGTTCCGCCCGAGGATCGGAAAATGGGACTCGTGTTTCAGTCTTATGCTCTGTTTCCGCATCTTACTGTAAATGAAAATGTTTTGTTTGGGCTGTCTCATTTAGGGGGTGCAGCCGAGGAGCGAGCAGCCGATATGCTTGCTGAATTCGATGTATTGGCGCTTGCACAGAAATATCCACATGAATTATCAGGCGGTCAGCAGCAACGCGTTGCGCTGGCCCGCGCGCTTGCGCCATCACCTAAGTTGGTGCTTTTAGACGAACCTTATTCAGGGCTTGATACGCGGCTGCGTGAGCGGGTACGTGATCGGATGCTTCACATATTGCGCGAAACAGGTACATCAGCGCTTATGGTAACGCATGATGCAGAAGAAGCGATGTTTATGTCTGACCGTATTATTGTGTTAGATAATGGTATCATTCTTCAGCAAGGCCGCCCGATTGACCTTTATTGCCGGCCTCAAAATGCCTTTGTTACAGAATTCTTTGGGGAAGTGAATCATGTACCGGCTCATGGTCTTAAGGGGCGCGTATCAACCCTTTTTGGTGAATTTGATAGCCCTGAGATGACAGAGGGCTGTGCCGCATTAATGGTGATACGGCATGAAGGATTGCGCATTTCTGCAACTGATAGCGGTGTGCCGGCGACTGTTGTTGAGTCTCATTTGCTTGGTCGTGCGACCCTCATTCATCTGGCTGTGCCGTCTGATGATGGTGAGCTTCACCTGCATGCACGCATTCCAGGACTAAATTCATTTGCTCCTGGTAGTGCGGTACATTTGGAAATGGACAGGGAGCAGGCCTTTTTCTTTGCGCGATGACATGATTATTTTTTGGATAGTTTAGGGGTGTCCTATTTCTGTTATTGCTACAACGCCCTGGTATAGTTATACTTACGGCGCATTCGTTTTGCCGGCTTTCGTTGGCATATTTTCAGCATTTACTCCATCTTTAAGGGGAATATCATGGGTTTTACTAGCATCTGGCATTGGCTAATCGTTCTCGCTGTTCTTTTGCTTCTGTTTGCACGTCCGGGAAAAATTTCGGGCATCATGGGCGACTTTGGTAAGGGTCTCAAAAATTTCAAAGATGGGGTTAAAAGCGATGACAGCGATGCGTCATCTTCTGATGATGTAATTGAAACCGCTCCTGCAGCAGCAAAAAAGGCATCGCCAAAGAAGGCTGTTGCGAAAAAAGCTGCTAAGAAAAAGGCGGCGCCTAAAAAAGTAGTAGCAAAAAAAGCAGTAGCAAAGAAGGCCTCGAAAAAAGCTGCTAAGAAAGCATCAAAGTCTCGCGCTTAAAGCATGAGCGTTTGATATATTAATATTTCGAATGTGCCGCCTGAAACCCGATCATTAAGGCGGCGCATTGCTTTTCCTTTTTAGCCAGACACTATAAGGCGGGCTTGGTAAAATCCTGTCTTCATGTATATGGTTAGGGTCAAATAAGTCATGTGAGGGAGACAATTTGCGTGTTTGATTTCGGTTGGCAGGAATTTATGATGATTGCCTTTGTTTTGGTTTTGGTCGTTGGACCAAAAGACCTGCCGAAAGTGTTGCGCAGTTTCACAAAAATCACGGGACAGGTGCGCAAAATGGCTCGTGAATTTTCTAAAAGCCTCGAAGATGTCGCTGGTGAGGCCGATGTTAAGGGAGTTAAACAGATGGTGGCTGACCTTAAAACTGGGAATCTAGAAGATATGGCACGCGTTGTTGATGATAAGATTCTGACAGATACTCAGGCAGCTGGCAATTCTGCTGATCTGTCAGACATTAAAGAAAACATTCAAGCTGTACAGGATGCTGCTAAGACTTTGAGTGATGCTCAGGCTGATGTAACGAGCATCGAAACGCCCTCATCACAACAGGATAAGGCATAATGTCTGAGACCGAACAGCGCGCTGACGGGCCAGCGGACCCGGGTGAAATGAGTTTGATTGAGCATCTGACCGAGCTAAGAAACCGCATCGGGATAATTATGATTGGCTTTATTGCCATCTTTTTGATGTGCTTCATCCGTCCTTATGGCAGTGATACACAAAATATAGCCGATGCGGTTTATATTTTCTTGCAGGCACCTCTTGCAGACATTCTACTGGAACGTGGCGGACGGATGATTTTTACAGGCCTTCATGAAGGCTTTTTCACGCAAGTTAAAGTATCTTTTTTTATCGCTATTTCAATTACTTTTCCAATGATTTTGCTACAAGTTTGGAAGTTTGTAGCCCCTGGTCTTTATAAGACAGAAAAACGGGCTATCATGCCGTTTCTCATGGCAACACCAATTTTATTCGCTCTTGGTGCCGCTATGGTCTATTATATTGTCATTCCACTTGCCTGGGACTTTTTTCTGTCTTTTGAGGTTGCGGGCGGCGACGGCGCGCTCCCGATTGAGGTTGAGCCGCGCATTAGTGAATATCTTAGTCTCGTGATGCGTCTGATGTTTGCCTTCGGTGTTTCTTTCGAGCTTCCAGTCATTTTGTTGTTATTGGTACGTGCTGGCATTCTCACAGCAGATGATCTTGCTGGGAAACGCAAATATGCGATTTTGCTTGCCTTTATCGCCGCAGCTATCCTGACTCCGCCAGATGTGATTTCTCAAGTACTTCTCGCTGTGCCTGTTATAGTATTGTATGAGCTATCCATTGTTTGTGCTCGTTTCATAGGAAAGCCCTCTGCGCCCCACACAGACTAACAACTGACACTTCGTATCAGTAAGGACATTATCATCATGCATGATATTCGGTTTATCAGAGACAATCCTGAGCTTTTCGATGCGGCGATGGCGCGTCGAAATATTGACCCTGTTGCACAGGATATTCTGGCGCTTGATACAGAGCGCCGTCACATCCAAACTGAACTTCAGACACAGCAGTCACGCCGAAATGATGTCAGTAAGGAAATTGGTAAGGTAAAAGGCTCTGGTGGGAATGCTGAGGCACTGATGGCCGAAGTCGCTGACTTAAAACACTCTATTCCCGCTCTCGAAGCTGAAGATGCTCGACTTGAACAGGCTTTGACAAGCCATCTTATGGGGTTGCCTAATATTCTAGAGGATTTTGTTCCTGAGGGGGCGGATGAAGCTGATAATGAGCTACTGCGTGTTGTTGGTTCGCCGCCATCATTTTCCTTTACACCGCTTGACCATGTTGCGTTAGGTGAGGCGCTGGGCCAGATGGATTTTGCCAGTGCAGCAAAACTGTCAGGTGCGCGCTTTGTTGTTCTACAAGGTCAACTGGCACGGCTGGAGAGAGCTTTGGCGAGCTTTATGCTGGATATCCATACAACAGAGTTTGGATACCATGAGACTGTTCCGCCTGTATTAGTGCGCACACAAACAATGACAGGAACTGGTCAGCTTCCCAAATTTGAAGAAGACCTGTTTCGCACAACCGACGATAGATGGCTTATCCCAACGGCAGAAGTCCCGCTTACGAACCTTGTGGCTGATAGTATTATTCCGCGCACCGACTTGCCTTTGCGGATGACGGCCTATACGCCGTGTTTCCGTGCCGAAGCTGGGTCTGCAGGCCGTGATACGCGCGGGATGATACGCCAGCATCAATTCTCTAAAGTCGAACTTGTGAGTGTTGTTGCAGCAGAAGAGTCCGATGCTGAACTTGACCGCATGACAGCATGCGCTGAAACAATATTGCAGCGTCTTGAGTTGAGCTATCGTGTGTTACGTCTGTGTAACGGTGATACAGGGTTCTCTGCACAACAGACTTTGGATATTGAAGTGTGGTTACCGGGCCAGAATGATGGTGAGGGCATGTTCCGTGAAATTTCTTCTTGCTCAAATTGTGGCCCATTTCAGGCCCGCCGGATGAAGGCGCGCACACGCGTAGAGGGTGAGAAGGAAACAGCCTTTGTTCACACCTTGAATGGGTCTGCTTTAGCCATTGGGCGGTGTATGATTGCTTTGCTCGAAAATGGTCAGCAGGAAGATGGTAGTATTATGCTCCCAAAGGCCTTGCATAGCTATATGGGAACAGACAAGCTGGTCCCATCAGCCTGATATTATCGCTGTTATTCGAATACACACAGTGTGAAGCTGTGTAGTGATTTAAGAAGGTGTATGATGCGGATATTGGTAACAAATGATGACGGTATTGATGCCTATGGCATTCATGTTCTTGAACAGGTTCTGCGCGAATTTAGCGATGATATCACCATTGTTGCGCCGCGTGTAGATCAGTCAGGTAAGGGGCGTGCCCTTTCACTCAGAACAGATATTTCCTTTACCAAACGGGATGAAGCGCATTATGCAGTTGGCGGAACACCGGCTGATTGTATCATGCTTGCCTTAAAACTATTATTTAAGGACTTACCGCCTGATTATGTAGTATCGGGGATTAATCACGGGATGAATGTTGCTGACGATGTTGGATATTCTGGAACTGTTGGTGCAGCTCTTGAAGCAGCAATAGTCGGGATACCTGCGATTGCCGTTTCACAAAAAGGTGGAAATGATGAAGCTGCGTTTGAAGCTGTACGGCAGACAGGGGCAGCCGTAATGAAAGCCGCCTTTGAAACTGTGCTACCTCAACGCACTATCTTGAATGTCAATTTTCCAGCGCAAAACACATCGCCTGTTCGGGGTATCCGCCCGGCATTGCTTGATAGACATAAATTCTCAGACGAAATTTTAACCGGAACAGCGCCTGATACCTACCGTATTGGCCCGCAAATCCCCTATGAAGAAACACTCGCCTTTTCTGATAGATACTGGCTTAATAAGGGTTATGTCTCTTTCACACCACTTGGTATGGATGCGACAGCACATAATGAGATGGTTCGAATTTCCGCCGATAATTTTTGAACGCTGGCGCGCGCGGCCGGAGCAGCAACTCAATGAGTGATATTCTTCATAAGAAAGCAAAACTTGTGATGTTTTTGCGCTCTCAGGGAATTATGCGTCCGCATATTCTATCTGCTCTTGAGAGAGTGCCTCGCGAAGCATTTGTGCCCAAAGCACTTGTTGCACATGCCTATGAAAATGTGTCTTTGCCAATTGCTGGCGGTCAGACCATCTCTCAGCCTTTTATTGTAGCGCGTATGACAGAAGCACTCGAAGTAAATAAACGTCACAGGATTCTAGAAATTGGCACTGGTAGCGGCTATCAGGCCGCCATTCTATCACATTTATGCCGCAGGGTTTACACCATGGAGCGCCTTAGGCCTCTAATGGTTGCGGCAGAAAACAAATTACGTTCGCTGCAAGTCTCAAATGTAACATTCCGGTATGGAGATGGATATAAGGGCTGGCCAGAAGCTGCGCCGTTCGACAGAATAATCATAACCTGTCAGAGTGATACATTACCTGATATTTTAGTATCGCAGCTGAAAGTTGGTGGCATTTTAGTTGCGCCTGTTGGGGTGACTGGTCACGAAGAGTTGATTGTTGTAAGAAGAACCGAAGAGGGGGCAGATGTAAAAACACTGATGCCTGTGCGGTTTGTCCCAATGCTTAAAGGAACAGAACAATAATGGTGCCTGCCTCAGTCTCAAAACAGCTTGTCACGTCACTGGTCTTGCTTTCAGTATTTATGCTTGGCGGTTGCACGGCTGACTTAAAAGTGCCTGAATTACCAGAGTTGCCAAGCCTGCCTAATTTATCGTTAAAGCGCAAAACACCTGCGCCGCTTATTATCGCGCCATTGCGCGAGACCCGCGTTGCCATTCCGGCATCAGGGCGGATTACTGTGCAACCAAATGATACAGTTTATGGGCTGGCAGCACGCTACAGGGTAACCCCGCAGTCAATCATAACAGATAATGACCTAAAATCTCCCTACCAGCTTGAGATAGGCCAAGAACTGCTTCTTGTGCCGCCACTTGCTCATGTAGTAACGTCTGGTGATTCAATTTACAGCCTGTCGCAACGTTATGCGGTCAGTCAATATCAGATTGCTATTCTCAATGAATTATCAGAGCCTTATGAGCTAACGAACGGTCAGGTGCTTATGCTTCCCGACACTCAAGATTTTACCGTTCTTGATGGCGTTTCAGTAGAGAATACACCGCGAGATACCCAGGTTTCAACACCTCGGCAAACAGCAACTTCAACAGCCTCAGCCCCTAGAAAGCCTGCCAAAAGAATTGTTGCCCCATCATTAAATGGAGCAGGGTTCACTTGGCCTCTTTCAGGTGAAATTATTACTGAATTTGGCCCGGCAGCCAAGGGTGTTCATAATGATGGTGTAAATATTGCGGCAGCAGCAGGTAGTCCTGTTACTGTCTCAGCGCCAGGTACTGTCGCGTATATAGGCCGAGATCTAAAAACCTTTGGCACATTGGTTTTGGTCAAGCATGAAGGCGGGCTGATTACAGCCTATGCACATCTTGATGGTTTGTCTGTTACCGAAGGTCAGGTGCTTGATGCAGGCGCTCTTGTTGGTCAAGTGGGAATGACGGGCCGTGTGACCAGCCCACAGCTTCACTTTGAAATTAGAAAAAGCCGGACGCCGGTTAACCCACGCGATCTAATTTCCTGATTAGATATCAATCTTGAGCCGTAGGGCAAGATCAAGAATAAATTGGAACGCTGAGCGTCCAGACCTGTTGCCGCGACCCACAGCCCAGCTCAAAGCCTGTTTTTGTGCCTCTTCTTTGTCAATTGGCAGATTATAATGGGTTACATACCAGTCAATCATATCAAGATATGTTTCTTGATCAACAGAATGAAATCCAATCCAGAGACCGAATCTATCCGATAAAGATATCTTCTCTTCGGTTGTCTCTGATCGATTAATCGCAGAGCTTCGCTCATTTTCCATCATTTGCCGTGGCATAAGATGACGCCTGTTCGACGTCGCATAAAAAACAAGATTACGGGGACGTCCTGACAGTCCACCTTCAAGGACAGCTTTTAGAGATTTGTAGCTGATATCATCCTGTTCAAACGCTAAATCATCACAAAATAGAATAAATGGCCGTTCGATATCGGATAATATCTTCATCACCAGGGGTAAATCAGCGAGATCTTCACGCTGAATTTCAACTAACCCAATATTATAGCCGTCTTCGATTAACTTGCCATGCACTGCTTTTAATATTGATGATTTCCCTGTGCCACGCGCTCCCCATAAAAGGGCATTATTGGCGCGTCGGCCCTCAGCAAAAGCACGGGTATTTGCCATCAGCGTGTCACGCTGTTGCTGGATGCCTTTCAAACTGTCTAATGGAAGTCTTTCAATGGAATTAATGGCATGAAACACCTTGGTTTTAGCTTCCCATATATAGCCTTCATGCGCGAACAAATCGACTTGTTCTGCTGGCGGAGGCCTGAGCCGGTCAAGGGCATCAGCTATGCGGCTCAGATAGGGAGCTATATTTTCCATAGCTTTAGTATCCATCAAGGTTCTTCCTCTCCATGATCAACTTGTCACAAGCTTACAAAATGTAAGGTTTTGCTGTTGCGGGCAGGCGGCCTGCACTGTATTGTGCCCGTTAATGTATCAATGATCCTTCATGTTTCAAGAACATCTTGTTAAGAAGGGTTTTTCAGTGTGGTTTGGCGTTTCTTGCCGCCAGTGCTTTCTAGCCGGAGATTTATCCTATGCTTATCAGTCCAGCTTTTGCTCAATCAGCCGGCGGTTCCGCCGGAATTGGCCAGCTTCTACCTTTCCTTCTTATTTTTGTCGTCTTTTATTTCTTCCTGATTCGCCCGCAACAGCGTCGCGCCAAGGAACATAAAGCGATGATTGCTGCGATTAAACGTGGTGACAAGATTATCACATCAGGTGGTATCACAGGCATGGTTACTAAGGCTGTTGATGGTCAGGACACTGTTGAAGTTGAAATTGCCAAAGACGTAAAGGTAAATGTTATGCGCTCTATGATCGCTGACAAGCCGGTTACTGAAACGGCAAAACCAAAAGCAAAGGCAAAGGGTAAAGACAAGTAAATCTGTCCTTATCACTCACCCTATCTCGTATTATTTTTCAGTAAGTAGAGGCAAAGATGCTTCAGTTTGATGCGTGGAAAAAAGTAGTTGTTGCTGTAACAATCCTGTTTGGTGTTTTGTATGCCGCCCCAAATATTCTGGGGTCTGGTGGCGGTGGGTCATTCCTGCCAGGTAGTCCGATTAATCTAGGGCTGGACCTGCAGGGTGGATCGCATCTGCTTCTGCGCGCAGATATTGAAGAAGTCGAGAGAGAACGTCTGACAAACCTTGCTGACAGTCTTCGGGTTGAAATGCGCAAAAACAAGGTGGCGTTCCGGAATCTTAATGTATCGGATGCGACGCTTAGCTTTGGACTCAGAAATGCTGAGGATAATGATAAAGTAAATAGCTATATCAATAATTTATCTAATGATTATGATATTTTAATTGAGGATCTTGAGTGGCGTCTTACTTTGAGTGAGCAGGGGCGTATTGATGTGCAGACTGCAACAGTTGAGCAATCAATTGAAATCATTCGCAGACGCCTTGATCCTGATGGTACCAAAGAGCCTATCATTCAACGTCAGGGACTAGATCGAATTCTTGTTCAGTTGCCGGGGGTTGATGACCCTGAACGTGTTAAACGGCTTTTGGGCCGAACAGCACGGCTGACATTCCAGCTTGTTGATACCCGTACAACCGCAGAGGAGGCTCGCAGGTCTGGCCGCGTGCCGCCTGGCAGTGTGTTGCTTGAAGGGGCAAAACCTGAGGACCCGTCTTATGTTGTCGAACGGCGCGTCATGGTAAGTGGTGATATGCTTGATCAAGCCTCTGCATCCTTTGACCAGCAAAGTCGTCCAGCTGTCACATTTCAACTTAATGCACTTGGTGGCAAGAAATTTGGTCGTGTGACTGGTGAAAATATTGGGCGTCCCTTTGCAATTGTTCTCGATGGGAAGGTTGTATCTGCTCCAGTCATTCAGTCTCAAATTTTCACAAATGGCCAGATTACAGGTAATTTTTCAGTTGAGGAAACCCAAGAGCTCTCCCTCATCTTACGGGCGGGCGCCTTACCTGCTCCACTTATTGTGCTTGAGGAACGGTCAGTTGGGCCAGGCCTTGGAGCTGACTCAATTGCGGCTGGAAAGGTTGCCGCTATTGTTGGCATGATCCTCGTCATTATCTATATGTTTGTAAGCTATGGCCTGTTTGGCCTGTTTGCCGATATTGCTCTTTGTGTAAACATTATTCTTATTCTTGCTGCATTATCAGCACTTCAGGCGACACTTACTTTGCCTGGGATTGCTGGCATTGTGTTAACAATGGGGATGGCGGTTGATGCAAATGTTCTAATTTTTGAGCGTATTCGTGAGGAAGTTAAAGCAGGACGGAGTGTGCGTGCTGCCATTGAGGCGGGTTATGAAAGAGCTATTTCTACCATTATCGATTCGAATTTGACCACTTTATTTGCGGCTCTGTTCTTATTTATATTTGGGTCTGGGCCGATTAAGGGGTTTGCAGTTACCCTGTCTCTTGGGATTATCACGTCGATGTTCACTGCGATATTAGTTACGCGCTTGATAATCACACTTTATGTGAACCGTACACGCCCAAAATTATTGTCGCTTTAGGCGCAGAAAAAAGGAAAGTTAGATGTTCAGATTACGGCTTCTTCCTGAAACACCTGCCTTTGAATTCCTGAATAAGATGAATATTGCCAGCGGCTTATCTATAATGCTGGTGATTGGGTCTATCGGTTTGTTTTTTATTCAGGGCTTAAATCTTGGCATTGATTTCAGAGGCGGTATCCTTATCGAAGCCCAGAGCAGTCAAACAGTTGATCTTGCGAAGGTGAGGAGCTCTCTTGGTCGTCTCGGTCTTGGCGATATGTCTATTCAGAGTTTTGGCACTGACCGTGACATTTTGGTGCGTGTTCAGCGTCAAGAGGGTGATGAAAAAGCTCAAATCGTGGCGATTAATGCGATTACCTCTGACCTTGGGAGTGATTTTGAGATTCGCCGGACAGAGTTTGTCGGACCAACCATCGGCGCCGAGCTCTCAGAAAAGGGTGTGCTGGCGGTCATCTGCGCGTTATTTGCCATTATGGTGTATATTTGGTTCCGATTTGAATGGCAGTTTTCGCTCGCAGCTCTTATTGCGCTTACGCATGATGTCATCACTACTATTGGAGTGTTTGCCCTGACAAATTTTGAATTTAATCTGGCGACAGTTGCTGCTATTCTGACTATTGCCGGTTATTCTATTAATGATACGGTTGTTGTGTTTGACCGTATACGCGAAAATATGCGGCGTTATAAATCATGGTCTCAGCCAGATATTTTGAACCGTTCCTTAAATGAAACACTTGCCAGAACAGTAATGACGTCTATCACGACAGCGCTTGCTTTGATTGCCATTGCGATATTTGGCGGAGCAGTGTTGCGTGATTTTGCGCTTGCGATGCTATGGGGTGTTGCTATCGGAACTTACTCGTCTGTCTTTATCGCTGTTGGGATTGTCTCGCGGTTCGATTTATCTCGCAATGATGATGATAATTCCGTGCCAATCCCAGAATATGAGCGTGAGGGCAAAATATAATATGGCAGATAGCCCTCATAAGCCGGCCATAACCGTTCAGGAATTTTCTGGTGATGCGGCTCTTCAAATTGTCCATAGTTATGGTGGTGGTGGGTTTAGAATTACCAAAGCGCCTTTTGTCGGATCACAATTTATTATGCCGCGTCTGAGGCGTGATTGGGCTATTGCCACAGCCGACGATGTCACATTTGATGGAATAATGGCAATGCTTGGCGATGAGCGGCCAGACCTATTGCTGCTTGGTCTTGGCGAAGCTCCCATGACGAACCTTCCTGACCTTGGTCAATCATTATCACAAGAAGGTGTTCGCCTTGAGGTCATGTCAACGCCTGCGGCTTGTCGGACATGGAATGTGATGGTGTCAGAAGGGCGGTCTGCTGCCGCTGGTCTGCTGGCAATCGATTAAGGAATTTTAGCAATGGCAGGGACAGCTGCATCTTCTCAGTGGCAACTCCTTCGAGATGTTTCTAGATCCTATGCACATTGCTTTATCTTCGTCTCTCCTGCGATGCGCGAGGCATTATGCACTTTGTTTTTGTTAGCGCTCGAACTTGAAAAAGCGCTCATAAGTGAAGAGATGATGATACGGCTTATCCGAATCCAATGGTGGGATGATGCATTATCAGCAGGTTCGACCCAACATACACACCCTCTTATCCGCCACATCAATGGCCTAATAGAGCAGGGGACGATTACTGCTGAGACACTCGATGCATTATGTGAGAGCTGGCGTACTGCAGCAGAAGACAGAGATAATCTCGCCACGGCGTGGCAGACAAGCATTGCCTGTCTTGCGTCTCCGATTTTGGATATTGATAACGCATTAGTTCAGACAATCGGAACTCAGATATATCAGTCACGAATACGCCAGCCCGTCACTGCTCTTACACCAGATGATAGGCATGCTCTGAAGCATTCGGGCGAGATAAAGTTACTCCTGTCAGGCTTAAGTTATGTGGCGGTTCGTACCAGCACTCACGATAATGCCCATCCTGATGATGATCCGCTCTTCATCTTCCGGTTATGCTGGCACCTAATGCGTAGCTAATCTGCCTGCGCTTTATGAACATATTTGGAAGCTTATAATGCTAGCCAAGATGTGCAAGTTCTTCGGGTAACGCTGCGTTAGCCCATTTTGCGAGTGATGAAAGTGCCCGGCCAGCATAAGCTGCTTTGCGATCACGACCGCGCAGCTTGCGGGGTTTTTTCCCTTCAACGGCAACCATCTCTAGCGGTGGAAATAATCCAAAATTCACATTCATTGGCTGAAAGCTATCGGCCATTGCACCGCCTGTTAAATGACTAAGCAAGGCCCCATGGGCAGTGTCAACAGGCGGCGCTTGCCAGTCCAAACGAAGCAGGTCAGAAGCTGCCATCTGTCCTGTCATGCCGCCGATTGCGGCAGATTCAATATATCCCTCAACACCCGTAATCTGACCTGCAAATCGAAGAGCAGGACGCGCCTTCAAGCGTAACTGCTCATCGAGCAATCGCGGCGAATTAATGAAGGTATTTCTGTGTAATCCCCCAAGACGAGCAAATTGGGCATCTTCTAGTCCAGGTATCATCTGAAAAATACGGACCTGTTCGGCATATTTCAGCTTGGTCTGAAAGCCAACCATATTGAATAAGGTACCAAGCTTATTATCTTGTCGCAATTGCACTACAGCATAGGGCCGAGAGCCATCATGGCTATTTGTAAGACCAACAGGTTTCATTGGACCAAATCGTAATGTCTGCTCGCCGCGTTCTGCCATAACTTCCACTGGCATGCAGCCATCAAAATAGGGGGTATTTTCCTCCCATTCACGGAATGACATTTTATCTCCTGCCAGCATTTCAGAGATAAAGCTGTGATACTGATCTTCGGTCATCGGGCAGTTTATATAGTCCTTACCATCACCGCCATCATGGGTTTTATCATAACGTGACTGGAACCATGCAATATCCATATTAATGCTATCCACATGAAGAATGGGCGCAATCGCATCAAAAAAAGCAAGGTCGTCTTCGCCTGTAAGGCTGCGAATATCCTCTGCCAAAGCAGGTGAGGTCAGTGGACCAGTGGCAATAATTGTCTGTTCCCACTCTTTGGGCGGAAGTCCTGAAATTTCCTCGCGGATGAGCGTTATATTAGGATGTGCCGTAATAGCACGTTGTACACCTTGGGAAAATAAATCTCTATCAACAGCCAACGCACCGCCGGCTGGAACCCGCGCCTTGTCTGCTTCTGCCATAATAACAGAATTTAGCATTCTCATTTCTGCATGAAGAACGCCCACTGCATTTGCACTAGCATCATCTGAGCGGAACGAGTTTGAGCAAACTAATTCAGCCAGATTTTCAGTTTCATGCACATCAGTTTTACGCACAGGGCGCATTTCATGTAACGCAACTGACACGCCCATTTCTGCAGCCTGCCATGCTGCTTCAGAGCCCGCTAGGCCGCCACCAATAATATGGAGCAGGGGAGAGGATGTTTTATCTATCATAACGGTTAGGATACCTGTTTTGTGCGATTTTGGGAAGCTGCAAGCGCCCGCGCAAGATAGTGGCCTGTATAGGACTCATCAATGGTAGCAATCGCTTCTGGTGTCCCTGTTGCCACAACCTGTCCGCCACCATCACCGCCTTCTGGTCCCATATCAATAACGTAGTCAGCTGTCTTTATCACATCAAGATTATGCTCAATAACGATGACCGTATTGCCGCCCTCCACCAGTTCCTGAAGCACCTCCAACAATTTGGCAATATCAGCAAAATGAAGCCCAGTTGTTGGCTCATCAAGAATATAAATTGTTTTACCTGTTGCTCGGCGTGATAGTTCTTTTGAGAGCTTCACGCGCTGCGCTTCACCACCCGATAAAGTTGTTGCTTGTTGGCCTATTCGTACATAACCAAGACCAACACGCACCATTGTCTGTAGTTTGTCGCGAATAGACGGAACAGCCTTGAAATAACTAACGCCTTCTTCAACTGTCATATCAAGAATATCTGCTATTGACTTGTCTCTCCACTTTATTTCTAGTGTTTCACGATTATATCTTTTCCCTTTGCAGGTCTCACATGTCACATAAACATCGGGAAGAAAATGCATTTCGATCTTAATAACGCCATCGCCTTGGCAAGCCTCGCACCGTCCGCCCTTAACATTAAACGAAAACCGTCCGGGGGCATAACCACGAGCCCGCGCTTCTGGTAAGCCCGAAAACCATTCCCTGATAGGCGTAAACGCGCCGGTATAGGTGGCTGGGTTAGAACGCGGCGTTCGTCCAATCGGAGATTGGTCAATGTCAACAACCTTATCCAACAGCTCAAGGCCGACAATATCGATATAGGGTGCAGGAAGTTCGCGCGCTTTATGCAGTTTTCGAGATAAGGCTTTCCACAGTGTTTCAAGCACAAGAGTAGACTTTCCGCCACCTGAAACACCTGTTACACAGGTAAAGACACCAAGAGGGAAAGAGACAGTAACATTTTGCAGATTATTACCGGTCGCGCCCTTAAGTGTTATCTGACGTTTTTTTGTTATTTTTCGGCGTTGTGACGGAATAGCAATTTCCTTAGCGCCACTGAGATATTGACCAGTAATAGAGGCTGGATTAGCTGATATCTCGTTTGCTGTTCCCGATGCGACAACACTACCGCCATGAATGCCCGCCCCCGGTCCCATATCGACCACATAATCAGCTGCCCGAATAGCATCTTCATCATGTTCAACAACAAGAACCGTATTACCAAGGTCACGCAATCTGACAAGGGTTGATAGCAGGCGATCATTATCGCGTTGATGTAATCCAATAGACGGCTCATCAAGGACATATAATACCCCGGTCAGGCCTGACCCGATTTGAGACGCCAGCCTAATACGCTGAGATTCGCCGCCCGATAATGTGCCTGAATTCCGTGACAAATTTAGATAACGCAGACCAACATTCCCCAGAAAGCCAAGGCGTTCATTGATTTCCTTCAAAATACGACTGGCAATCTCATTATCCTGAGCTGATAGGCTTTTGCCCAAATCAGCAAACCATTCCAGCGCATCTCCAATCGCAAGAGCTGACACCGCCGAGATATCTTTTTCCGCAACGCGCACAGCTAGAGCTTCAGGCTTAAGTCGCTTACCATGACAGCTATCACAAGGATGCTGGGCCCGAAATTTTTCAAGCTCATCGCGCACCCAGTTAGAATCAGTCTCACGATAGCGACGCGCAAGATTAGGAAGAATACCTTCAAATGGTTTGGTTGTGCGGTAAGACCGCAACCCATCATCATAGACCATCTCAACAGGTGTTTTGCCGCTACCATGTAATATTAATGACTGCACTTCATCAGGTAGTTTGGCAAAACTAACATCAAGAGAAAACGCAAAGCTGTGTGCAAGGCTCTCCAGCGTTTGAATATAATAACGTGAGGATGAGTTCGCCCAAGGCGCTAAAGCGCCATCCCGCAATGATAACGAGCTGTCAGGCACAATCAGCTGATGATCAAAATGTGCTGTCATACCAAGACCATCACACGCTGGGCATGCCCCGAACGGATTGTTAAATGAAAATAGGCGGGGTTCAACCTCATCAATCGTAAACCCAGAGACAGGACAGGCAAATCTTGCGGAAAAAACCATGCGCTCATCTGTTTTGGCATTAACCGCATAAACAAGCCCGTCAGCAAGTTCAAGTGCTGTCTCTAGAGAATCGGCAAGCCGTGTTGCTAGGCTGGCCCGTTCACCTTTGATAACGACCCGGTCTACAATAATATCAATGTCATGTTTCCGCTTTTTATCGAGCTCGGGCGGCGTATCAAGTTCATACAGTTCACCATCAATACGCGCGCGGCTAAAGCCACGTTGCAGAAAGGCTGCCATATCTTTTTTGTATTCGCCTTTGCGCCCTCGTACGACAGGCGCCATCAAATAAAGCCGCGTGCCATCTTCTAGGGCAAGTAGGGTATCCACCATCTGACTAACAGTCTGAGACGTAATAGGCAGACCAGTTGCTGGTGAGTAAGGGGTGCCAACACGTGCCCATAATAACCGCATATAGTCATATATTTCTGTCACAGTCCCGACTGTTGAGCGCGGGTTACGAGAGGTTGTTTTCTGTTCAATGGAAATTGCCGGAGACAGGCCTTCGATAAGATCAACATCAGGCTTTTGCATCATTTCTAGAAACTGACGCGCATAGGCAGATAATGATTCAACATATCGGCGCTGGCCTTCTGCGTATATTGTATCAAAGGCAAGGCTTGATTTACCAGAGCCAGAGAGCCCTGTTAACACAACCAGCTTATCACGCGGCAGATCGACAGATACATCTTTGAGATTATGTTCACGTGCACCGCGTACAGAAATAACTCTTTGTTTTTCTTCCATTTCTGCCTCTTACACCTGACGTGAAACCACGCCTCCTACGTGGGAGGAAAAGGTCCTATCACGTCTGTCAGAATGGTGCCAATGTCCCTATATAATCACTTATTGTCCCGATATCCATCTGAGGACGAAAAAAACAATTGGAAAAGTCTTCTTTGAGATATGTTATGTGCTACTATCATGTCTCATTTAGGGAAGCAGGAACCGCCACAGGGCGAGCCGCTCCTTCACTAGACTAACTTTTTTGCAAGGGAGATGGATTTGCAATGGCAGGCAGCGTGAACAAAGTGATTCTGATCGGCAATCTCGGCAAGGATCCTGAAGTAAGAAGCACTCAGGATGGTATGAAAATTGTGAATCTTGCGATTGCAACATCAGAGCGCTGGAAAGATAAAAACTCTGGCGAGCAGCGTGAAAAAACAGAATGGCATCGTGTTGTTATTTTCAATGAAAACCTTGCTCGGCTTGCAGAACAGTATCTGCGCAAAGGCAGTACAGTTTACATTGAAGGTCAGCTACAAACTCGCAAGTGGACAGACCAACAAGGTACCGAAAAATACACAACAGAAATCGTTCTGCAACGCTATCGTGGCGAAATGACGTTTCTGGGAGGGCGTTCTGACAGCGCTCAGCTACCTGCAGATGATGGTATGGGAAGTGGTTTTAGCGGCGGTGGCGGCGTTAGCACAGGCACAACCCCCCCACCAATGGCTGGAAGCGACAATATAGATGATGATATTCCTTTCTAGGGGAGCATCCTAAAACAGTCCATTTTCCGCCCTAAATCCATAAAATATCAGCGAGGCACACCCTATCCATGAGTGTGTCTTCTTTTTTGACATAAAAAACGTAAAATAAATTAGTTTTCAACCACAATATCTGGTGTTTGAGCGCCAGCCTATGGTATAAATATTGAAATAAGGTTTGCTTGTTTGAGCAGCCCAATAAGGAGTTTTTTGTTTGTCTGATTCAACAATGTCTGGCGGCCCTACAAGCCCAATAGTTTCAATTTCTGACGAGATGCGTCGGTCATACCTTGACTATGCGATGAGTGTCATTGTTGCACGGGCATTGCCGGATGTGCGCGATGGGTTGAAACCAGTACACCGCCGTATTCTCTATGCGATGATGGAAGGCAAATATGACTGGACAAAGCCGCCACGCAAGTCAGCCCGTATCGTCGGTGACGTTATGGGTAACTATCATCCTCATGGTGATAGCTCTATCTATGAAGCAATGGTCCGCATGGCGCAGGCTTTTTCTATGCGTGTACAGCTTGTTGATGGTCAAGGTAATTTTGGGTCAGTAGATGGCGATCCCGCCGCTGCAATGCGATATACAGAAAGTCGGCTTGCCAAAGCAGCTGAATCGCTGTTGCGCGACATTGATAGTGATACGGTTGATTTTGTCCCGAACTATGATGAAACACAGCCAGAACCTTCTGTGCTTCCTGCCGAGTTTCCAAACCTTCTGGTGAATGGAGCAGGTGGTATTGCTGTTGGAATGGCAACTAATATTCCGCCGCATAATCCAAATGAGGTTATTACGGCTTGTATGGAACTGATCAAAAACCCTGATATCAGCGATGATGAGTTGATTGAAATAGTTCCAGGACCTGATTTTCCAACTGGCGCCTATATTATGGGTCGCGGAGGAATCCGCGATGCGTATGCTACAGGCCGTGGTTCAGTTATGATGAGGGCGCGTGCAGAAATACAGCTTACCGCCCGTGACCGTGAACAGATAATCGTGACTGAAATCCCTTATCAGGTCAATAAAGCCCAGCTATTAGAGCGTATTGGCGAGCTTGTGCGTGAAAAAACCATTGGGGGAATTTCGGATATCCGTGATGAGTCAGACCGCCAAGGCATGAGGATGGTCATCGAGGTAAAGCGGGATGATTCAGCTGATGTTGTGCTCAACCAGCTTTATCGCCATACACGCCTTCAAACCAGTTTTGCGGTAAATATGTTAGCAATGCATGCTGGCAGACCACAACAAATGGGGTTGAAGACTGTCTTGAGTGCCTTTTGTGCATTCCGGCAAGAAGTGGTGACGCGCAGAACGCGCTTCCAACTCGGTAAAGCACGTGAGCGAGCTCATACTCTAGCTGGATTGCTTGTTGCCCTTGCTTCTATTGATGAAATTATCGAGCTTATTAAAAAAGCACCAAATGCAGAGCAGGCCCGCACAGCATTAATGGATGTTGCATGGCCTGCAAGTGAGGTTGAGCCATTTATAGCGTTGATTGATGATCCGGGCCATATGGTTGTTGATGGTAAATACCATTTGTCCGAGGCGCAGGCTAAATCCATTCTTGAGCTTCGTTTGCAACGCCTGACAGGCATGGAGCGAGACAAACTTGCAGATGAGACCAAAGAACTTGCTGAGCAAATTGCTGATTTTCTTGATATTCTGGATAGTCAGGACCGGTTAACATCAGTAGTACTAGAAGAGCTTGAGGCTGTTCGCACCCGTCTTGATAGCCCTCGGCGGACTGAGATATCAGATATGGCTCATGATACTGATGATGAAGACCTTATCCAACAAGAAGATATGGTTGTGACAGTATCGCATCGTGGCTATATCAAGCGTGTAGCTTTGTCTGACTACCGTGCCCAGCGCCGTGGCGGCAAGGGCCGGACCGGCATGAAAACCCGTGATGAAGATTTTGTCTCACGATTGTTTGTTGCCAATACCCACACACCCATCCTGTTTTTCACATCAACCGGCATGGTATATCAGCTGAAATGCTATAAACTGCCAATTGCTTCGCCGCAGGGTTTAGGCAAGGCAATGATTAACCTGCTTCCTATTGCTCCAGAAGAAACCATTCAGACAGTTATGCCAATGCCAGCTGATCCCGATACCTGGGATAAGCTGAATATTATGTTTGCTACGGCACAGGGCAATATCAGACGAAATTTACTTACCGATTTCACAAATATTATGAAAAACGGTAAAATTGCAATGAAACTCAATGAAGGCGACAGCCTTATCGGCGTTCTACCCTGTAAAGAAGACGATAATGTGCTGCTTGCTACCCGAAAAGGTAAGGCTATTCGCTTTGCAGTAAACGAAGTTCGTGTTTTTGCTGGCCGCAGTTCAGTGGGTGTGCGTGGTATGCGACTTCTGGGTGATGACCAGATGGTTTCAATGTGTGTTATACGTGATCCTGAGCAGGAATTTGTGCTGTCAGTCACTGATAATGGCTATGGAAAACGGACAGCTATCTCTGAATATCGCCGCACAGGCAGAGGCGGGCAGGGGGTTGCAAATATTGAAACGTCGGAACGCAATGGTTCAGTGGTTGCCTCTTTCACCGTCATTGCAGAAGACCAGTTAATGCTCGTTACCGATGCTGGAAAGGTGATCCGCATTCGTGTTGATGGCGGCGAAGGTGATGTCATTCGAATTGCCGGCAGAAAAACACAAGGGGTGAGACTGTTTGAAACAGCTAGTGATGAAAAAGTTGTATCTGTTGGCATAATCCGCGATGCTGACGATGAGGATGATAGCGAGTCTGAGATGGGGGCCGAGGTTGCACCTGACGCTGGGTCTGACGTAACAGCAGATAGCGGTGAGGCTGAGAGCACAACACCAGACGCATCAAGTAAGGAATAGTCAGCCATTACGCATGCTAGGATGATAGACTGATGACAAAGCGCATTGCCCTTTATCCCGGAACATTTGATCCGCTTACCTTCGGTCACCTCAATATTATAGAGCGTGCCAGTTCACTCTGTGACAAGCTTGTGGTTGGTGTCGCTCAGAATAGTGGTAAATCGCCTATTTTTTCTCTTGATGAGCGACTTGCGATTATAGCAGAACAAATCGCGACGCTTGAGCCAAAAGGTGGTGGGTCAATCGAAGCGATGGCATTTACAGGACTTTTGACCCGGTTTTCTGATTCGATTGGTGCCACTATGATTATTCGAGGACTCCGAGCCGTTTCTGACTTTGAATATGAATTCCAGATGGCAAGTATGAACAAGCGACTAAAACCTGATATGGAAACTATCTTCCTGACAGCCCCAGAAAACCAGCATTTTGTCGCCTCATCGCTCGTAAAAGAAGTGGCGCGTTTTGGCGGAGATGTTACTTCATTTGTCCCTGAAAAAGTCAATCAGCGCTTACTGCATTATTTCTCTAATAATGATGCATAAGTGATATTTTTCCTGTCTTCTAGTTAAGCAAGAAAGAAACCAACAAGAGAGATGAGAAAACACTTGATTACCAAGCCGTAAATGCCTAGTTTGCAGTCCAATCATGCTTGTCGTGACGTGAGGGCGGTTAGCTCAGTTGGTAGAGCAAGTGACTTTTAATCACTGGGTCACAGGTTTCTCTAGCAAAAAGTGTCAAGGTCATGTGATTGCCATTTATCCTCAAAAGAGGATGCTACCATGGATAACCTACTTCACTTGTTCGCAACTGATACAACAGAAGTATTGAGCGACAGTTCCCCGACAGTTTTAACTAATGACTTGAACGACAGTTTATCGACAGTGGCTTGCCCTGCGGTGGAAAGACAAACATTTATATCGTTTGCTAAGAAGTAAGCGAGACGTATCCGGAAAAGCGGAACAACATCGTAAGAGAAACCTTGCACAAGCTGACAGATTTAACAGTTTGCTGTTGCTGTATTTTTAATCAAACACGCCATAACAGGAAATTAAAAATTAATTTTTTGATGACTCTTTTTCCTGGTTTTCTAATTGATTAGCAGCACGTTCTCTTAGTCCTTTATCTGCCTCTTGAAATGTTCGAACTGACTGTGCAAAAGCCGAGGTTGACATTGCAAGCTCAGAGCATTTTTCAAAGACATACTTTCCATCTTTTTCTTGTCCCGTGATTTTCATTAAATCCATGCGTATAATACCTGCAATCACTCTTACATTTGTTATCGCGTCTACTAGTTCTTGTTTCATTCGTATATCCACCTTTCTTTAACTTAAAAAATGACTCTAAATCAATCACTTGCCTATACTGACGACAATCAAGTGACCTACCACACTTGACCTACCTGACGTAAACTGACGAATCAGATTGAATCTATTCAGTTTTTTCTGACGATAGCTCTTGAATAATGATAAAAAAATGATTACGTTAAGTCTATAGGTGATGTGATAATGGGTATTTAACTTTTGACCTAAATCACTTGACCTTCAGACCACTTAGAGCTACATAAATGCCTTATGGTGAGGGCGGTTAGCTCAGTTGGTAGAGCAAGTGACTTTTAATCACTGGGTCACAGGTTCGAATCCTGTACCGCTCACCATTTTCTAATACAAATTATTTTTAATCGACAAGTCAGTTACAAAAGGATACCACGCTTTTAGTCGTGATTCACCTACTAGACTGTTGTGCTTAAAATCTCTCTGAGTAGCAGAACATCTAATGCCATAAGTATAAGGAATTAATATTTTTTGGTTTAGAGGGCGTTTAAAATGAACATAAATTTCAATCAGTGTTTTGAATGGCTGCTTATTAATGAGGGCGGCTATGTGAATAACCCAGAAGACACAGGGGGAGAGACGAACCTTGGTGTTACCAAAAAGACGTATCTGAATTATTGTGAAAAGAATAATATCACCCCCAAAGATATGCATGATCTAACAAAACAAGATGTTGAGCCAATTTATAGAACTGAATATTGGGATGCTATCATGGGGGATTCTCTGCCTTCTGGCCTTGA
>CATISA010000014.1 GCA_949529445.1 Alphaproteobacteria bacterium UBA4588
AGTCCAAGAGATGATAATGCGGCGCGAACACGTTCACGCGATTCGACGACGGCCTTATCTGCCAACCCAACAATCGCCATGGCTGGAAGCCCATTTGATAAATGAACCTGAACGGAAACTAGGATGGTCTCAATCCCGCGAAATGATATGGTATGACTGTGTGAATACATTGTTTTTCAATTATGGAGTGTATAAATAGGCACGCAAGTTACTTTCTTTGATAGACGAGCTATGACGGCCAAACTAAAACTATTTAAGGCTGTTTTGGCAGACGCACAGGACCCAGATGTTCACCAGCCATAAGATGAATATGAAGATGAAACACTTCTTGAAATCCATTATGGCCCGTATTTGAGGTCAGCCGATAGCCATCTTCGCTTACATTAAGCATCTTGGCCACGCGGCTAATTGCAGCAAAATAGGCAATTTGTTCTTCAGCTGATGCTGCATCAGCAAAATGTTCAAGGCTGACATATGGCCCTTTTGGAATCACCAAAACATGAATAGGTGCGCGGGGGCTGATATCATGAAATGTAAGCGTATGGTCACATTCATCTACCTTGTTACAGGGAATCTCACCGCGAATAATCCGGGCAAAAATATTAGCTTCATCATAAACTGGCTGCGACATGGCATTTTCTCTTATGGTTTAATAGTACGATTTTGTTTTTCGATAATCCCTGATAACCCCTGACGCTCTGAAAGAACTGACCAGACATCAGATGGCTGAAGGCCGGAAGCGGCCCATACAACAAGCAAATGATACAGTAAATCAGCTGATTCTTGAGCAAGAGCGTTTGAATTACCCCTGATTGCCTCAATTAGTGTTTCGGTTGCTTCTTCAGCAAGTTTAAGGGCAGGCTTTTCAGGTGCTGCGGCGAGTAGCTGTGCTGTATAGCTTGTTTCAGGGTTATCATTACGCTTACTGTCAATGACAGCAAATAATATATCGAGAATTTCGGCTGATGGACGTTCGCTCATAGTCTCACTCTCCTTTACGTCATATGACAGATGGGATGTCCCCAGCGCTTATAGCGGAGTTATAGTTTAAGATGATAGCTGCCTGACAGAAATGCCACGCGCTGCCATAGCTGATTTTGCGTCATTCAGAGTGAATTGTCCAAAATGAAACACTGAGGCAGCAAGAACAGCGCTTGCGTGACCCTCTAGAATAGCATCAGCGAAATGGTCAGGGCGCCCTGCACCGCCTGATGCAATAACTGGGATACCAACTGAGTCACTTACAGCCCGCGTCAAAGGAAGGTCAAAGCCATCTTTCGTTCCATCCCCGTCCATTGAGGTAAGCAGAATTTCACCAGCCCCAAGCTGTTCTGCTTTCTGTGCCCAGGCTATCGCATCAAGTCCTGTTTCGCGCCGTCCACCATGGGTGTAAACTTCAAAATGCCCCGGACGGGTCTGGCGTGCATCAATTGCAAGAACAACACATTGACTGCCAAATTTATCGGCAGCACGGGCTAAGAGATCCGGATCACTCACAGCAGATGAGTTTACAGAAACCTTGTCTGCGCCGCATAATAGTAATTTCCTAAAGTCAGAGACATGTTTTACACCGCCTCCCACCGTAAGCGGCATAAAGCAAACATCAGCCGTACGAGATATCACATCATAGATCGTATCACGCCCTTCATGGCTGGCAGTGATATCAAGAAAACACAATTCATCAGCGCCGGCTTCATCATACAGTCGTGCTTGTTCAACAGGGTCACCAGCATCCACCAGATTCACAAAATTTACACCTTTTACAACGCGGCCCGCATGGACATCAAGACAAGGGATGACACGTGCACTTAGCATTTAACTCTCCTGCATTTCAGCAATTAGACCAAGCGCTTCGGCCAGATCAAGACGACCATCATAAAGCGCACGACCCGTAATAACCCCATTGATCCCTGCATTGCCGAGGGCTACGCAGGCACGGATATCATCCAATCCACTCACACCGCCAGAGGCAATTACCGGAAGAGAGACTGCTTGAGCAAGAGCCGCTGTTGCGTCAGCATTCACACCTGTTAAAGCGCCATCACGGGCAATATCAGTAAAAATAACTGCTGCAACACCACAATCTTCAAAGCGTTTAACAAGCTCAAGCACCGGCACTTCACTAGTTTCAATCCACCCCTCAGCCGCAATCATTCCATCACGTGCATCCGCCCCAACAGCGATCTGGCCTGGATAAAGACGTGATGCTTCGCGCACAAGGTTTGGATCTTTTAGGGCAGCCGTGCCGAGAATGACACGGCTAACGCCAGCCTCTAACCAGCTGCTCACGGCTTCCAAAGACCGGATACCTCCACCCAATTGAACTTTTGAGCCGCATGCCAGTATATCACGTACCGCCTGCCTATTGGCAGTTTCTCCACCCAGGGCACCATCAAGGTCAACCACATGTATCCATTCACACCCCGCTGCCACAAAGTCCCGTGCCTGCGCTGCAGGATCAGGAGCATATACCGTCATCTTATCAAATCTGCCATGTAGCAGACGCACACCCTGACCGTCTTTCAAGTCAATAGCTGGATAAATGATCAAAGGGTCGTCAGGATAAGACATTTTAGAACCTTTTTTGTGCCATCACATGATGGGCTAGCATGTGCGCTTTATGCATAACTGAGATTATTTGACGAGATAAGATTACGGGGTTTCTTTGCCATCATGAAGCATCTTGGTAAAATATAATCCTGGAACATAGTCATCACCAACAATTGCGTAAAACGGATTCTCACCAAACTGTCGATAGCCGCGTGCTTTAAAGGCATGAATCGCACGATCCTGTGTCGCACGCACATCCAGATTAAGCGTTTTGAAACCCTCGGACCGTGCAAAATCCTCAGCTTCGGCTACCAATGCCTGCGCCAACCCATGTCCACGTGCCCAAGGTGCGAGGAAAAAGGTTGTTAGCTGGCAGGCAAATTCTTGTGCTTCATTGTTACGGGGCGGTCTAACAATCTGACATGAGCCGGCAATAACATGATCAAGCTTGCCAACAATAAGAGACCGGTCAGGAATCAGAAGAACACCACGCCAGTAATCTTCCATCACGCTTCGCGGTGGCGGCGCAAGCCAGCCAAACCCCCCACCTGCATCAATGGCTTCTTCAGTAGCATCGCAGATTTCGCTAATATCATTCGCACTCAGCTCTTCTGTCATCTCGATCGTGACCAGAGGCGCTCGTGGTATTGATGTTGCCATCTTATAAATATTCCTTTACCGCGTGAGAGATGCCATTATGGGCGCCACAATAGAAATTGTCGTAATATTTGCTGCCCTACTTGCTGGCTTTTTTCGGGATGAAACTGGGTGCCTAGAATATT
This sequence comes from Alphaproteobacteria bacterium UBA4588, assembly GCA_949529445.1. Taxonomy (GTDB): domain Bacteria; phylum Pseudomonadota; class Alphaproteobacteria; order Puniceispirillales; family Puniceispirillaceae; genus UBA4588. The sequence continues at coordinate 3,333 of CATISA010000014.1, forward strand.
ATCCCTGCCAACAACCGCGGGAATGTCTGTTCCATAATCAGTTGTTGCGATAACCATGTTAGGTGAGGCTGTTTCAAAAAAATAAGAGTGTACGAAATAAGCCTGCGCTGCCTTATCAAGTCCGGCAAGCACAGGATGTTCTATTTTTTCATGCAGCGTATTCCAGCCCATATGTGGAATTTTTAACTCCGGTGCGCCGTCAGGCTGAGATGACCGAGAGAGCGGGCGGACACAGCCTGCAATCCAGCCAAACCCTTTGGTAACCTTACCTTCATATCCTTCATCAGCAAGTAGCTGCATACCAACACAAATTCCTAAAAACGGAAGACCGCGAACCATGACAGCATCGTGAAGGACATCAACCATACCATCAACTGCCATAAGGCCATTACGGCAATCGGCAAAGTGACCAACGCCGGGCAAAACAATCTGGTCGCACCGAGTAAGTGCATCAACTGTAGTAATTCGCTCTATCGATGAAACGCCCTTTAAATCAGCTGCAGCATGAACAAGAGCATGTTCAACAGAATGCAGATTACCTGACCCGTAATCGATGATACCAAGTTTCATCTGGTATGTTCGCTTTCTTCTCTTGCCTAGAGTGAGCCGCCAAGAGTTCCTTTGGTGGACGGGATAACATCAGACATGCGCGGATCAATTTCGATGGCCTCACGCAAGCTGCGGGCTAGTGCCTTATAACAGCTCTCAACGATATGGTGCGTATTCACACCATATAGGTTTTCAACATGAAGCGTAATACGCGCACCCATAGCAAAGGCTTGAAACCATTCCCGAAATAACTCTGTTTCCATTGTGCCAAGCGTATCCGCTGGCAAATCAACGTGCCACCCAAGAAATGGCCGACCAGATACATCTAAAGCAACGCGGCTGAGACATTCATCCATCGGCAGAAAACAGCTTGCATAGCGCATAATACCGCGCCGATCACCCAGCGCGTCATTCAAAGCTTCACCAATCGCCCAGCCAGTATCTTCAGTTGTGTGATGTGCATCAATATGCAGATCTCCATCTGCCTTAATCGTCATATCAATGAGGCTGTGGCGCGCCAGCTGCTCTAACATATGATCAAGAAAACCAATGCCAGTAGAGATATCAGATTTTCCCGTCCCATCCAGATCAAGCGTGACCGAGATTTTTGTCTCATTTGTTGTGCGTTCTTTTGCGGCGGTGCGGCTCATCATGCACTCCTATCAAATAAAATGAAGGTACCAAGATTACGATAGGCATTTCATTATGGGGATTTATCAGATTTTGGCCAGTCTGACCAGTTTATCACTCTATTCTATCTGTAGATATTTTTGTGGCCTTGTTTTTTAGTCATAATCCGACTGCCCAAGTATCTTTCGCAACTGATGAAGAAGCACCTGACTTTGCTGTGGTGTAAGCCGATCAATATTATGAGATAGGAGATTTGCTAGAAGTACGGCATTTTCATGCAAACCAGCAACTGGGATCACTGGCCGAGGATGAGACATGACAGCTTTGCGTTTCAATGCCTCAGCATCATCCCATATCAGATTGAGCCACACGCAAATCTGGTCAATAAGAGCGGCCGAAGGCCGACCTTTTTTGCCATGCTCCAAAGCTGATAAATAGGCTGGAGATACGCTAAGACTATCTGCCTGCTGTTGTAACGTGAGGCCCCTCTCTTTTCGAATGCGGCGCATTTCCGTCCCAAATGGGGTCACTGTCGTGACTTTCGCTTTAGACGAACATAAAGAGCGCCAGTACCACCATCAAACGGCTGGGCATCAGAGATAGCAATGACAAGGTGGGAAAGAGGTGGCTCTTTCAGCCATTCTGGCACCCGCGCCCGCAAAATTCCTTGGCCAGATCGCCCCTTGCCGGTGATTATCAGAACCGTGCGATTGCCTGAAAAAGCAGTGCGTTGGATAAAAGCACGGAGCCTAGTTTGCGCCTCTGCCTGCGTCATCCCATGTAAATCGATGATATCATCAATATCCATCCGCCCCTGGCGTAATCGCCGAGCGTTAGATCTATCTATACCAGTATAGTCTCCATGGCGAAAATCTGCCGGTTGACGGGGTATCTGTGCCTTGGGAGGCATCTGGTGGTTTCCAGAAATTTTTTGAGAATGACGTGCCGGTGCACTACCGCCTTTTTTAGGCGGTGTTTGGGGTGAGGATTGTGCAGAAATATAAGATGTTTTCTTTGGTTGCAAGGATGTCTCTTTGTGGTATGCGGTCACTGTTTTTGTCACCGCACGCCACACCGTCTCATCATCATCAGTACCAGGTCGTTGCGCAGGAAATCGTTTATCTCTCATGCTCATCTTGTAGCTCGTTACCTGATTTGACAAACGAGGCCGTTAGTTAGCCTCGTCATCCTCTTCTTCTGGAACACGTGTTTCAACAAGTTTCCAATTTGGGTCGTCAAGTTGAGTATCACGCTCAAACACCCAGATATCTGTGAGTTCGGTAGAATCCATAGAATCTTCTTCCAAAACAATTCCGTCACGATCTGTTAACGTGCGCGTTTGTGTGCTCACAAAAGTCACTGTTACTGAGGCGATATTATCGACCACCTCACCATCTGTTAATTGAACGTCATCGATAGAAATAATTTCAATGCCTAGCTCATCGCCATTTTTATTGCGCAACCGGATGCTCTCAGAAAATTCCTCGTAAAGCTCAAAACTCAGCAATCGTCGAAGTTGTGTTACATCACCGTCAGCAAATGCAGACAGCACCATACCGAACGCACTTGCCGCGCCTTGCATAAATGTGTCATCAGAAAAGTTCGGGTCAGCCCTACGAACAGCTTCGAGGCCGGTGCCATCTAGCTGGCTTGGGCGCAAGGGAACAACCTTTTTTTCACGAGCTGATTCTGCCTGATTCACAGGCTGAATAGGGCGATTATTCTGTTTCTGTTCGAAGCCCTCACG
>CATISA010000015.1 GCA_949529445.1 Alphaproteobacteria bacterium UBA4588
ATATCTGTTGCATCAACACAAGCAGACATCACTTCATTCATATGCTTTTGAGCAAGTTTTGAGCCTGCAACCAGCGCTGCAACTTTCTGCTCTTCGACAACTTTCCAGTCAATATATTCTTCGATATCTGGATGGTCGATATCAACAGTGACCATTTTGGCAGCACGGCGTGTTGTTCCGCCTGACTTGATGGCACCCGCTGCGCGGTCACCGATTTTCAAAAAGCTCATTAAGCCTGACGATTTGCCACCGCCGGACAGGCTCTCACCTGAGCCGCGCAGACGTGAAAAGTTTGAGCCAGTGCCTGAACCATATTTAAAGAGGCGCGCTTCACGTACCCACAAATCCATAATGCCGCCTTCATTAACCAGGTCATCACTGACGGCCTGAATGAAACAAGCATGGGGTTGCGGATGCTCATAAGATGATTTTGAGCGCACCATTTTACCGGTTTTGAAATCAACATAGAAGTGACCTTGACTTGGGCCATCTATGCCATATGCCCAATGGAGGCCGGTGTTAAACCATTGTGGTGAATTTGGCGCGGCCATCTGCGATGCCAGCATAAAGCTCATTTCATCATAATAGGTCAGGGCGTCTTCTTCTGCGGTGAAATATCCACCTTTCCAGCCCCAGTAGGTCCATGTGCCGGCCAGGCGGTTGAAAACCTGTTTTGCAGAGGATTCGCCAACATAACGGTATTCGGCTGGTAATTTTGCCAGCGCAGCTTCATCGGGAACCGAACGCCATAGCCATGACGGCACATCATTTTCTTCGATTCTCTTCAATGCAGCTGGCACGCCAGCTTTTCGAAAATATTTTTGAGCTAGAATATCTGTTGCAACCTGACTGAATTGCTCGGGTACCTCGATATTTTCAGCCGAGAATACAACTGTCCCATCGGGGTTACGAATTTCACTTGATGCCATGCGAAAGGGAATATCATTATAAGGGTGGGTTCCGGCAGTAGTAAATTGTCTTTCAAAGCGCATCTCAGACCTCTGTATAGCTCACCAAAAAAGTAATGAAAAACCGTTAGTTACACGGCACAATTAAATTAAAAACACACTATATGTTGTGTTTGTGAGTGGATAGACTACATGATATGGGGTAGTGTGGCAATGAAAGAGATTGCTAATTTTTGTAGTTTTTTTGCTTGACCGCAACCCTTCCTTCTGGGGTGCTAATGCATGGGTGTGTCGGGTGGTTTTTGCCCAACAAACCATCTGCTGACCGAATAATCGGATGCTCAAGTAACGCGAAGAGGGGCTATTTCTGAACATTGTAATACTAAGAGTGCGTGAATTATGAGCATATTTCAGCCGAAAGTGTGGTGCTTTTTTCAGCTGTAGCTTGCGACTGTTTCGGTGTATGAGATATGACTGGCTAATGCCCCTTTGTAAAATGTGCAAGGCGGGGTATAAACAAGGCGTTAACCCCTCGATGGTTTTGGTAAAGAGGATCGTTTCATGAATTTTATCTCTAAGCTGGCAATTAAACTATCATCCCGATTTGTTGGTCGAGATATGTTTGGCAACGGCTATTATGAGACGCGCAAAGCTGTTCGCGGCGGTCGCACATCACGCTATGTGATTTTTAAAGGCGAGGTTGAGGCATCAAAGGTGCCGTCGGACTGGCATGGTTGGTTGCACCATACAGAGCAGTCGCCCCCACCAGCAGATGGCTATGCACGCCATGATTGGCAGCAAGAGCATGTGCCAAACCTGACGGGAACACGCTATGCCCATCGTCCTGCCGGTCATGTGCTCAAAGGTGGTAAGCGGGCGGCGGCGACTGGTGATTATGAACCTTGGCAGCCGTCTTAAGGAAACGCAATAGTCTTGTCTTATAATGGCTCTAGCGTTATTTTGTTACTATCTGCAGAGTAAGGACAGTAATTAATGCATCGTAATATCATTGAAATCGTGATGGGCGCTGTTGTTCTTCTTGGAGCATCATTCTTTAGTTTTGTCGTTTATCAGACAGCTGGAATGACCACGGCAGACGGCTATTCGATTGATGCTGAATTTGGCACCACAGGCGGGTTAACTGTAGGTGATGATGTGCGCCTGTCTGGGATTAAAATTGGCCGGATTGTCGGTCAGTCTTTGAACCCGCAAACATATACGGCACGCATTGAGATGCGCATAAATGATGATATTAAATTACCTGCTGATACCTCTGCCAGAATTACATCAGCATCTTTGCTGGGCGGTAACTTTCTAGAACTTATTCCAGGTGCCGATGACGCTATCTTAGAAGCAGGTACAACAATTTATGATACGCGCGATCCCGTGAGCCTCACTGATTTGCTGGGTAAAGTTGTCTTTCAGGGATCTGGTAGTGGCGGCACTTAACATCGCAACGCATGTGGCAATTACAAGAGCAAAGATGATAACAGGGGTCTTAGCGGGCCTGCTCTGGGTATTTGCACTGCCACAGCTTGTCTTTGCTCAGTCTCAGGCTAGTCGGTTCAATCAGACAATAACAAGCGAAACAATAACATGGCATCCAGGCAGTATACTTACCCTGCAGACGCTAGATAAGGTCACGGCGCGTATTGGCAGGCTACCGATAGAAATTGGCAGTACGGCCCAATTTGGTACACTGCAGATTACAGCCCATTACTGTGCCTATCGCCCGCCAGAGGAGCCACCAGAAAATACCGCGTTTTTGACCGTCCAAGATGTAGGTTATGATGACAAGATAGCGCCCCAGACTGTTTTTGCTGGCTGGATGTTTGGCTCAAGCCCTGCTGTGTCTAGTCTTGAGCATGCTGTTTATGACGTCACAGTTCTGGCCTGCGCCAAGTAACTCAGTGCGTCATCTTCAGCTATGTCGGACGGAAAAGCGGTGGGGGTTAACAGCGCCTCAGCAAGTCGGACTTTGAAGGTTTCTTTTGGTATTTCTTCTATACCAAACTGTATTAGATGGTCATTGGAAAATTGCGCATCCAGAAGCGTGTAGCCGGCATAATAAAGTCGTGCCATTAAATGGGTAAGAGCAATTTTTGATGCGTTGCTACGGCGTGAAAACATCGACTCGCCAAAGAAGGCCCGACCAAGTCTGACGCCATAAAGCCCGCCAATAAGCATATCGCCATCCCACACCTCGAGTGAATGGGCAAATCCCATTTTGTGAAGGGCACAATAGAGTGTGACTATTTCGGGGTTAATCCAGCTATCATCACGGTTGTCGCTTGGGGCAGCACATGCCTCAATGACTGATTTAAAATCTGTATCTAACGTGATGCGATAAGGCTTCTGGCGCACAAGCTTCATGAGCCGGCGCGGAATATGTGGCGGGTTAAGAGGCAGGACGCCTCTTATGTCAGGCTCATAAAAATTTATCTCGGGATCACTGCGGCTTTCAGCCATGGGAAAAACACCAAGGCTATAAGCCTTGATGATTGTTTCTGGTGAATAGGCATAGGTCTTAGTCATAGCCTGCCTTAGTTATTCAGAAAATCTTGCTCCAGCCATTTAATGGAATAATCACCCGTTTTAATGGCGTCTGCATCAACCAGTCTACGATGCAGATCAAGCGTTGTTGGCATTGGCTCCACTACAAATTCCTGCAAAGCAAGCCGGAGACGAGCAAGAGCATGGTCCCTATCGCGCCCATGAACAATCAGCTTGGCTATCAGGCTATCATAGTAAGGCGGGATTTTATAACCAGAATACAAAATCGTATCAACCCGAACACCAGCGCCGCCAGCTGCGTGGTAATAATCAACTTTGCCCGGTGTTGGCATAAATGTTTCAGGATGTTCAGCATTTATTCGGCATTCGATAGCATGGCCGGTAAAGGTTATTTCATCCTGTGTGAAAGGTAATACGCCGCCAGCTGCAATTTTGATTTGTTCTGTTACAAGATCAATGCCGGTAATAGCTTCGGTGATAGGGTGCTCAACCTGAAGACGTGTATTCATCTCAATGAAGAAAAATTCACCATCTTGATAAAGAAATTCCATCGTTCCGACGCCAAGATAGCCCATTTTCTGCGTTGCCTCGGCCGCGATCATACCAATATTAGACCGCTGAGCATCTGTTAATGCCGGAGAGGGAGCTTCTTCAAATAACTTCTGGTGGCGCCGTTGCACAGAGCATTCGCGCTCGCCCAAATGGACAGCATTACCATGCATGTCAGCAATCACCTGAACCTCGATATGCCGTGGATTATCAAGATACCGTTCTAGATAGACAGTATCATCACCAAAGGCGGCTTTGGCTTCGCTCCGTGCCGATGAAAAGGCAACTGATAATTCATCAGCGTTCAATGCAACTTTCATCCCGCGACCACCGCCGCCAGATGCCGCTTTTACCAATAATGGAAAGCCGATACCGTCTGCGAGTTTTTGTGCCTCTTCGATCGTATCAACGGCGCCAGGTGAGCCCGGTACAAGCGGAAGCCCGGCTTCCGCAGCTGTTATCTTCGCCTGAACCTTGTCGCCCATTTGCCGAATATGGTCAGGCTCTGGGCCAATAAATGTGAGGCCATGCGCAATCACAATATCTGCAAAATCAGCATTCTCTGCCAGAAACCCAACCCCTGGATGAATAGCATCACATCCTGTTATGGACGCCGCTGATACAAGGCTAGGGATGTTGAGATATGAGTCTGAAGAAGCGGCAGGACCGATACAAACAGATTCATCTGCCAGTCTTACCGGCATTGAGTCAGCATCTGCTGTGGAATGGACAATAACGGTCTGGATCTCCATTTCCTTACAAGCCCGTAAGACCCTCAGAGCAACATCACCGCGATTAGCAATCAGAATTTTATGAAACATGCTATTTTTTCTACTCAATGATCACGAGTGCTTGGTCAAATTCAACCGGCTGAGCATTCTGTACAAGAATTTTTGTTACTGTACCGTCCAGGGTTGAGGCGATGGGATTCATAACCTTCATCGCTTCCACAATGAACAATGTTTGACCTTTTTTTACGGTATCGCCTTCTTTAATAAAGGCAGGGGCGCCTGGCTCAGGCCCTTCATAGACAGTGCCAACCATTGGTGATTTGACCGCCCCAGGATGTGAGGCATCTGGCGTCACTTCAACAGCAGGTCCAGCAGGTGCCGCTGGCGCAGCGGAAGCCGCTGGCACGGCTGGGGCGGGTTGTCCCATCTGCGCCATCTGCGGCATCATCACTGTAGCGCCTTCAGAGCCACGCGATAACTTGACAGCGATATCATCTGTTTCAAGTTCAAGACTTGTCAGGTCGCTATCAGAAAAAAGCGCTACAAGTTCACTCATGAGCGCTGATTCAACAGCAAAGTTTTTGGATTTTGAGGCTGGTGCCATAGTTATTATCCTGCTTCCTGATTAAACTGATAGTATGAAAGGTACTGTCATGGTTATACTATTTACTGCGATGATAAAAGGTGGGCAGCTGCCCGGATTCCAAGTTGATAAGACATCGCGCCAAATCCGGCAACCGTTCCATCACACATATCAATGATCATTGAACGGTGGCGAAAGGTCTCTCTTCGATGAATATTAGAGATATGAATTTCAATTTTCGGGCCGGAAAATAGACCTAGCGCGTCCCGTAGTGCAATCGATGTATGGGTATAAGCTGCGGCATTAATTACGATGGCCCGGTTACGCG
>CATISA010000016.1 GCA_949529445.1 Alphaproteobacteria bacterium UBA4588
CAGATTAAGCTCGTAAGTACCGCTGATACCGGCTTTTACTACGTCACGAAGAAGAACCCACGCACGAAGCCTGAAAAGCTTGAGCTTATGAAATATGATCCGAAGGCACGCAAGCATGTCCTCTTTAAAGAATCCAAAATTAAGTAAGCGCAGCGAAGGTCCGTCTGCGTGACCATTGCAATTCGCCTTTCTGATACTGTTTCTGGAATCGCTATCATATCAGATGATGGCGATTTTGTTTGTGAAGAGACCTTTTTACCAGAAACAGACTATTATGATCTGCTTCGGCAGATTTCCTCACAAATAGATGGTGCAACCTCTCAGATTACTGCTGATCTGCCAGTCACTAAATCTCCTCACACTGCGCTTGGCCTTTGTGTATCGGACCTGAATTATAGCTCCGACGGTCAGACAACATCAGCTCTATTTTCGTGTCTAGATGGCAAGCCCCTAATATATGACTTACAGGCAGCAACAGGGCTCACTAGCGCTATTGGCAATGACGCACAATGCCTTGGTTTAGGGGTATGTCAGCATGATAATGAAATCCTGTTTAGTCTTGTGATAGACAAAGAGCTATCTGGCGCGATTATAATGAATGGCAGCGTTGTACATGGGCGCAATCATCATGCAGGACAGATAACCCATACCCCCCTGCCATTTCCTGTTCCCTTTGAGCTTGATGGCAATATATGCTCATGTGGGCGGTCTGGTTGCCTTACCCATTTCATTAGCCTGCCAGGAATAGAGAAAGACTATAAACAGCTCACCAATACCGATAAATCAGCTAATGATATTATCATAGATGCCGCAAAAGGCGATATTATTGCCGATTCTGTTATTCAGGTTCTAGAAGACAGAATTGCACGGGCTTTAGCGCCTGTTATTAATTTGCTCGACCCAAACCACATCATCATATCAGGGCAAGCTGCTGATAAAAACAGACTACCCGCTATTTTACCGCAAAAATGGCCAGGATATATCGTAGCTGATAAACCAAAAACTGAAATAACTATTATAACAGACAGACATGCGACCTGTCTGAAAGGGGCAGCATCACTGATTTCGCAAAAACAACAATAACTGACACTTGATGCTTTATGAGCAGAGCGGCGCCGGCAGTGCTTCAATCTCTACAAGTTGCGCATCTACTGAAAAATCACCATAATCAATCTCATAATAAGAAATCACACCATTTGGCTGTAAATGGAATGTGTGCTCATACTCTGGAACAGGCTCAGATGATTTCGGGTTAAAATAAGCTATCTGTACCGGATAATAAAATGGTTCTGACAAGCTCCCCATTTCATCAATTTCTTTACTTTTCTGCGCTTTGCCAATGACGCTATTTGTGCGTTTGATGGCTTTGTCGGGTTCGGTGCCAAAAAACAGCTCCGCTGAAAACAGCTTTTCACCCTTATCTGCTTTATCAAGAAGCTCTAAAGTATGGGCGAGCGGGAAATAAACAGCTTGTGGTAATGGCATGCTAGAATTAGGTTGCATAGAGAAAAAAGCTTCAGGTTCCGCTACTTGTGGTGGGCGATATGCATATCCGTTAAACTTCTTTTCTGGCTCGAAATTAGACCCCTCATGAACCGAAAAAGAATACAGACCGCTGTCTATATGCTCCCAGCTTTGAAATTGGGATACGATTACCGCATTTTCACCAGAGCCATAAGTGAATTCAAGAAGGTAGTTTTCTGAGATAACATATCCATCACATTCACGGGTTAGGGAAAATTCATTCTGTCCGCTGACGTCAGATAGCTGTGTTTCGCTATCTGCCGACATCATACGCATTTGGTAAATAGCTTTATGTGGTGTAAGCTCACGTGCTTGACCAGCTGTGATACCAAAGATCAGCATCACACTTACCAGAGATACAGCACTCTTTGCGATATAACCGTATTTCGGAAAAAATAGAGGCGTCATTGCGCCGGGCTCCTCATGGTAATTTTTAAACACCCGTATCATTTAGTTAAACTTTTATCAGGGTTTTGCAAGTCCTATACCTATTGCGCCTCGCTTTGCGTGATAACAGTATTATTTTAGCGACTTTTCCGCCATCTGGTTTGCTCATTTTGCTTTGAAGGCATATGGTGCATTATGAAAAACATCCCCAAACTTGTAACAGACACCGCCACCCTGAAACAGGCGCTAGCGGCAGTTAGCTCCTCTGACTTTGTTGCAATTGATACAGAGTTTATGAGAGAGACAACATATTATTCTCAACTATGTTTGATACAAGTCTGCGCCAATGAGGTCTCTTTTTGTATTGACCCTATGAGTGAGGGCATCGACCTTACTCCTTTTTTTGAACTGCTAAGCGATAGATCTGTAGTAAAGGTCTTTCATGCAGGGCGGCAGGATTTAGAGATTTTCGTGCATCTGACAGGCAATGTGCCTGCGCCAGTTTATGACACCCAAATTGCAGCGATGGTATGTGGACTAGGTGACCAGACGGGCTATGACAGACTTGTTTATTCTTTCACCCGCAAAACACTGGATAAATCATCACGATTTACCAATTGGGCCCAACGACCCCTCTCAGATCGTCAAATAAGTTATGCACTTGATGATGTGATTTATCTGGCACAAATCTATCCAAAAATAGTCTCTAAATTATCAGAATCTGGCAGAGATAGCTGGGTTGATACTGAAATGGCCCAGCTATCTGAAAAACAACTTTACATCAATGACCCGAATACTGTCTGGAAGAAGATGAAACCACGTGGCTCTCGCCCTGACATGCTGAACCGACTTGTCCATTTGGCGGCATGGAGAGAACAAGAAGCACAGAATCGCAATCAGCCTCGTGGGCGTATATTGCGTGATGATACTGTTATGGATTTGGCAGGCAGCAACCCTCAATCTCTTCCTGAATTTAAAAAAATCAGAGGGTTTCCAGGCGGCGAAGGCGGCAAACTAGCAGGCCCTGTGCTCGCAGTTCTCCAACAGGCAGCCCAAACACCTCAATCAGAATGGCCAATCTTAACGCGGGCAGCACGCGAAGAAAAAGCGCCACCAGACATTTTAGAGCTTCTGAGAGTATTACTAAAACATGTCTCAGAAGATGAACAGGTTGCCCCACGATTGATAGCAACAGCAGAAGAGCTCGAAAAATTGGCGCGTTCTGCAACAGCCGATATTCGGGCCCAATCAGGCTGGCGGCATGACATTTTTGGTACAAGCGCTATCAAACTTATGTCTGGCAAGCTGGCATTATCAGTCTCTGGAAATGCGATAAAAATAATCGAACTGAAATAGCTCAGCTAAACCCATAAAAAAAGCAGAACCGCGCAAGCGATTCTGCTCTTGAAGTGGCATCACCTGTCTTAGACTAGCTATTAGAGTTAAAGTTTCCGCCATCCAGAAGAATGTTTTGACCAACCAGAAACCCTGATTTAGCTGAGCAGATATAAGCACAGGCAAAACCAAACTCTTCAACAGAGCCAATTCGGCCACTTGGGTTGCGCTCTTCCATCCCTGCCCGTACGGCTTCAGGTGTCTGATCGGACTGGCTTGCAAGAAAATTAATATTTGCTGCAATACGGTCCGTATCAAACGGCCCAGGTAATAAACCATTGATGGTCACATTATGACGGGCAACCTGACGGGCAAGACCACCAACAAAACCAGTAAGGCCCGCCCGTGCACCATTTGATAGACCTAATGTAGGGATAGGTGATTTCACGGATCCTGACGTGATATTAACAATGCGGCCGAATTTATTTTCGATCATAGGGTCAATAGCCCCTTTAATCAGCTCAATAGCGGTCAGCATATTGGCATCAATCGCCTTAATCCAGTCATCGCGTGTCCAGTCCCGAAAATCACCAGGAGGCGGACCACCGGCATTATTTACCAGAATATCGACATGACCTGCAGCTTCCAGCACAGCCGCACGCCCGTCTTCAGTTGTGATGTCACAAGCAACAGTTGTGATATCAACCCCCGTTTTGCCGCGAAGCTCCTCAGCGGCGGCTTCAAGAGTGTCTGCACCGCGAGCGCACATCACCAGATTGACGCCAGTCTGGGCAAGAGCATCCGCACACGCAAGTCCGAGACCTTTTGACGAGGCACAAACAATCGCTTTTTTTCCCGTTAATCCAAAATCAAGCATCATCTCATTCCTTTTAATACCAAAAAAAAATTCAATTCCTTACTCTTAAGGAGATTTAGAAAGACTATCAAGGTGAAACGGTATTTTATGCGTCGCCTGTTTTGACGTAATGTGCCAAAACTGAGCGTGCAAGCCCCAGTGTTACGGGCTTTTTATGAATAAGCGCTTCAGCATCAAGAGCGGTAATAATCTCAAAGGCGGCTTCATAACTTCGCTCTATTCGGACAACCAGATAATCAATCACAGTTTCAGGAACCACGCATTGCCTATCAGCACATAACTTAAACAAGACGGCTTTGAACAGTTGGTCATCAGGGGCGGTAATATCCTGCACTGCAAGTGAACGAAGACGCGAGCGTGTATCTGCTAGTTTTATATTTATTTGCGAAAGAGGAACACGGCTCAGCATCAAAAGCGAGCCACTCGCTTCAGCAATTGCATTTAATAAATGAAATAATGCTTCCTCATCATACAACCCGCTATCACAAGCCTCCAATAAAATAGCTTCGCCTTGCGCAACAGGTAGTTTTTCACCTGCGGCAAGCTTTGTATATATTTTTGCGCCACTTATCTCGGCCCAGATTGCCCCAAGATGCGTCTTGCCAGCACCTTTAGGACCAAACAGATTAAGGGCGCGGTAAGGTCGCGGCCAGTCTGGCCATAACTCAATCCATGCAGCAGCATCCTTATTTGCATCGCCAGTTATAAAATCTTCGCGGCGATAAGATGCCGGAAGAGAGAGGGGGAAAGGAAGCTGTGCCATCGTAATACGGCTTAATTTGTTTCGAGCCGCAGAGCATAATGCCCAGCAGCAAAACCACTAACAAGCTCATAACCCTGTTCCTGAAGGCCAAGTTGAACAGCCTCAACAGAGCCTGATAACTGGGCGCGTAAAGAGCCTTTTTTTGCTGTTAGCGATATAACAGACAAATCAGCAATGCCCGCAATCTCCGCTAGTCTCCGGCGGATATCATACCATTCTGTGAACGATGAAATATCCACCGAGATAAGAATTTCGTCTCGATTATCAACAACATAAAAATTGGAAGACCGCCAGCTCTGCTCAATAACATTCATCACATCTTCTTGAAAAGCATCAAAGGCTACATGAAGATTTGTTTGTCCGTCCAAAGGTCGTTGTTCCTGCCCAACAACAGCAAGCATTCCGCCGTCAGCATCATAAAGCTCAGCCAGCATTGTTAATTCAGGAAGTGACTTTCTATAATCAAGACCGGCATATAACCAAACAATCTGAACCGCACCAGCAGCTTTAGCAGCCTTTGCCAGCATATCCTTATCTCGCATCAGAAGGGGTCTCGCAGGCAAGCTTCGCTCAAGCGCCAGATCAGGCTCTAAAATGGTAAAGCGGACAAGCTTATCTGTCGTCTTAGAAAAATCCTGCCATCTATTCAGCCATAAAATATCGCGGGTCCACACCCTGACACCTGCTGGCTCTTGCCAGATAGGCAACAATAATACAGGAGGACTGAATAACTCAGCCCATTGCAAATTAGCTGACATTAATGCGCCACGCACTCTGGCAGCATCAAAACAAATATCAATTTCAGCGATATAGCGTTGGGCAAGCGCGTTTTCAGATGTAATATGGAAAAAATCAACAAAACTATCAGCTGGCAATGACTGCATTAGAGCACGAGCGTCTTTGTCCGGTACAATCATCCTATCAATGACTTTGGCAAAGGCCATCTCTGTTGCATCTGCAATCCCAATTTCCCGCGCTTTTGTGCCTGTTACGGCATTACTGTCAATAGCAATACCCGTTACTGAATATGCTTCATTAGGACAAGTTTCAGCGTGAACCGGCATGCACCAAATAGCTAAACAGAATATTAAAATTATGCTATGAACACCCAAGACTCTTTGGCTGACATAGTGCATAAGACAGGGCATAGTTTATTCACTCCGGGTTACCGCTAAATTTTTCTTAAAGGGTGTTGACCACCGCTGTCAATTATCAGCGACGCCAAACATATAACTGTTATAGCATCACCGAGAAAAAGGTACAAAATATGACGAAAATAGATCCTAACATTTCTAGCCTAACCTACCATGATGCGGGTGTTGATATTGATGCAGGCAATGCACTCATTGGCGATATCAAACCTCATGCGGCGCGGACAGCCCGTACTGGCGCCAATCCTGACTTAGGAGGCTTTGGTGGCTTATTCGATGTAAAAGCCGCAGGATTTACAGATCCTATTCTGGTCGCCGCCACTGACGGGGTAGGTACAAAGCTTGAAATTGCGCAAGCAATTGGGATACATCGCGGCCTTGGCACTGACCTTGTTGCTATGTGTGCAAACGATATTCTAGCACAAGGCGCTCTACCGCTCTTCTTCCTTGATTATTTTGCAACAGGTGTTCTTGAACGCACTGTAGCTGCTGATGTTGTTGCAGGCATTGCAGATGGCTGTGTCGAAGCAGGATGCGCGCTTATTGGCGGCGAAACGGCTGAAATGCCAGGACTTTATCCACAAGGGAGTTATGATCTTGCCGGGTTTTGTGTTGGGGCGGCCGAACGCGGCACATTGCTGTCACGTGAAACCCCGCAAGCCGGCGATATTGTCTTTGCTCTTGCTTCGTCTGGCATTCACTCAAACGGTTTTTCTCTGGTACGTAAAATTATTTCCCGAGACCAGCTTGATTATCCGGAGCCAGCCCCTTTTGCGAGCCATATGAACCTTGGGGAAGCCCTCATTGCCCCGACCCGCATCTACACTGATGCTGTTACGGCTGCGCTGAGCTGTGGCGGGGTAACAGGCGTCGCCCATATCACAGGTGGCGGGCTAATTGAAAACCCACCTCGTATTTACACTGATAGCCTGCAGATGCGCCTTGATATGCGCAAACGTCCCCTGCCGCCAGTCTTTCGCTGGCTAAAAGAGAGAGGTGGCCTGTCAGATTTTGAGCTAGCACGCACCTTTAATTGCGGTATTGGCATGTTGATATCAGTCACGCCCGACAAGGCTGAGAGTGTCATGAGCGCTATTCAGCTCACGGGTGAAGATATCTGGCAGGCAGGCTATATTTGTGAGCGATCAGGCCATGATGCCATTATCCTCGAGCACTGCGAAACTGTCTGGGCATAGCTATAGCATGCGAATAGCTATTCTTATCTCTGGACGGGGCAGTAACATGGACGCCCTGCTCACTGCGGCAGAGAAAGCACATGTTGAAATTGCTCTGATTGCGGCTAATAAACCATGTTCTGGGCTCGAACGTGCTGCCGCTGCAGGCTATAATACAGCTCTTATCAACCACATTGACTATGATAGCAAACAAGCCCATGAAGCTGCCCTTGATGCTGTGTTGTTGCAGGCGGCGCCTGACTGGATTTTTCTCGCCGGATATATGGCTCTATTAAGCGCGGCATTCATTGCCCGTCAGAATCACAAAATTATTAACATCCATCCCTCTCTCCTGCCTGCCTATAAAGGGCTCAACACCCATCAGCGAGCCATTGATGATGGGGCGGAGTTTCATGGTGTCTCCATTCATCTTGTTACAGCAGGCATGGATGAAGGCGATGTGATTGTGCAAGCTGGATTGAAGGTCAGGCGTGCGGATACAGCTGAGATACTGGCAGAACGACTATTGGCAATAGAACATCTGCTATACCCTGCAGTGTTGCACGCACTTCATTCAGGCCATGTGACATTGTCGTTTACACCCGTCGGCGTAGACTGTCTCTGGCATGACCTCTCGGATTTACCGCGCATCGATCAGGCAGATATTTGCCTTATAAAAACAGCATAATGGCCTTTCAAAACTTTGGCTGGAACTGGCTTTGCGCTGTCTGATAAGAACAGCTGGAGACTGTTCTATCAGACTTGATTTGTGTTTGGGTTGCAGGCATAAAAGCTTTGCAACGTAAGATAAGTTTAGGATTACGACAGGGGCGATACCGTTATGAACTCAGATGAATTCGACAAGCATGCAAAAGATAATCTTGCAATCTATGGAAGCGTGCTGACCTATAGTAAATATACGCTCATTGGCGTTATCATCACGCTCGCTCTGATGGCCTATTTCCTGCTTTAATTTAACTATCTTCACAAACTTAAATATTCACGAGCTTAAGCAAGTAAAAGGGGCGCATCACATCACTGCAATGCGCCCTCTTTAATGTCTGCCTCATCAGGCTTTATGGCTATTTAGCCAACAATTTCGTCTTCAGTAAAGAAATGTGCAATTTCAATTGCCGCATTGTCGTCGCTGTCAGAGCCATGAACTGAATTTGCTTCGATTGATTCTGCGAACGCCTTACGAATTGTGCCTTCATCTGCATCGGCTGGGTTTGTTGCACCCATAACACCGCGATATGTCGCAACAGCATCTACACCTTCCAAAACCTGAACGACAACAGGGCCTGAAATCATGAAGTTAACAAGCTCGCCGTAAAAAGGGCGTTCTTTATGAACGATATAGAATTCTTGGGCTTGCGCTTCAGTCATATGTATGCGCTTCTGGGCTACGATTCTCAAGCCAGCATCTTCAATCATTTTATTGATTGCACCTGTGATATTGCGGCGCGTTGCATCTGGCTTTATTATCGAAAATGTGCGTTGTAGAGACATGTTTCATCAATCCTTTGTGACATGATGGGATGGTATTTATTCACTTAGTGAGGCAAAGGCCCCGTGACATGGCACACAGCCGCACGGATACTTCGTGGGCGCCTTATAGCAAATGCCGCTCCTGATACAAGCAAAAAGACACAAACAGAGTGAAAACAAGCATAATATCCTGTCTTTTTACAAATATCAGCTTAAGCCTTTTTTACCCAATTTCCGGCTTCATCCTGAGCAAAATACCGGCATCTCACCGTCTCATCTGCTGACCAGTCTTTCCAACAGGAACGGGCAAAAGCAACAGCTGTCTCGCGTGTACCATCAAACAGCATGAACACCCGTTGAAAGGCAGAAAGGTCCGGCGGTACAAGTCCTCCGGTAAGGCAGACATACTGAGCCTCATTTGGGTTTTTCTCGACATCAGCTGTCAGCCAGACAGGTGCATGCAGGAAGCCTGCATCATCTTCCCTGCCATGTGCAAGAAAACTTTCGCGCGTTCCTGTCCATAAGGCCTCACTGATAGCGTCCATATGCTGAGTAGGCGAGAGGATAAGCATTTTCTGACCAATACCAACCGTCTTTTCTGACAGCATCGCAACAGGTGCATAAAGGTCATCATCATTCAGGTGATAAAAATCTATCTGCCGCTGTTCCGTCACGCATTGTCCTCACTGGGTTATTGGCCTCACTGGCTATTGAGTTGTAGGCCTGACATCTCACGATTACGTATCAGAAACATTTTTAGAAGGCGTTTGCCAGTCATCAATCAATTTATTGAGTAACCGTACGCCATAGCCTGTTCCGCCTTTTGGCACAGTTGGATAAGCCTTTTCTGACCATGCTTTGCCGGCAATATCAAGATGTGCCCATGGCGTATCATTGGTAACAAATTTTTCAAGGAAACAGGCGGCTGAACTAGATCCACCATAAGGACCACCAATATGTTTCATATCGGCGATATGGGATTTCAGCATATCATGATAGGGCTTGCCGATTGGCATCCGCCATGTTTTTTCCTCACGCGCATCACCAGCACTCATAATCTGAGCACTCAAACTATCATTATTGGAAAACAGACCCGCATATTCCTTACCAAGAGAGACAATGATAGCCCCTGTGAGAGTTGCCAGATCGACCATAGCCTGCGGCTTATAGTTTTCCTGGACGTAGGTCATAATATCGGCAAGTACAAGGCGCCCTTCAGCATCTGTATTGATAATTTCAACTGTTTGACCTGACAAAGATGTTACAACATCACCCGGACGCTGTGCATTACCATCTGGCATATTTTCAACCAGACCAAGAATACCAATAACATTACGCTTTACTTTGCGGCCTGCCAGCGCAAGCATCGCGCCAGTGACAGCTGCTGCACCGCCCATATCCCACTTCATATCTTCCATACCCTTGGCAGGTTTGAGTGATATTCCGCCTGTGTCGAAACATACGCCCTTGCCAACAAGCGCAACTGGCGCTTCGCTCCCGCCGCCATTCCAATGCATAACAACAACGGCAGACTCGCGGGCGCTCCCTTGCCCAACACCCAGAAGGGCACCCATACCAAGTTCTTCAAGCTTTGTCTCGTCAAGCACCTCAACATCAAGCCCACTACTTTTAAGGGCAACACAACGGGCAGCAAATTCAGTTGGATAGAGAATGTTGGCTGGCTCATAAACCAGATCACGTGCACAAAACACCCCATCCAGAAGCGCCTGCATATCGGACCAGAGGGTTGTTAACGCATCAGGAGATTCTGCGATAAAGCTAATATGCGTTTCCTTTTTTTGTGGCTCGTCCTTGGTTCTATATTGTGGAAAATGATAACCCGCACTAACCGCGCCAAACCCAACTGACATAATAACATCTGCAGCCATTTCATCAGCAGGGAATGCCGCCACGTTAAAGGGCGGCTTCTTGAGCTGTGCATATAATTTACCTCCCCAATTTTCAGCGTCTGTGCCAGCAGAAAGCCCGCTACCGATACCAGCAAGAAGCACCGCACCTTCTGCTGTAAAAAGTGGCAGAAAAGTTCCAGATTTTGCTGTAAACTCTGCATCAGAACGCGCCGCCTCAATGAGCGACTGGAGGCTAGCTGATAAGCTACCAAGAGCGCCTGTTTCTTCATGGACAAGAATAATACGGGCGCTCGTGGCTTGGTTTTCTGAGGAACTGACAAAGGAAACTGATAGTTGTGATGGCATAAAAAAAACTCTTTTTGCAAAAGTATGGGGACCTAATCGTTACCCCAAGATAGGGCATCTTGAAGAGAATATCTATTTCTTGAAGAATAGTTTTTTACATGAAACAATTTTTATCTTAAGAGGTAGTCGATTCTCTGTCGTTTATGTGACACATATGGTGCGGTATTAACTGAATGCCATGACGAGCTATTTTGACATTATATGAAAGGCTTATGCAAACGCTGATGAACCTAGATCGTTATCTGTTTCGACAATTTTCAATGACCACCCTGTTAACGCTTGCTGGGTTGCTGTGTGTTGTATGGCTTAACCATGCTCTGAGAATGCTTGAGATCGTGGTAAATAAAGGTGCCGATTTTGTTGATTTCTTCCTGTTATCCTTATTTCCAGTTCCGCTATGGTTGATGATCGCACTCCCGATGGCAGGGTTTATCGGCATTATCTGGGTGATTAACCAATTTTTCTCAGACCGCGAGCTCATCGTTATGCAGGCTGTTGGGGTTACGCCGCTGCAATTTGCGCGGGTGCCTATTTTCTTTGGCGTCCTTATGACAACATTTCTGGTTATCAATTCGGTCTACTTATTGCCCGCCAGCTTCACAGGCTTTAAAGAAGCACAATTTCGACTGCGAGCAGCTATTCCAAAAATCCTCATTCAGGACAAAGTTTTTATTGATATTACAGAAGGCCTGACGATTTACGTTGGCAATAGAACATCGGCGAATGAGGTCTCCGAGGTATTTATCCAAGATAGCCGAGACCCTGAAAAAATCGTAGCTTTCACCTCTCAATCGGGCAGGTTTGAGATTGTTGACAAACGTCCTGTACTGCGGCTAAGTAATGGACAGCGCACAGAAATTGGACAGCAGGCCAACGCAACAGCCTTGCTCTCCTTTGATACACATTCCCTTGATATTTCTCAGCCTCGCGCTGGCGCGGGTGAGCGTGCTTATACTGATGCGAATGAAGACACTATATTCCAGCTTCTCTTTCCAAATAGCGACATTGAACCCCGCTATATCAATGAACGAAAAGCAATGGGGCATTATCGGCTATCATCTCCATTTCTTGCCCTCTGCCTTGCGATTATTGCCTCTGCTACCATGCTTCATGGTCGGGTCTTGCGTGACCTTGTTGGCAGGCGCATTATCATAACAGCCTGTCTTGGTATTTTTGTTCAAATACTCTATGTAGCCGCCCGTTCTGCGACTGTTTCATCGCCGTTTGTCTGGCCGTTAATGTATTTGAGTATTTTTATTCCCTGCGGTATTGGCATTTTGGTTCTTATGCGGCCTTTGTTGATCACAGGTCTGCTCAGCCGTCTTTCATCGAGCCCTCGTGTACCGCATCAAAAGGGGCAAATGTAATGCGGAACTCATGGACCCCAGCCCCAATACTTTTTGGTTATTTTGGTCGTAAATATACGCAGTGGGTTTTACTCACTCTTGGCATACTGGTCAGTTTTATCACCTTAATAGAAATATTAGAGCTGATGCGGCGCACCAGTCATAAAACCGCCGAAATTTCGAATTTCCACCTTGTGATGATTAGTCTTCTTAACATCCCAACCATTCTGGACGAGCTTCTTCCTTTTGCCGTTCTTTTTGGCTCACTATCCTGTTTCTACCTCTGGAATCGCAGTCATGAATTTATGGTAACACGCTCGGTTGGCCAGAATGTCTGGCAAGCTTTAGCACCTGTTATCTTCAGCGTTGGCGCGATAGGGGTATGTCATATCATGATTGTGAATCCCATTGCCGCAACAACGGCAAAGCAGCATGATTACTACATGCAAAATATCTTCACTTCGAGTGAGCAACAGTCTGGCCTTTCTGTGTCAACAAGTGGGATATGGCTTCGAGATGCAAGCAATGCCTACAATCTTATCATCAATGGACAACAACTTTTCCTGAAAGAAGCTCTTATCTCGCAGCCATTGCTCTATCAACTGGAACAGAACGGAAAATTATCATGGCGTATTCAGGCCGATGCAATGCATCTTACCAAAGGGGGATGGATTATTAGCAATGCCATTCGGACTGAAAATAACGGACGGCAATCTGCTCTTGGAGATGTAATTATTCCAACAGCAATGCAACCATCCGATTTACTTGAGAGCACGCAAGCACCGCAGACAGTCAATGTATATCGCCTTCCTGGCTTTATCTCTGTGCTGGAGCGGACAGGACTTCCCACGGGTGAACATAAAGTCTTTTTGCATCAGCTTTTATCGACACCTTTGAAACTTATTGGTCTTGCCTTACTTGCAGCAAGTGTAACGCTTGTTCGGTTTTCACGTCAGACAAAGTTAAAACTTATCTTGTTTGCTCTGGGATCTGGTTTTGGTTTTTATTTTCTAACAGACCTAATTTATCTGCTCGGAAGCACCTCACGATTACCCTATCATGTTGCTGGATGGGGACCTGCACTTCTGGTCTGCACAATTAGTGGGTTTCTTCTGGCTCGCGCGGATGAGTAAGAAAATATGTCTTATTTTATCTGCTCCTTGCTGATGCCAACTGCCGAAGGATGTTATAAACGTGGCTAATTTTTTCTATCTTCCTGTTTTCTTGCGCTACCTTGTTGCGCTCAGCTTTCTTGTGCCGGTAATGATCACCGGGAATCAGCCTCTGAAAGCGTCTGAGAATATCTCCGTAGTTGCGCTGGTAAATGGCGAGCCGATTACCTCCATTGATATCAAAAATAGAATTAATTTCATTGGAAATATTACAGGACTTGAGGTCAATAACAGCACTATCGATGATATTCGGCGTGATGCGTTACAGAACCTCATTGATGAAAAAATCAAAATCCAACAAGCCCGTCAGGATGTTCCTGCAATCCTATCAGCCGCCCGTCGTAAAGCCCGTGAGCTTGTCGACACGAATTTTGCCGCAAACGGTGTTCCGGGAAAACAGGCTCTTAGCGCGCGCGGGATAAGTAGCAAAACAATCCAAGAAAAATTCTATGCTGATGTACTATGGTCAAATATATTGAGTTCACGTTTTGCCCTTCAGTTCAACACACTAGACCAGACAGCAGAACAAGAACAAATTCGCATCAAAAATAGTATGAGCGAACCACAAGTTAAATTGAGTGAGATTATTCTCCTGCCCACGCCAAAACGGTCGTTTCAACAAACCTTGGGACTTGCCAATAAGATTGTCGATGCGTTGAGAAAAGGTGCGGATTTTTCTGCTATCGCACAGCAATATTCGGTTGCAGGTTCAGCGACAAAAGGTGGTAGCCTTGGTTGGCTTTTTACCTCTCAGCTCCCAACAAAACTCCAAGATGGCTTAGGCATAGCGGAAACTGGTGCAGTTCTCTCACCTATCATTGATAATAATCAAATTGTGATTGTCCGAAAAGAGGGGCTACGCGCAAACGGGCTCTTAGATCCAAAAACGACAATGATAAGCCTGTCACGCGCCATTCAGCCGCTCAATATCGGAGCATCTTCCAGTGACAAGTTAGCAGCGGCAGAACGCTTAACATCGCAAGCTAAATCGCTAAAAAATTGTGGTGAGATTGAGGCCCTTAATAAAGAGCTCGGCTCAAAACTACCCTCGCCTCTTGGACGCCTGCAGCTTGGCACGCTATCACCAAAACTTCAGCAGGAAATTAAAGGTCTCAACGCAGGTGATATAAGCCGCGCATTACCCTTCACTGAAGGCATGGTCGTCTTTATGGTGTGTGAACGCATCAATCCTAATGCGTCAATTCCTACCATCAAACAGATTAAAGCAAAACAAGCTGACAAGCTTTTATCCATCCTTAGCGGACGATATCTTCTGCGCTTGCAGCGTAATGCTGTCATAGAATATAGAGACTAGAATGCAACCCACCATAGCCCATCAGCCCGCACTGATAACGCCAGGCGACCCAGCTGGCATCGGGCCTGAAATTGCGCTCCGTGCTTTTGCCTCTGGCCTGCGCAATATTGTTCTGATGGGCAATATAGCTCACCTAACCAGCCTAGCGCAGAAATGTGGGCTTGATATCAGATTTTCTCCTTATGACAGCAATGCTCCCGATGGAGCATGCCCGGTAGTGGAAATGGACTGGGCGGTGGATATCATTCCTGGAACACCTGATAGCCGAAATGCCCCGGCAATTATTGAGGCGATTTCGCGCGCTGTTGCCCTAACAAAGGACAATGTTTTTAGTGCTGTTGTGACTAACCCTATTGCTAAATCTGTTCTCTATGAAACAGGGTTTACGTATCCGGGGCATACCGAGTTTCTCGCAGCTCTAGATAGCGATAACACAACACCCGTTATGATGCTAGCAAATGACCATCTAAAAATTGTTCCTTTGACCATTCATATCCCTCTTTGTGAGGTCGCAGACCATATTTCAGACGAGACAATTACAAAAACCCTCACCATCATTGATGAAGACCTAAAATATCGCTTTGGACTGCGCCAACCACGTATTGCCGTTGCAGGGCTTAATCCCCATGCTGGCGAAAACGGGCATATTGGCAGCTTTGAGCATGATAGGCTCGCACCTCTTCTTATCGCTTTACAGGATAAGGGATTTGCTATTACCGGCCCGCACAGCGCCGACAGTCTGTTTCATGAGGCTGCGCGTGAACAATATGATGTTGTGCTCGCCATGTATCATGACCAAGCCCTTATTCCTGTCAAGACGCTCGATTTCCATAATAGTGTAAATGTCACACTCGGCCTGAGTTATATTCGTACATCACCCGACCATGGAACAGCCTTTGACATTGCCCCACAATATAAGGCCCGCCCTGACAGTCTTATTGCGGCAGTTACTATGGCAGGTAAAATGGCGATACAGACCGCCGGCCGCCAGCGCAGTTCTCTTGTGGGGCAATGATGGATAGAAGAAAACAAAATATTTCTGTGCTACCATCACTGGGCGAGTTGATGGCACGAACAGATTTGCAAGCTCGCAAATCGCTGGGGCAAAATTTTCTGTTTGACCTTAATTTGACAAGCCGGATTGCCCGCACTGCAGCCCCGCTAAACGGCACAATCATCGAAGTTGGCCCCGGTCCTGGCGGCCTAACACGTGCCCTTTTGCTTGAAAGTGATGCCCATATCATTGCTATTGAAAAGGACCGGCGTGCCATCGCTTTTCTGTCCCATTTAGTTGAAGCAGCCGAAGGCCAGCTTGAGCTGATAGAAGAGGATGCCTTGAAAGCTCCTTTATGGACTTATGGTAGTGCCCCTCGCCAGATTGTCGCCAACCTGCCTTATAATATCGCAACCCCTCTGCTGTTGTCGTGGCTTCAGCATGCCGATGCTTTTACCGCAATGAGTCTGATGTTTCAGCGCGAAGTTGCTTTGCGAATTACAGCCCCACATGGCACCTCAGCCTATGGCAGACTATCAGTCATCACTCAATGGCTGGCTGAAGCTGAGCTTGTTTTTGATGTACCCGCATCTGCTTTTACACCGCCGCCAAAAATCACCTCTTCAATTATCCGAATTATTCCACGGACAGCGCCACTTGTACCTTGTCAGCAATCCCATCTTGAGGCGGTGACCGCCATTGCTTTTGGCCAACGCCGGAAAATGCTGCGAGCATCCTTTAAAAAATATGGTGGGGAAGCGATGCTTGCTGACGTCGGCATTGATGCGTCAGCTCGCCCACAAGAAATTCCTGTAGAAGCTTTTTGTGCACTTGCACGCCGCCTTGGGCCAGCAGGGTTGCTCGGGTCATGATCCCAGCCATCAGTGAAAAACCTACTGGCTGAGTGATTTTACAAAATTGGGAAGGCCTAATTGGCGTTCGCGCTTAAGTCTTTCGGCATTAAGAATATGACGGATAGCTTCTACTGAAGCGTCAAGGTCATGATTAATAATAATATAATCATATTCTGGATAATGGCTCATCTCATCAGATGCTTTTGACATCCGCATCGCAACAACATCTTTGCTATCTTGCGCCCGGCTTAGCAGGCGACGCTCTAGCTCTGCTGTAGAGGGTGGCAGGATAAAAACAGAAACCAAATCATCACGGGCGGCATCTTTCAGCTGCTGGGTACCTTGCCAGTCAATATCAAACAGGACATCCTGACCCTGCTTCAACCTGTTATTAACTGGCTCGGCAGGAGTGCCATAATAATATCCAAACACTTTGGCATATTCGAGAAAATAGCCCTGGGTGATGTTGGTGCTAAAATCCTGCGGGGCCAGAAAATAGTAATGTTTCCCTTCAACTTCGCCCGGCCTTCGCGGCCGTGTTGTTGCTGATACTGACAATGCAATATCAGGCTCAACATCGAGTAGGCAACGCGAGAGAGATGTTTTCCCCGCCCCTGACGGAGATGACAACACTAGCATTAACCCGCGCCGTTCAATCATATCTTTACTCCTGACCTTACTCTTGCTTCTGGCGTTTTAGCAGACTGCGATATGTTCTAACATTCCGATTATGCTCGGCAAGTGTTTTTCCAAACATATGCCCGCCTACTCCATTTGCCACAAAATAGAAATAGTTTGATTTTTCAGGGTGCGCCGCTGCAATCAGCGCATCTTCACCAGGATTGGCAATTGGTGTCAGCGGCAAACCTTTATGACGATAGGTGTTCCAGCGATGGGGTGACGCTAAATGTTTTTTAGTCAGCGTGATAGGCACAACGCCATCTTTCACAAAACCATAGGCAACTGTTGGATCGGATTGCAAGCGCATGCCTTTGCGAAGCCGGTTCACAAAAACGGATGAGATAAGCCCGCGCTCGCCTGAGAGTCCCGTTTCTTTTTCAATGATTGAGGCCATGACAACAAGCTGGCCTGGCGTTTTATAGGGTAGTCCATCGTCACGATTAACCCAAATTTCAGCGCGCTTAATTTCCATCATCGCTTGCATATGTGCCAGCAATGCGCGCCTGTCCATGCCATAATGATAGAAATAGGTGTTCGGCAGCACACTACCTTCAGCTGGTGGACGCAAAATAACAGATGTCATTCCTTCTGCCTGATTTATTTCTTCCATCACATCGTATGACCGCCATCCCTCTGGAATAATGAGCCGGCGCTGATACACAGTCCCGCTGTGAAACAAGGCTGATATATCCGCTAAACTTGCCCTAGCAGGAATTTGATATTCGCCGGCTTTTGGCACATAAGAGCGTCCTTGAAGGCGTGCATGGACATAGTAATGAAGGGGATGTGCAATCAGACCAGCGCGGAAAAGCTTATGCTTAATGGTGTTTGTTCCGTCACCTTTTTCCACAATAAACAATGTAGCTTGTGGATGGGGACCAGATGCAGTGCGCACCATATCAATCCACATATAGCCAGCAGCCAGAACCGTGCAGGTAAGTATGAATGTGATAATAAGACTGCGGCGAATGACAGAGAAAAAGCGGGACGATCCAGTAGCAGGAACTTTTTGCTGTGGCTCTTCGCTCACGCGTCCACTTCACCAATAATAAGCGATGCATTTGTACCGCCAAAGCCAAATGAATTCGACATAGCATTGCGCACCTTGCGTTTTCGCGGCACCAGCGGCACAAGGTCCATTCCATCAAGTTGAGGTTCTGGATCATGCAAATTCAATGTCGGTGGCACTTCTGAGTGATGGACCGCCATAGTTGAGAAAATGGCTTCGATAGCTCCCGCTGCTCCTAGTAGATGCCCGGTCGCACTTTTCGTTGATGACATTGAAAAATCATGTTCAGCGTCACCAAAAAGGGTTCGCACAGCATTGGCTTCAATTACATCACCAAGCGGGGTAGATGTACCATGTGCATTCACATAATCAATATCACTAACGGACAGGCCAGAGCGCTTTATCGCTGCTTGCATGGCGCGGAAACCACCATTACCATCCTCAGCAGGTGCCGTAATATGATGGGCATCACCTGACAAACCATAGCCTTTCACCTCGCCATAGATTGTCGCACCGCGCGCCTTTGCATGCTCTAATTCTTCAAGCACAACAACACCAGCGCCCTCTCCCATCACAAAGCCATCTCTGCCCTTGTCATAGGGGCGCGAACCTTCAGATGGGCTGTCATTATATGATGTTGATAACGCACGCGCCGCAGCAAATCCTGCTATCCCCAACCGACAAACAGCGGCTTCAGCGCCACCCGCTAGCATCACATCAGCATCATCCAAAGCGATAAGTCGGGCAGCATCACCAATGGCATGTGCCCCAGTAGAACATGCTGTGACAACAGCGTGGTTAGGCCCCCGGAACCCATAGCGGATAGACAGATGGCCTGAGATGAGATTAATAAGAGATGACGGAATAAAAAATGGACTAATTCTGCGTGGCCCCCGCTCATTGAGCAGCTCGGTTGTTTCCACAATTGTCTGCAGCCCCCCAATACCAGAGCCTATCATTACGCCAGTGCGGTCGCGGGATTCAATATCATCTGGCTTCCAGCCGGAATTTTCAACTGCCTCAATGCCAGCGACAATACCAAACTGAATAAATCTATCTAGCTTACGTTGTTCTTTTGGCTCAATGAAATCATCAAGAGCAAGACTGCCATAGCTACCATCCTGCTTAACTTGACCTGCAATATGGCAAGCTAGGTCAGATATTTCAAATCCCTCAATGCGACCAATGCCAGACTTACACTCTAGCAATGACCGCCAATTATGGGCAAGGCCATTCCCCAAAGGAGATACAACACCCATGCCGGTTATTACAACTCGACGCATCATCTCATCACTCATCTATTATGGCTGGCTGCACGTAAGCGAATACAAACGTGCAGCAATTCTTTTACGTGTGGACTGATTTACACTCATTACTCGTCCAAAATAAGGCAGCCAGTCTGGATAAGCTAATTAGCCTGAATTTGATTCCAGAAACTGAACTGCATCTTTAACAGTCAGAATTTTTTCAGCAGCGTCATCAGGGATTTCGCAACCAAATTCTTCTTCAAATGCCATGACAAGTTCAACTGTATCCAAGCTGTCAGCACCAAGGTCATCAATGAATGATGCGCCTTCTACAACCTTGTCAGCCTCTACGCCGAGATGTTCTACAACAATTGATTTAACGCGATCTGCAATATCACTCATGGAAGCCCCCAAATGAGAATTAATAATTTTAAAAAAGAGACCAAACCGGTCTATGACAATCTTGGACGGTGAACTAACACACCTAATCTGTAAATTCTAGCGGAAAAAAATGAAAAGACCAGACGAAATGTTCTGCTTCCACTCCTTAAATAATTCAGCATGTTGTGATAGTGGCCTCTATAAACCACAAAAGCTAGGGGTACTTTGTCATAAAACCTGCGAGCACAACACTTATCGAAACAGTCTTTCGGCAAGGCTAACCCACTACAGCATCGCCATGCCACCATTCACATGTAATGTTGACCCTGTCATATAGGCAGCTTCTTCTGAGGCCAGAAAACTGACAGCAGCCGCGACTTCTTGCGATGAACCAAGGCGGCCTGCCGGAACGTTTGCGAGCAATTTCTGTTTTTGCTCATCTGCAAGCTCATCTGTCATAGGCGTTTCAATGAAGCCTGGCGCCACAATATTGACTGTGATACCACGGCTTGCCACTTCAGCGGCAAGTGACTTGCTAAAGCCAATCATACCAGCTTTCGAGGCAGCATAATTAGTCTGTCCTGGATTACCTGTAACGCCAACAATTGACGAGATAGAAATAATGCGGCCCCAGCGTGCCTTCATCATGGCACGAATAGCAGACCGGCATAACAACATTGAGGATGTCAGGTTAACTTCCAGCACATCATCCCACTCTTCATCTTTCATACGCATGAATAAATTATCCCGCGTTATACCAGCGTTATTCACCAGAATATCAATTGCGCCAGTCGCTTTTGCAGCCTCAGCAACCAGACCATCAACAGCGTCTCTATCAGAAAGGTTGGCGGTGACCACAGATACGTTTGAGCCTATCTCACTTTCCAGTTCTTCAAGTCGGCCAGCACGCGTGCCATGCAAGACAACATGGGCGCCCTGATGACTAAGGTTTTTAGCAATAGCACTTCCGATGCCGCCGCTAGCTCCGGTGATAAGAGCTGTTTTACCTGAGAGTTGAAACATGTGGTCACTCCTTAATAAGAGATATGAGGTCCAAACTATATGAAGGATATCAGCTTATGTCGCAAGAAAGCTTTCAATATCTTCATATGTTTCAAGCGAATAACTTTCTGCGCCATCAAGCGTGCGTTTAACAAGCCCTGACAGAACTTTACCCGTGCCAACTTCAACAAACCGGGTGACACCTTTACTGTGAAGCTCAAGAAGCGTTTCACGCCATCGCACCCGGCCAGTCACCTGTGCGACAAGGTTCTGACGCAAGTTGCTCGCTGACGTCTCGCTTGACGCTGTGATATTACAGATAACCGGCATTGCAGGATCCTTCATGGAAGCTGTTGCAAGCGCTGCTGACATTTCATCTGCAGCAGGCGCCATAAGGTCACAATGGAACGGCGCGCTCACTGGCAATTTCAGAGCGCGACGAATGCCTTTTTCCTTCGCAACAGCCATTGCTTTTTCAACTCCTGCAAGCGAGCCTGACACAACAATCTGCCCCGGCGCATTATCATTTGCAATCTGCACCAGACCAGCATCAGATGCTTCTGCAACAATTTCTTCTGCAAGCGGTAGATCAGCACCTAGAAGCGCTGCCATCGCACCAGCGCCAACAGGAACAGCTTTCTGCATCGAGTCGCCACGTAGCCGCAACAAAAGCGCAGCATCCTGCATCTCAAGAGTGCCCGCAGCGGCCAGCGCAGAATATTCGCCCAAAGAGTGACCCGCAACAAAATCAGCAAGCGCGGATACTGGCTTTCCAGATGCTGCTTCAAGTGCTGCCAGAACAGCAACTGAACTGGCAAAAAGAGCTGGCTGCGCGTTGCGTGTAAGGGTTAACTCATCAAGAGGACCATCTGCCATTAATGAAGACAGAGACTCTCCAAGTGCTTCATCAATCATAGTAAGTCTGTTGTGCGCTTGCGGCGCTGAGGCGGCAATTGCCTGCGCCATACCAACGGTTTGTGAACCCTGTCCTGGAAACAGAAAAGCTGTCTTCTGCATGATACCCCTGCTCTTTTACCTTACCACGATGTGAAAGCAGGACCGTTATTGAAGGGAGCCTGTTTCTGATTACCTAGTGTCATAGGACAGCATGATAAGGAGAATCAAGACTTATAAGGCAGTCCAGGAACAGGTTTTACTTGATTTCCGGCAAAAACTCCGTCATAAGACCTCTCCTTTGCAAGAGGCGGGTGACATCTAATGCACTCCTGTCGACCTTACGAAGGAACAAAATACTCCCTTGCCAGCACTCACTGAGAGGCTGGCTTGTTACAGCCAAAGCTTGGCCCTTCCGGCCGGAGAAAGGTGTGTAACGATAAGCCATAAGGAGAGATCGATGCGGCTTTATGAAAGCGTGATTATTGCACGCCAGGACGTTTCGACTACGCAAGTCGAAACGTTGATTGAAGAGTTTTCTGCGATTATTGAAAAAGCAGGTGGCTCAATCCAAAAAAAAGAGTTTTGGGGCCTTCGCGGTCTCGCCTACCGGATTAAGAAAAACCGGAAGGGTCATTATGTCATGCTGAACATAGAAACTGATTCAGAGACACTCAATGAATTCGAGCGTATCATGGGTCTGAACGAAGATGTTCTGCGCTTCATGACAATTGCAATCGAAGAAGTTGACCCAGAACCATCTGTAATGATGCAAGTCAAAACAGAACGTGGCGGCAAAGACCGTCGTGACGACAGACGCGATGACCGCTCACGTTCAAAGACGTCCGAAGATGCACCACAGGATGAGGAGGAATAAGTCATGACTCAGCTTGAGATTACCAGAGAAGCCGTCCGCAGACCACAAGGTCGCCGCCGGAAATCATGTCCTTTTTCAGGTCCGAATGCGCCTAAAATTGACTATAAGGATACAAAATTGCTGGCACGTTACACCTCAGAACGCGGCAAAATTGTTCCCTCACGCATTTCAGCAGTCTCTGCCAAAAAGCAGCGCGAACTGGCAACAGCCATCAAGCGTGCCCGCTATCTGGCACTGATGCCTTACGTAATTAGCTAGGTTAAGTAGAGATTGTCGTAAAAAGGAACAAAATTATGAATATTATTTTGCTAGAACGCGTGGAAAAACTTGGCAAACTCGGTGATGTTGTCTCCGTCAAGCCAGGCTATGCGCGCAATTATTTGCTGCCAACAGGCAAAGCCCTTCGCGCCAGCAAAGCAAACCTCGAAAAGTTCGAAGCAGAGCGCGCCGAGCGTGAACAGAAAAATGCGGATAGCCGGACAGCTGCTGAACAGCAGTCAAGCCATATTGACGGGTTGGCTGTAAACCTCGTTCGGGCAGCTTCTGAAATGGGTCAGCTTTTTGGTTCAGTCACAGCACGTGACATCGCAGATGCCGTCACAGCAACCGGCCATTCGATTGAAAAGCGTCAGGTTGTGATGGAAAATGCCATCAAAACACTTGGCCTATTCCCAATCAAAGTTATGCTTCATGCTGAAGTCACAATTACCGTGACTGTCAATATTGCTCGTTCTCTTGAAGAAGCTGAAACGCAGCTAGAAATTGGCCGCGCAGTCATTGCCTCTGACCAGGACGACATCGAAGATAACTATGCATCAAGCAAAGCGGTTGCAGCTATGGCTAACGAGAAGGCCGCTGATGATGATACTGCTGATGAAGCCGATGCAGAAGAAACACCGGCAGATGATAATGCTGAAGAAATAGCAGATGATAACGCATAACTCTGCGATATGATCGTATTATATCACTGTCTATAACCTATCAAAGGGGCCAGCTTTCTGGCCTCTTTTTTATGCTGGCTGCCTCACGGTGAAAAAGAAAAGTGAGTTATCCCCATTATCCCCACATTTCACATCTACCCTCCTGCGGTCAGTAATGTCATAACATGATGATGTCGGATGCATTTAGTGATCAAACAGTGGCACCATTTCCCTTAACACAGCTTGGCGAAAAAGCTGTGCGTGAGATGCCCCATAATATTCAGGCAGAACAGAGCTTTCTGGGTGCCCTCCTGATTGATAATGAGATTTTGGATAAAATCAGTATCGTACTCAGAAGTCAGCATTTCTATGACCCTCTTCATGGTCAGATTTTTGAGGCAGCTGCGCGCATGGTCGGACGCGGACAGCTAGCCAATCCTACCACATTACACGCTTTTTTCGCTAACGACCCCGCTTTTGGACAGGAAACCGCCGAAGAATATCTAACCGATCTTACAGATGGCGTTATCTCGATAGCTGGGGCAAAAGACTATGCTGACATTATTCATGAAACATTTCTAAGACGTGCCCTTGTAAAGCTCTCAGATGATGTAAGCTATGATGCACGTAATCCTGACCTTGATAAAAATGCCCAGTTGCAAATTGAGGCTGCAGAACAACAACTCTTTAATCTGGCAGAAAATGACAGTAGTGAGCAAGGGTTACAGCCATTTGATAAAGTTTTGAGTGTTGCAATCGAAAACGCTGAAAAAGCTGTTAATTCTGAAGGTCATATATCTGGCGTGAGCACTGGCCTTACGGGACTTAATTCATTTCTTGGCGGGCTTCACTCGTCTGACCTGCTAATTCTGGCCGGACGCCCCGGCATGGGGAAAACTGCGCTTGCAACCAATATTGCCTTTCATGCGGCCGCCACAACACAGACTGGCGAGGATCCTGTTCCTGTTGCCTTTTTCTCGCTTGAGATGTCTGCCGACCAGCTTGGCGTTCGTATTCTGGCAGAACGGTCTAATGTTGATTCCGAAGCGATCCGCAGAGGCACCATGGATAGCCGGCAATTTGTTGACCTTGTGGAAACAAGTAGCTTAATTGATAGGACACCCTTTTTTATTGATGACAGCCCTGCTTTATCAGTGAGCCAGCTTGCTAGCCGTGCACGTCGCCTGAAGCGGACCAGCGGACTTGGTTTGGTTGTTGTTGATTACCTTCAGCTTCTACAGGCCCAATTAGGATCACGCCCTGAGAACCGCGTGCAAGAAATCTCCAATATCAGTCGGTCACTCAAAGCGCTTGCCAAAGAGCTGGATGTGCCTGTGCTTGCGCTATCACAGCTTTCACGTGCCGTTGAACAGCGCGAAGATAAACGCCCTAACCTCTCTGACTTACGAGAATCTGGTTCGATTGAGCAGGATGCTGATGTGGTAATGTTTGTGTATCGCGAAGAATATTATCTCGGCAAAGGAGAGCCAGAGATTAAAGATAATGAAACTCAGGAAAAATTTAATCTGCGCTACGAAATGTGGCAGGAACGTTTGCAAAAAGCTAATGGGACGGCTGAAATCATTATTGCAAAACAGCGGCATGGCCCAACAGGGGTTGTGAATGTTGGGTTTGAAGGTCGCTTGACAAAATTCTCAGACCTTGTAAACGCCGATCATTTGCCAGAAAGTTTCTAAGGGCATGGCCCCCAAAAGGCGTAATGTCATGCTATGATAGCGACTGTTCTCTAATATAATTCTAGCTCATAGGCCTTTTTGATATGCCAACATCCCGGCTTTATATCTCTCTTGACGCCATTATCGCGAATTACCTCAGCCTTGATGCACTCTCTGGCCGTCTTTGTGCCACAGGGGCTGCTGTTAAAGCTGATGCGTACGGGCTAGGCATGACAGCCATTGCACCTGTTTTGCATGAGGCAGGCTGTCGTCATTTCTTTGTTGCCCGGCTAGAAGAAGCAGC
>CATISA010000017.1 GCA_949529445.1 Alphaproteobacteria bacterium UBA4588
ATATCAACAACCCTCATATCGGCATAACCAACAAAAGCTGGCATCCCTAAATATCCGCCTGTCGGCTTAAGGCTCAGATTTGGCCAACCAAAAAAGCCACCATAATTACCCTCTGCCATCCTGCAAATATGACCGTTAAAACGCCGCCCTTCATTCTGTGTCCTAAAGGGGCGCTGATGTTGCTGGATATATCTGTCAATGGTGTAAGTAGCACCAATGCCCGTGGGGCCCCACCACAGCATATCGTCATGCCAGCACTGGCGAAGTTCATCCTCAGGGGTTGCATACTGTCCCTGATTGACATCTCCTATCATCCGGTTAATGAGGCAGAGTGTTTTCTCGCTTTCGATTAAGTCTTGGGCACCCAATAAAAGCCCATCATGGGTGCGCGGACCAGGCTGAATAAGGTGCATGCCTGTCTGTGCGGTAATAGGTGTAATCCCCACCTGAGCCATCAAATGCAACAGGTCTATGAATAAAGCTGTTTCAGTAATTCTATTATTTTCAACCTTATGAAATTCAGCATATCGGATCATCGCAATTTTATGGTGGGGCGGAATGCCTATAAATGGCTTATCAAACAGACCCATAAAATGCCCCATTGACGCAACCCATACAGAATTAAAACCATCTATTTCGTTACGGCCTGCAAAAAAAATGTCCTGTCTTCTTTGGATAGATGTGAATGCAGTGTTAAAGGGCCTGTAAAAAATGTTAATGACAGAATCAGAATCATGCTGCTCATGAAAAGGGTGCATACCATACCAATGATAGGTATCTGACATGAATTTATCAAAACATGCAGGGAGGGCGTCGATAAAGGCATTATCACTAGATTTCTGCCAATCTAAGACATGTTTTTTTGCGAATTCAATTGCATCTGCCATATTAGTTTCTCTCTGGATTTGGCCCATAGAAAATTACACTTGTCAAACCTGTACTTATTCTTCTACCATTTTTGCATAGGCATGCAAAATCCATTTTGTCATGCGGGAAAGCAGAATAATATGGCCTCAATAGAATTAAAAAATGTCCATAAGCGATGGGGTAATTTCATTGCCGTTGATGATTTCAACCTCACCATTTCACACAACGAATTTCTTGTTCTGCTTGGGCCCTCCGGCTGCGGCAAAACAACGACCATGCGCATGATAGCTGGCTTAGAAGACGCAAGTTCAGGCGATATTCTTGTCGATGGCAAGCGGGTAAATGAGCTGGAGCCAAAAGACAGAGATGTTGCCATGGTATTTCAGTCATATGGGCTTTATCCAAACATGAATGTCTATGAGAATATCCGCTTTCCGCTCAAGGTTAGGAAAATTGATCAAAGTAGTCATGATGCAAGGGTAAGACGTGCTTCTGCAATGGTTGAGCTAGATGATTTTCTGCACCGCAAACCTGCGGAATTATCAGGCGGCCAACGTCAAAGAGTTGCCCTTGCTAGAGCAATTGTACGTGAGCCAAATGTATTTTTGATGGATGAGCCTTTATCAAATCTAGATGCTAAATTGCGCGTTTCGACACGTGCGCAAATCAAACATTTACAACATGAACTGAAGGTTACCACCATTTATGTAACCCATGACCAAATTGAGGCGATGACGCTTGCTGATCGTGTTGTGGTAATGAATAAAGGAATTATCCAACAAATCGGCACTCCCACAGATATTTATGACAAGCCTGCCAATTTATTTGTCGCTGGGTTTATTGGCAATCCTGCAATGAATTTAATAGAAGGCGAGATAAAAGCAGGCTGTTTTTCCGCTGAGCATATCTCAGTCAAAGGCTTAGACCTGCCAGATGGCAAAATTACGTTAGGCTTTCGGGCAGAAGATGCCCAGATCACAAACAAGCCTCGCAAAGCACAAATCAAAGCGCCCACCTATGCAATGGAATTATTAGGTGATGCAACGATGGTAACCGTCGTAGCGGGGCATTCGTTTGTTGCAGTAAAGGCACAAAAGGAATTCCGTACAGAAATAGGGAGTGATGTCTACATTTCTGTTCCGGAAGCAAGCTGTCATCTGTTTGACAGCCAGACAGGTGAAAGAATGAGGAACTAGTGTTTCTACATGATCACATCTAACCCGATTTATTGGGGTAACTTCAACTGGCAGCGCAATCTGTCATCATCAACAAGGGAGAGACTAATGTACCTAAAAAACATAGCTTTAGCATCTGCTGTTGCCATTATGGCTAGTACTGCAGCGCATGCATGCAATATTTCAGCACGTGTGAGCGTTGTTGGAAATGAATTTCCAGCCATTCAGACTGTGGGCGCTGGCGCTCAAGCATGTAGTGGCGGTGATGTATCAACAAATCTTACAGCAGACCATCAAAAAATTAATGTTGCAGGTATGAGCGGCAATCCAGCTGAATATACGTCAGCAATTATTGCAAACTCATCTATTGTTGCCTTAATGAATAATGATGTGATCCGTCCGCTAGATGATTTGGTTGCAAAGCATGGTAAGGATCTGAAAAAGAACCAACTGATCACCATCAACGGTAAAGTCATGGCTGTGGCCTTTATGGCAAACGCACAGCATCTGGTATACCGCGACGATGTCTTGAAAAAAATTGGTATGGAGCCGCCTAAGACATATGAAAATATGCTTGCGGCTGCTGAAAAAATCCGCACTGCGGGAATCATGCAAAACCCAGTTGGTGGCGCCTATAAAGCCGGCTGGAACCTTGCGCAAGAATTCAACAATATGTTCTTAGGTTATGGTGGAAGCCACTTTAAGGACGGCTCTGCGCAGCCAAATGTGAATTCTGAAGCTGGTGTGAATGCACTCAATATGATGAAGGCACTCTCAGCATATATGAACCCAGACTTCCTAACCCATGACAGTAATGCAACAAATGCAGAATTCCGCGCTGGTAATGTTGCGATTATGAATATGTGGGGTAGCCGAGCTGCAACACTGGTGGATGTTGATGGTGTAAGTGCCGAGGTTAAAAATGGCATGAATATCGCTGGTCCGATGACTGTTGGCGGCGGCAATACACCTGCATCAACCCTTTGGTGGGATGGCTGGACTGTGGCTAAAAATGTAAGCGATGCAGAAGCAGAAGCGACCTTCATTGCGATGATGAACGGTATTGATCCCTCTATCCTGAAGGATGAAGAAATCCGTAAGCAAGCTGTTTGGCTAATTGATGGTTATTCACCAACAGATGCAGCACGCGGCGTATTTGCAGCAGCGCAAGCTAGCACAATTCCATACCCAATGTTGCCATATATGGGCTTGTTGCATACGGCACTTGGCGCTGAGCTATCTGACTTTATGCAGGGCAAGGAATCTGCTGAGCAGGCTCTTTCTGATGTAGAAGCAGCTTATATTGCAGCAGCTAAAGAAAAAGGCTTCCTGTAAGAAGCACCACCTTTTTGGGAAGGGGGCATCTTAGTCCCTTCCCAGATATTGCCTTAGATAGCTTAATCATGAAACACTCAACTTTTTTCTGGTTTTTTGCGCCAACTGGACTTGCGATGCTCTTATTTATCGCTTTTCCACTTGTGTCCGTTGTGTTGCAATCTGTGCATACACCGCATGAAGCGGTGCTAGTCACGGTTGAGACATGCGGACCATTTGGTTGCAGTCAAGAAACAGCGATTGATCAGGATGCGACAAGCGCCCTCCGCACATCTGAACCTCTTGGTCGTTTTGTGGGGTTTGATATATATTTAGACAGAGCTCACCTGGCCGTTGGTGAAGTAAAAGAAGCTTGGGCAGTAGCTGATAACTGGGACGGGTTTTTTGATGCGATAGGGAATTTACCCTTTTATCGGGCGATGGCATTCACCCTAACCTTTACTTTTACGGTCACCCCTATTTTAATCATTTTTGGGTTGATGATTGCGCTTGGTGTGAATGCATTAAGCGAAAAAATTAAGGGGGTTGTTATTTTTGTCTCCTTATTGCCCATGATCGTCACCCCTCTTATCGGCTCACTTATTTTATTTTGGATGATTGATAGTCGCGGCATTCTTGGCAATGCTATTCAGTGGCTGGCAGCTGACCCTGATTTATCTTTGAAAGCGTCTACCATCCTGACATGGGTGATGCTGATTGTGTATGGTGTTTGGCATTCTGCCCCTTTTGCTTTTGTGGTATTTTATGCTGGTTTGCAAACCCTACCAATGGACCAAATAGAATCTGCTCGGATTGACGGGGCGAGCAGATGGCAACAAGTTCGCTATGTGATTGTACCGCATCTTATGCCGCTTATCACCTTTGTTGCACTTATCCAATTAATGGATAATTTTAGAGTATTTGAGCCTATCGTTGGGTTTAATGCCGAAGCGCATGCTACCTCATTAAGCTGGATTATTTTCAACGATTTAGGGGGGGAAACACGCCAACTTTCTGCAGCCGCAACCTCGTCTATGCTGACGATTTTTGGGGTAGCTATATTGCTGTCACCCGTATTATGGCGCACTTGGCAAGATTTTAAGGGGAAATCATGATGAGTAGTGTCGCTAATCGTTATCCTCTTCACCTCAGGGCGTTGATTTATGGATTTATCTTATTATGGGTGTTAATGGCCGCATTTCCGTTTTTCTGGACGCTATGGGGCTCGTTTAAGGTCGAGCTTGATTTCTTTTCGATTGCCAATTGGACGAATGCAATTACAGGTCAAAATACCTTTAATACCTATGGCTCATCCTTTACCGACACAGGCTATCTAGGGGCTTGGATACAAGAAGAATTTTGGCGATCAGCCATAAATACATCGATTGTATGCTTCTTTGTAGTTTGCACATCACTTACTATTGGAACGTTGGGTGGATATGCGCTTTCTCGGTCTGGGTACCGCTATACCTTCTGGTTATTAATCACGGCCCTTATTTTCAGAGCAATGCCACCTATCACACTTGTTTCTGGCTATTTATTGCCTTTTTTCGAGTGGAATTTATGGGGCATATTGCCAACAACGATTATTGTGCTAGTGGCGATTAACCAGCCTTTTACCTTGTGGATGTTGCATTCTTTTTTCCAGAGCATTCCAAAAGAATTAGATGAAAGCGCAAAGGTAGATGGCTGTAGCCAATTCCAAGCTTTTAGATTTGTAATCATCCCTGTGATGTGGCCTGGCGTTATTACAACAGGGCTATTTTCATTTCTACTTGCCTATAATGATTTTGCGGTTACCTCAATGCTGCTTTCAGACGAAAATAGAACTATGGTTCCAAAAATTGCAGCCTTTTTAGGCACCACCTATACCGAAGGTAATGTAATGTTTGCGGTTGCGGCTGTGGTCTCAGCAACAGCGCCACTGTTTATTTTGGTAATGTTTTTCCAGCGCCGAATTGTCTCTGGACTAACGGCGGGTGCTGTGAAGGGATAATGTAATGGTTAAAGGATCTCGCCCAGAACAAGCAATACTTAGCCGCGATACAGATATCTCAAAGACGAATGAAACGCGCCGTGTTATCGAAAGTATGGTTGATGGACTGAACGACCACCGTATTGATGATATTGGGACTTTCTTTGCCGAGAGTTTTCGTTGGATGGGCAATCAAGGATGCGGCAAGAAAACGGGCTTGCGTGAGTTCCAAGATAACTGGCAACGTCCTTTTCAAGCAGCTTTTTCAGACAAAGTCTGTGTGGATGAAGCACGTCTTTATATGGGCGAATGGGCCGCTGCGTTTGGGCGGCAAAAAGCTGTGCATAGCGGCAAGTTTATGGGGGTTGAGCCAACGGGCAAGAAAGTGGAAATCCGCTATATGGATTTCTGGAAAGTTGTGGACGGGAAAATTATTGATAATTGGGTAATGGTGGATTTTCCACATGTCCTCGCCCAGCTTGGTGTTGATGTTTTCAATGGTGAAGGTTGGGAAGCATTTGATGAGGGGCGAAAGGTAGCACCACGTCCTGGCAGGGGCAGCTCATGAATGATGCCCATCATCAAAATAAGACCGCAATAGAGGGCTTGTGTAAGGCCTTATATGATTTTGATGAACAGGCAGTTCGTGCTATCCTAGGCCATTTGCTTAGTGCTGATGCGGCGTGTCATTTCAGCCGCCCTATAGGTGATGTTGAAAGCTCACAGCTTTATGATGCGGTCTTTTCGCCGCTACGTTTTGCCCTACCCGATTTGGAACGTCGGGATATGATTTGTATCGCAGGCTCTGATCATGATAAGGCGGCATGGGTGGGGTGTGCAGGGCATTATATTGGCATTTTTAAAACACCTTTTTTAGGCATCCCGCCAACTGGGCACATAGCCCATATCAGGTTTCATGAATTTTTTCGTTTTGAAAATGGCAAGGTGGTTGAAATACAGGCTATCTGGGATTTACCAGAGCTCATGATGCAGGCTGGGGTATGGCCAATGGCACCCTCATTAGGGCGCGAGTGGAATGTACCAGCCCCAGCCACCCAAGATGGGCTTAACCCGCCCGTAACCCATCTGGAGCATACAAGTGCGAGTGTACAACATGTTGTTGATATGCTTAGAGCGTTGCAACGCTACCCGAGCCAAGGCGGGGTAGAGGTAATGGAGATGGAGTTATATTGGCATCCCCATTTCAGCTGGTACGGCCCTGCAGGTATCGGCAGTTCACGCGGCGGCGATGGATTTCGCAACTGTCATCAGCAGCCATTTTTGAATGCGATGCCAGATAGAGGGCAATATCCTGAAGAGGTAAGCCACCATTTCTTTGCTGAAGGTGATTATGTTGGGGTTACAGGCTGGCCTAATATGGCACAGACAATATCAGGTGATGGCTGGCTTGGTATTGCGCCAACACATCAGAAAATTACCCTACGCTCGCTTGATTTTTGGCGATTGGAAAAGGGGCTGATAAGGGAAAACTGGGTGCTGGTAGATTTGCTAGATGTGTGGGCACAAATCGGCGTAGATGTAATGGCACGAATGCAACAGCTGGCTTCAGTTCGCCCCAATTACATGATGTATCATAATGGGGGTGTTGGATAATGCCCAAGCAACAGGAAACACCGCACAGACTGCACACAAAGCCAACATCATCGGGGCGCATTACTTCTTATGATGTTGCCCGTCTTGCAGGCGTAAGCCAATCTGCGGTAAGCCGCGTATTTACAGATGGCGCATCTGCATCCGCAAAAACATCTGCTAAAGTAAAACAAGCTGCTAAAACCCTTGGGTATCGACCAAATCGGCTTGCACGTTCCCTGCTTACAGGTAGGTCCTATATCGTGGGATTAGTAGTGGCATATTTGGATAATTATTTCTATCCAGACGTGCTGGAAAAGCTGTCTAAATCTCTGCAGCAGCAGGGGTATCATTTATTAATATTTATGGCAGCACAAACCGCTGACAATATCGATAATGTAGTTGAGGAAATCCTAGAGTATCAAGTCGATGCGATTGTCACAGCATCTGTTGCTCTATCCTCTGAACTGGCAGATAAATGTCAGTCTGCTGGCATTCCAATTGTGCAATTCAATCGTATTCAGGAACAATCTCATCTCTCTTCTGTCACTACAGATAATTTTCAAGGGGGGCGCGAGATTGCACATCATCTCATCACACAAGGCTATCAAAGCTTTGGCTATATTGCAGGCTGGGAAGGCGCGTCCACTCAAAGAGACAGAGAGGCTGGATTTCGTTCAGGATTAGCAGAGTATGGCTTTGATGTGAGCTTTCGCGCGGTTGGAAATTTTCGCACTGAACAAGCACATGAAGCTGCCCTTCAGCTTGTAAACTCAAAAAATAGACCACGTGCCCTATTTGTTGCAAATGACGCTATGGCGCTCATCATAATGGATGTATTGCGGCACAAGGCAGGGCTGGCTGTGCCAGACGATATTGCTGTGGTTGGCTATGATGATACCTCCCCAGCAGCTTGGCCAAGCTATGAATTAACGTCATATAGTCAACCTGCAGATGTGATGGTTGATAAAGCAATAGAGCTTCTCATGTATCATATTCAGAATGATCAAACGCCATCACGGCAGGTGTTTGTACCAGGCGAGCTAAAAATAAGAAACTCTAGCAATATGCTAGCCAGCAAGATTTCAGAAAGAGAATAAAATGCAGGGGTTTGATTCAAAATTCAAAACATTTCCAGATTTCATTATCGGCATTACACGCGAAATATGGGAAGAACGGGGCCTTGCAACGTTGCATTATTACTATACAGAAGATATCCCAGTTCGGACACCTAGCGCGGTTGTTCGTGGCAATCAAGGGGTAATCGCTGCGACTATGGCAACGCTGGCTGAGTTTCCAGATAGAAGATTGCTTGGGGAGGATGTGATTTGGTCAGGCACCCCTGAAGAGGGTATGCTATCCTCGCACCGGATTTATTCGACAGCCACCCATTCAGGTAACGGTGTGTATGGCCATGCGACAGGCAAGAAGCTTGGTTACCGCATAATCGCCGATTGCCATGCGATACATAATCAAATTAATGATGAATGGCTTATTCGTGACCAAGGTGCAATTGTACGCCAGTTAGGTTGGGAGCCTAAAGACTATGCTGCTAATTTAATCAAGCGCGAAGGTGGCGTTGAGCTTTGTGTGAAACCGTTTACCCCAGAAACAGATATCCCAGGGCCTTATAAAGGTCGAGGGAATGATAATGAATGGGGGCAAAAATACGCAGATATTCTGCGCCGTATCATGGGGGCGGACTTAGCTGTTATTGCAGCTGAATATGATGAAGCATGCACCTTGGAATTGCCAGGGGGTATAAATGCCCACGGTCTAGATGCGGCAGATAATTTTTGGATGGGGCTTCGTGCTAGCTTTCCAAATGCTGAATTTAAGATTGAACATCAAATCGGCCGTGATGATGACATGATGCCGCCACGCGCTGCTATTCGTTGGGGGCTTTATGGCAAGCATGAAGGCTGGGGAAGCTTTGGTACCCCAACAGGTGCACAAATTTATGTTATGGGGGCGTGCCATGCTGAATTTGGCCCGCGCGGATTACACCGAGAGTTTGTGCTATTTGATGAAACCGCCATCTGGAAACAAATCCTGCTCCACAAGGGAGGCTTATCATGACCCAGCCAGTACAAATTGTAAAATATAGTGAACTTGTACCTTGCCGTACAGCCTTTATTGATGCCCATACGCCAGGTTCAGACCAAAAAGAAAATTTCACCATTATTGGCGGTGGCGTATCTGAAGCTGCGGACCAGCACATTCATATCAAAGATACGCCAGGCTTTAATATCGGGGCGGCTGGACAGCCCCCAAAATGCCGAAATTCGTTACATACGCACAGAACAGCAGAGGTGTTTTTTGTGCTTTCAGGCAGATGGCGTTTTTTCTGGGGACGGTGGGGAGATGCGGGTGAAGTTATTTTAGAGCCTGGTGATATTTTTAATATTCCTACGGGCATCTTTCGCGGGTTTGAGAATATTGGCACTGACTACGGTATGATCATGGCGATATTAGGCGGTGATGATGCAGGCGGTGGGGTAGTTTGGGCGCCACAGGTTATTGAGGATGCGCAAGAACATGGCTTAATTTTAGGTCAAAATGGCAAACTTTATGATAGCAAAAAAGGGGCCACCCTGCCGGCAGATATAGCGCCTATGGCTGTGATGACAGATGAAAACCTAGCGCTGATGGCCGAGCTTCCCACCTCAGAAATAATACCGCGTTGGGTAGCCCGCTATCTAGATCTTTTGGCATTATCACGTGATAAGCCAGTAGATGTTATTGGGCAAAATGGGCTTATTTTTGACCGTCCAGGATTTACCGTAGATTTCTTCTCTGCGAGCTCAACTGGCATTTTTAAACCAGAACCATATTACACGGTGTTGATGCCTGTGAAGGGATATTGGAAGCTACAGCAAAATGGTCAAGACAGTCATTTAGGCCCTGGTGATACAGCGTTCTTACAACCTGAAACTGCTTATAACATTAGCCCTGCCATGTCAGGGGAAGCAGCGCTTTACCGAATTAAAAACACAAATGATCCTGCTGGCCCTAGCTGGTGGGAGAGGAGCTCACAAAATGACTAGAATTAAAACAACCCATGTTGGCTCGCTACCGCGCTCACAAGAGGTAACAGAGTTTTTATTCGCAAAAGAGCAAGGCAAACCCTTCGATAAAAAACTGTTTGATGACACGATGACAGCTCATGTAGATATGCTCGTAAGTCGGCAAAAGGAAGCTGGAATTGATGTGGTTAGCGATGGGGAAACATCAA
This sequence comes from Alphaproteobacteria bacterium UBA4588, assembly GCA_949529445.1. Lineage (GTDB taxonomy): Bacteria > Pseudomonadota > Alphaproteobacteria > Puniceispirillales > Puniceispirillaceae > UBA4588. The sequence continues at coordinate 10,157 of CATISA010000017.1, forward strand.
AAATATCTTACGCAACCTATGTGAAGGACCGCTATACAGGCTTTTCTGGTGATAGCCCGCGCAATGCTCCAGCAGACTTAAAGCTGTTTCCAGGATTTCTGCAGCGTCTAGCAGATAGTGGCGGCACACCCACCTATGCAAGGCCGATGTGTACAGGCGAGATTAAGCCGCTTGATAATGGCGAGTTAGATAAAGATATTTCTAATTTAAAGGGAGCAATGACAGCACATGGGGTGGAGCGCGGCTTTATGAATGCTGCGTCCCCTGGGGTAATATCATTGTTTTTGCAGAACGATTATTATCCAAGCCGCCAGCATTATTTAGATGCCCTTTCACAAGTAATGAGGGCAGAATATAAAATGATTATTGATGCAGGTCTTGAACTTCAACTTGATTGCCCTGACCTTGCCCTGTCACGGCATATGCTATTTGCCGAGATGAGCGATGATGAATTTGTTGAAATTGCGAATAGTCATGTCGCTGCGCTAAACTATGCACTAGAGGGTTTGCCAAAAGAAAAAATACGTGTGCATATCTGCTGGGGAAATTATGAAGGGCCTCATGTTTGTGATATTTCTATGGAAAAAGTCTTTCCCGTATTAATGAATACCCATGCTGGCTATGTACTGTTTGAGACCTCTAACCCACGTCATGCACATGAATGGACAGTGTTTAAAAATAGAGCAAATGAAGTGCCGGAAGACAAAATCCTTATCCCAGGTGTGCTCGATAGTACCACGAATTTTGTGGAACACCCTGAAGTTGTTAGCCAACGGCTAGAGCGATTCACCTCAGTGTTTGGTGCAGACCGTGTGATGGCTGGCACAGATTGCGGATTTGGGACCTTTGCAGGTTTTGGCGCTGTTGACCCGGAAATCGCCTGGGCCAAGCTGTCTGTTTTGCGACAAGGTGCAGACAGCCTTTTTTAGAGGATAAACAGCCCAAAATGACGTCCCTGTCCTACCCCCGCTCTGGCACACTAGTTCTGCTCCCCGGCATGATGTGTGATGAGAGGCTATTTTCCTTTCAGGCTGACCGATTTAGGACAGACAGTTTTAGCCATCTGAATATTCACATCCCTGCTCTTGTTGGTGCCGATTCACTACCGGAATTGGCGCGAAACATACTGAGAAAACTACCACCCTCTTTTGCTCTATGCGGGCTGTCTATGGGTGGTATTTTGGCGATGGAGATATTCGCACAAGCGTCCCACCGCATAGAGCGTCTGGCCCTGATGGACACTAACCCACTGGCGGAAACAAGGGATGGGGTAGCGCGGCGTAACCGGCAAATCGCAGATGTGAAAGCGGGTAAATTAGAACAAGTGATGGCTGAAGAAATGAAGCCTTATTATCTTGCCGGAAGCCCAAACAAGCAGAACCACCTTGATTTATGTATGGCTATGGCTGTTTCGCTTGGTGGTAAGGCCTTTATTACCCAATCTCTGGCTTTGCGTGATCGGCCGGATCAGACAGCTACATTAAGGAGGGTGCGCTGTCCCACGTTAATTCTGTACGGCAAGGAAGATCGTCTTTGCCCACCTGAACGCCACCATTTGATGCAGGAATTAATTCCCCATGCCAGACGAATAGAGGTTGAAGGTGCCGGACATCTTCCGCCCATAGAAACCCCTGAGGCCACCTACAAACATTTGTCTCACTGGCTTTGGTCAAAGTCATCCTTGGGCGGTTAATTCTCATCACGTGCTACAATAAGGCCTATATCTGACCGTTTTTATGTGGGTGTTTTAAATAGAAGTGGAGTTTTAATATGAACCCGACAATTGACCTTTTAATGGCACATCGCTCTATTCGCAAATTTACCGAAAAACCCATCGATGATGCCTTGCTTGAGATACTGGTTAATGCTGGCCAAGCGTCAGCAAGCTCCAGCTTTCTACAGGGCGTTACAATCATACGAATTACTGACCCTATCAAACGACAGCAGTTTGTTACGTTAGCAAATAATCAAAGTTCCATAGCGGCAGCGCCTGAATTTCTCGTTTTCTGCGCTGACCTCAGTCGTTCTATCAGATGTTGCAAAATGCACGGTGGTACGCCAACCGAGGGATTTACCGAACAATTTATAATATCCACGGTTGATGCCGCACTTTATGCACAGAATGTTGTCATTGCTGCTGAGTCTGCCGGTCTCGGTATCTGCTATATCGGGGCGATCCGTAATGACCCAGTTCAAGTTACCGCTCTTCTGAATTTGCCAAAAAATGTGTATCCTGTATTCGGCCTCTGCCTTGGATACCCTGACCAGAATCCAGAACCAAAGCCACGCCTGCCAATATCTGTAGTCCTCAAAGAAAATAGTTATGATTCTAGTGAGGAAGACGCACAGATTAAAGACTATGACGAAGTGGTAAGGGACTATTACGCTATGCGCTCTGGTAATCCAAAGTCACAAAGTTGGAGTGAGCAGATGGCACGGCTTCTTGAAAAGGAGTCTCGCCCACATATGCGGAACTATCTTGTACAGCAGGGTTTTGAGATGAAATAGTAGAAACGATAGCTAAATAAAATAGCATCATTATTACCAGAGGGCACGTTAAAATGACTTCTTTTAGCATTACGGAAATGAATTTTAGGATGAGACCTTGATGCGTTTAATTATTCTATTACTCACAGTATTAGCTTCAGATGTTTGGGCAAGTGATATTGTTACAGGAAGCGCTGGCAATGCCCTGAAAGTTAGGGTTGTGTCCGAGTTCGAGAATCCCTGGGCGATGACGTTTTTAAACAAAGAAAAGCTATTGGTTACCACAAAAAGTGGAAAACTTTGGCTTGTGAATACGAGTGGTGAGAAGACTCTAGTTGATGGCGTTCCAGAGGTTTTTGCTGGTGGTCAAGGTGGTCTAGGAGATATTGTTCTTCATCCAAATTATGCTACCAACAAGCTAGTTTACATCTCTTATGTCACTTCAGATAATTTAGGAAAGACACGATATGCTGTTGCAATTCGGGGCGAACTAGAACTTTCAGACACGCCATACTTAAAAAACATTGAAACTATTTGGAAACAATCACCTGCGATAGCGGGGAAAGGACATTTTTCCCACAGAATTATATTTGGTCTTAAGGGAACAAAGCATGCGGGAATGATTTTCATAACATCTGGTGATCGACAGGAACAATCGCCTGCGCAGAAGTGGGATACATCTTTAGGAAAAATCATACGCCTAAACGAGGATGGTTCAATACCATTAGATAACCCATATCAAAGCAACGGCAGTCTTGCAAAAACCTTTTGGACGGTTGGTCACAGAAATGTCCTTGGAATTTCATTTGACGGTGATGGTGCATTATGGGCCCATGAAATGGGCCCGAGGCATGGTGATGAACTTAATCTTATTTTTGGGGGTGAAAATTATGGGTGGCCGCTAGTATCAGAAGGCAATCAGTATAATGGGGTAAAAATTCCAGTTCACAAAACAAGGCCTGAATTTATGGCACCACAACTTTATTGGATACCCACGATAGCACCATCAGGTTTGTTCTTTTATGAGGGTAATGAATTCAGTAAATGGAATGGAAATGCGTTTATTGGAGGATTAAAAAGCAAAGCAATGCTTAGAATAAGCTTTATTAATGGTGTTCCTTATGAAGCAGAACGATTCAGTTGGTCACGAAGAGTAAGAGAGGTTGAAATGAGTTTCAAAGGTGCCATTTGGATTTTAGAGGATGGCCGTTCCGGCAGGTTAATACAATTCACAAATCCAGATAAATAGTTTCTCAATATCTGCAAGAAAATGCAGGCCAAAGAAGGCACATTTCTCTCATTTGAGGGTTGCTAATACCGTCACCCATGGCTAAGACAATGTGACTAATAATGGAAATCTATCAAGGGTTTTGGTGGTACAAGAAGTGGTACAAAAATATAAACCTCAGAAATGAAAAGCCCCCAACACCAATGATGTTAACGGCTTACTCATAAATAATGGCGGAGAGGGTGGATTCAGAACTGTTTTGTAAGCCATTGTTTGTTTGTAGTAATTTAAGGTGCAATTTCATCTATCCCACATTTTGCCCCACACGGCATAACAAATTTGACTGGTTTTTTCAGTTCGCCTCTATTTGTACCTGTCTTTGACCTTCACTATTTCCAGAAAAACTTGTTGAGAAATTTGTTCTCCTGCCGTGTCTCCTAGAATGCTTGCTTGGCTCAGTGAGCCACCAGTATGGCCATCCCATAAAGTTTTACCCCCGGGGGCTTTTAAAACCAAGTTTACCTCAAAGTTGGAGCCGACCTTGCTCAACGAGGATAGCAATTGATAATCATTCTCACTCGGGGTCTTTTGAATCAATGAGTCAATCCAATCCTTTTGATCAAGATATTTCCCAAGTGAGGTAGTGATTTGTTCGGCTAAATTGCTGAGCTAATTATCGATAAACTCAACGGGCTTGATACTGATCGCAGGCTTTACGTTATCTCTAGCCAGACCTGTAGAGCCAACATTTAAGTTGCCTGTGCTCCAGACTTCAATGGGTGTGGTGATGTTTTTCAATGATTGTTTGCCACAGTTCTGAAAAAGCTTTGTTTGTTCATCATCAAGACATAAATAAACAGACGTTGAAATTGCTACGTCCCCTGGCTCAGCTATTGATTCAAGCCTAGCTGCAATATTTACCGTGTCACCGTAAACATCCGGTGGCGGCCCATCCTCGTGCTCCACATCACCCAAATGAATGCCAACTCTAAGACTGATTTTTTCATCTCTTTTGGACAAGTTTTGCCAATCAATCGCACAATTTACCGCGTTTCGAGCGCTTTGAAACTCGAGGAGCCAGCCATCCCCAAGAGACTTAATCATTGTGCCGCTATGCTTTTCAAGTGTTGGCCTAATTATAGTTTTACTAAACGTTCTCAAAAATTCTAGCGTTTCAGGTTCGTTGCGAGCCATCATCTTTGAGTAGCCGACTATGTCAGCTAAGAATATTACACCGAGACTTCTCATTAAAAATAATCCTTACTTAAACAATGCCACATAAAAAAATGTCATAAAAATTTACAATGGGGATTAGATCGAATTACCCGGTGGGCGAAGATAACCAATCTTGCCCAGACACTTATATCATTGCCGTCAGTAATATTAACGTGACCGGTATCAAACCAAAAGCGGCACATAAATAAGCATATCGAAGGATTACGTATTTCCGTTTCAGCGCAGAACCCATGTCATAGAAGTCATCCAGAAGTAATTTGTACACTGTCTCAGGCTTTTCTATATTTCTCATCATTTGTTGGTAGAAAGTGCTTTTATCAAAACTCAGAAAATGAATAAAAAACAATGGATTATAGGATTTTATATCTGTCCCTTTGCTAACTTTTGGCCCCAGCCTGGGCATAATCACAGACAATGCCAGTAACACAGCGATGATTTCTATAACACAGAAAAGAAAAAATGACACTTTTGTCAGTACGCTGTTCATCTCATTAACAGCAATATTCGAAACAATGATGCTCAGTGAAATGAGTATTATTCCTGTGAGCATATGAGCTTTTTGGTCTGCGAGCATCGTTAACTGTGTTTGCTTCATATGTGCATTGCGAAGCATGCCGATGGTCTCTTTATCTACTTTTTCAAACCGATCATTCATTTTCTTTTCCGCCTTCAAAGTCGTTGAAAAATTTTATCCGCCCCGACGAATTACATGATGCACATACATGACCTCTGGGGTTCCCGGTTCCATCCCAAGATCTCTTAGTATGGGCTTTAAACGCTCACCAAAAATGTCAAACGCCTCAATCGAGTCGAACAATAATGAGACCTTCATTTGGTCTCCGCTTCCGAAACAAACTTCCAACTCCAGCCCATCAGCTGGATGAATTCCCTCGTCGTAGAGCCGGTTTACGATCGCATCGTATTGCTGAGCTGTCATCGAAGGGGGCGCAAATCTAACCAAAACACTCATTTGTTGTTTCCTTTCCTTCTTGCATATCTTGCGCGTGAAATTAGCAAAAACCCGCAACTAGAATAGATCGTCATCGACCTTTTTTGGGTTGGTGAAAAACAATGTATCAACCGATGCTTTTGTCGCGTAAAAAATGTTTCATCTCAGTTTTTTTGATCAAAAAAGTTTATTACTAAGCCTGAATAAACTTAATTTTGAAATTTATTGCATACTTGATTTATTTGCTCACAGGACGACGATCTATTTTGGTCGCAGTTTTTTGCTAATATAACGCTCAAGATATGCAAGAAGGAAAGGAAACATAAAAATGAGTGTTTTAGTTAGATTTGCTCCCCCTTCGATGACAGCTGACCAATACGATGCAATCGTAACCCGGCTCTACGACGAGGGAATTCACCCAGCTGATGGGCTAGAATTAGAAGTTTGTTTCGGAAGCGGAGATCAAATGAAGGTCTCATTATTGTTCGACTCGATTGAGGCGTTTGACATTTTTGG
>CATISA010000018.1 GCA_949529445.1 Alphaproteobacteria bacterium UBA4588
CCCTTGATGAGGGGCAGTCTCATTATCTGGCAAATGTGATGCGTCAGAAACAGGGTGCGTTTATTGAGCTGTTTAATGGCCGTGATGGCAGTTGGCAGGCCGAATTAGTCACTCTTTCACGCAAATCTGTTGCTGTGAAATGTGTGCAACAAACGGCCGCACAACAAGCTAGTCCAGATGTCTGGTTGCTGTTTGCCCCGGTGAAGCGTGCCCGGCTCGATTTCATGGCCCAGAAAGCAACAGAGCTTGGTGTCTCCAAAATTTGGCCTGTAGATACTGAATATTGTCAGATGGGGCGGGTGAAAACAGATAGGCTAGAAGCCAATGCCATTGAAGCAGCAGAACAAACAGTCCGGCAGGATGTTCCGGATATAGGGCCTTTTTTGCCATTGCAGGTAGTTCTCATAGATTGGCCTGAGGATAGGGTGTTGATTTTCTGTGATGAAGGTCTTGCCGGTGATGCGCCCTATGCGCCGCTAGAGCGACTCGCAATGGCAACAGGCAAAAAAGCAGCTATCCTTATTGGTCCTGAAGGCGGGTTTTCTCCTGCTGAACGTGAAATGATTTTATCCCATTCTTCTGCCTTGCCTATTCATCTTGGGCCTCGCATATTAAGAAGTGATACTGCAGCTTTATCTGCGCTCAGCCTCTACCAAGCTGTCTGTGGAGATTGGCGTTTAACAGCTCTTACTTCTACCCACCTTGGTTCATAAAGTGATTATTGAATGACAAATTTTTCTTTTCCTGATGGCGAAAAAACGCTGACTGCTGAAGTGCTCTCAAACTGGTTACAGGCTCAGGCGCGTGAAAAGTCAGATTGGAAAATTGGAACAGAGCATGAAAAATTCCTGTTTCATAAGGGAACGTTTCGCCCAGTTTCCTACGAAGGGGAGCAAGGGATAGGCGCCCTACTAGAGGCGCTCCGGACGCGTTATGATATGCGCCCCATTATGGAGCATGATAATATTATCGGATTACTAGATGATGCTGGTGGCTCGATTACGCTTGAGCCGGGCGGCCAGTTTGAGCTTTCCGGTGCGCCGTTAAAGACATTACATCAAACATGCAAAGAAACAGGCATGCACCTGAAACAGATGATGTCTGTGACCGCTGAGCTTGAATTATGTATGCTTGGTGCAGGGTTTCAGCCCCTGTGGGGACGAGATGATTGCCATTGGATGCCTAAAGGCCGCTACCGTATTATGCGTGATTACATGCAGAAGAAAGGGTCTCTTGGACTTGATATGATGCTGCGCACCTGCACAGTTCAGGTTAATCTGGATTTTTCTTCAGAACAGGATATGGTCCAAAAATTCCGGTCGTCACTCGCGCTTCAGCCTGTTGCAACAGCTCTCTTTGCTAATTCGCCTTTTAAGGATGGGGTGCCGTCAGGATTGCAATCTACCCGGGCTCATGTCTGGACAGATACCGACCCTGATAGATGTGGTATTCCGGCCTGCGTGTTTGATCCGAATTTTGGTTATGAGATGTGGATTGAATATCTGCTTGATGTGCCAATGTATTTTCTGCATCGCGGCGACGATTATCTTGATGTGTCTGGCTTATCATTCAGAGATTTCATGGAAGGCCGACTGCCCGGCTTTGAAGGAAAGTATCCTGACATGCAGGATTTTCAGGATCATATGACAACCGCGTTTCCGGAGGTTCGCCTGAAAGGTTATCTGGAGATGCGAGGAGCAGATAGTGGTGGCTGGTCGAACATCTGCGCGCTTCCGGCGTTCTGGGTTGGGTTGCTGTATGATGAGCAGGCTCTTGATGAGGCATGCGCCCTGATTGAGGGTGTTGGCGCCGATGATGTTGAACAGGCCAGAATGTCTGCCTGCCGTGAGGGCTTGTCGGGCACGTATGATAGTCGGTCCATGCTTCAGATGGCATCAGCCTGTGTTGATATTGCAGAAGCTGGTCTTGCCCGGCGGGCGGAAAAAGACGCTGATGGCGAAGATGAAACTAAATTTCTGACGCCCCTTAAACAGATTGTTAGCGAAGGCCGTACACTCTCTGATATTATGCTGGACAAATATCGGACTCACTGGGATGGCGATATCACTCACATGTTCCGTGAATATCATTATTAAAAACCAAATCCTGTAACAGTCAGCTTCAACCCGTTTACCTGGGGGCTGTCTTGTTCATCATAAGTATGAGCGCGAGAGGAACAGATTATGGCAGGTCTCCTGCTTGTTGTTTTTATAAACTTTGTTGGGATTGGGGCCTTGATTCCTATCCTGCCTTTTACGGTTGTTGACCAGCTTGGTTATACTGAATCAGTGATGACTTTGCTCTTGGCCTGCTTTTCACTAGCGATGTTTATCGGTAATCCTATTCTAGGACGTCTATCAGATAAGCTGGGCAGAAAACGTATCCTTATAGCATCGATCAGCGTTGCAACAGCAGCACATTTCTGGTTTGCAATTTCAGAAGATATCACAATATTATTTATCTCCCGTATTCTGGCCGGATTTGGCGCTGGCAATATTGGCGTCATTCAGGCGATTATTGCAGATAACTCTGAGCGTCAGGACAGGGCGCGGATGATGGGTCTTATGGGGGCCTGTATTGGGGCTGGCTTTGTTCTCGGCCCTGCGCTTGGTGGGCTTTTGGCCGGTATTGGCAATGGGCCTGCGCATCAGATGCCATTTCTGGTTGCTGGATTATTCTCCGCACTCTCTCTTGTGATGGCATTCCGTCTGCCTGAGAGCTATCCTGCTAACGCTGATATGGTTCACGCTAAAACATCGTTTTTTGCCCGTGTTGCCGCGCTGATATCAGGCCCATTAGGGCTGTTTGCCGCTGCCTTTTTCCTCTTAAATTTGTCATTTGCACAGGTTGAGGCTGCTTATGTATTGGTTGTGCGGGATTTACTAGGGTTTGGCAGCCGTGAGACTGGGTGGCTATTCGCTTATATCGGTATCTGCATCATTATTGTTCAGGGTGGTATAATTGGCAGAGTAGTGCCACGATTTGGTGAAATGCGGGTGATTCGCGCTGGTATTTACTGTCTGATTATAGGTCAGATAGTAACAGTGATGCTGGCGACGATCTTTGCCGATGGCGGCACCTTACTGATACATATCATGGTCGCAACTAGTTTTGTGTGTATTGGATTTGCTTTGACAAATCCAACCCTATCTGCTGCATCATCAGCAGCCTCACGGCGAGATGAAATGGGCGGTGCATTAGGGCTTGTGCAAGGGTTTGGCTCGCTTGGTCAGGTTATTGGTTTGACTGCCGCAGGGCCGCTCTATCTTAGCGGTGGTGGCGGCTTATCATTTGGTTTTGCCGCCCTTATTTCGGTCTGTCTTCTGCTGATAGTGTTTTTTATTGCACGCATGTGGCCCAAATTATCCTCAGCTGCTGCTGCCTAGGCAGCTTGGGTGCCGCCAACGGTGATGCCACCAATCTTTAAGGTAGGTTGCCCCACACCAACAGGAACGGACTGGCCTGACTTCCCGCAGGTGCCTATGCCGGGGTCAAGTTCCGTATCATTGCCGATCATTGTGATTTTTGACATTGCATCGGGGCCACTGCCAATCAGGGTCGCCCCTTTAACAGGAGCACCAATTTTACCATTTTCGACGATATAGGCTTCAGAGGCAGAGAACACAAATTTACCTGAGGTAATATCAACCTGCCCGCCGCCAAAATTGGCAGCATAGATCCCTTTAGTCATACTAGAAATAATCTCTTCAGCCTCATAGGCGCCGTTTTCCATGTAGGTATTTGTCATGCGTGGCATTGGCAGATGTGCATAAGATTGGCGGCGACCATTACCGGTAGGTTCAACCCCCATCAGTCGAGCATTCTGCCGGTCTTGCATGTAGCCCTTCAAGATGCCGTCTTCGATGAGTGTGTTATGACCAGAACGAGTACCTTCGTCGTCTATGGTAATCGAGCCACGCCTATCAGCAAGCGTGCCATTATCAACAACTGTCACACCTTTGGCAGCAACTTGCTCACCAATCCGGCCAGAAAATACCGATGTTCCCTTACGATTGAAGTCGCCTTCAAGGCCATGCCCAACAGCTTCATGTAGCATAACACCTGGCCATCCGGCCCCTAGTACGATTTCCATTTCCCCGGCAGGTGCTGCAATGGAATCAAGATTAAGCAAAGCTAGTCTAAGGGCCTCGTCAATTTCAGGCTGCCACAGAGCTTCATCAAGGTAGTGGTTCAGCAGAAATCTGCCGCCCATCCCGCTAGAGCCTAATTCCATCCGGCCATTCTGTTCAACAACAACAGCAATGCCGAGCCTTACCAGAGGTCTGATGTCAGCAAACCGTTCACCATCAGGCCGAATGATTTGCACAGCCTGCCAACTCCCCACAACAGAGGCTGTCACCTGCTTCACGCGGGGGTCGCTGGCGCGGGCATAGGCATCCATTTTTTGCAGTAATGCAATCTTATCCTCAAAGGCTGTATGTTCGAGCGGGTTATCGCTGGTGTAAAGCGGCTTATTGGCGCCAGAAAGAGGTGGTAGTGCAAGTGTTCCTGAATGACCTGATGCTACTGAAGAGACTGTCTCGGCTGCACGCCGGAGCGCTGCCTCGCTTAATTCACCTGCATGAGCAAAGGCATCAGCCTCGCCAACAATTGCGCGCAGACCAAATCCAGATGATTCGTCATATGTTGCTGTTTTGAGTCGGCCATCATCAAAAGCAAGCGCTTCTGTGTGCCGCATTTCAAGAAAGAGGTCGCCATCATCCGCGCCATTTAGCGTGTCTGCCACAAGGCTGCAGACCTGGTCTTTATCAAGGCCGTTGCGGGAAAAAAATAACTCATCTGTTTGGTGCAGTGCATCCATTATAATCATCTCTCCGAAATAGCAGGCATGGTGGTGGTGCAGAGCTCTTCGCGCGATTTTCTACCTCGCATAACAAAATTCTCGCCCCCTGAGTATGGAGGCAGGTGAGGTCTGTTTCAAGGGGAAGTCTGAGGGTGTTTTTTTTGTGGTCATCAAAATGCTTTGCCGAGAGGTGGATTGGTGCGCGACAGGCTGCCGCATAGGGCTTCCCAATGGTGAAAAAACCGGCTAAGACTGACTCGCTACATTGTAAGAGTTTGGTTAATGATGACACAAGCAAGAGTAGCTTATTAATTGACGTCAAGGGGGATAAACCTATGAGACTGCACATTACGCTATGTGCTAGCATCATTTTCGCAGTAATTGGCTTTATTGCAGGGCCGGCGCTCGCTAGTGAGCCGCAGGCATGGCAACTCGGTATGCAAAACCCAGCGGGCTCAATTGCTGAAAAAGCGCAAAGCCTTCATGATTTGCTACTCATTATTATTACGGCTATTTCAGTCTTTGTATTGGCGCTTCTTGTTTACACCTGTGTGCGGTATCGCGAAGCCTCTAACCCTGTGCCGTCCAAGACATCTCATAATACAACAATCGAAGTTTTGTGGACGGTTATTCCAGTCCTGATTTTGGTTGTGATTGCGGTGCCGTCATTCCGGTTGCTGTATTATATGGATGAAACCAAAAACACAGATATGGTAGTCAAGATCACAGGAAATCAGTGGTACTGGAATTATGAGTATCCTGACGAGAAAATTGGATTTGATAGTTACATCATCGACGAAGCCGAACTCGAACCTGGACAGCCACGCTTGTTGAGCGTTGATAATCCGTTAGTTGTTCCTGAAGGAACGCGTATCAAGCTGCTAATCACCGGCAATGATGTTATGCATTCTTTCTTTGTGCCATCACTAGCGGTCCAGACCTATTCCATTATTGGGCGGGTTAATGAAGTGTGGATCGATGTGCCAATGGGGGCAAAATCCTATTATGGTCAATGTAATCAGATTTGTGGTGTGAACCATGCCTACATGCCGATTGTGGTAAAGGCCGTCTCACAGCAGGATTATGCAACGTGGCTTGTTACGGCCAAAGATGAATTTGCGATGGGTGATAATGTTCAGCCAACTGGTTTACAAGATATTCAGCTTGCATCAGCCCAGTAATGGGTCGGTGTTTTAATTTTTTAGACGTTCGTTTTTTTACACAGGAGTGAGACAAATGAGTGCGCAGACACAGGCGGCCCATTCAGACCACGACCACGGCATCCCACAAGGGTTTATTCGCCGGTGGCTTTATTCAACTAACCATAAGGATATCGGGACGATGTACATCATCTTCTCTATCCTTGCTGCTTTTATTGGTGGTGGCTTTTCTGTTTTTATGCGGATGGAGCTTATGGAGCCGGGTGTCCAGTATATGGCCGATGGTCATATGTGGAACGTTTTCACCACTGCCCATGGCCTTATTATGGTGTTCTTTGTTGTGATGCCGGGGCTCATTGGTGGATTTGGTAACTGGTTTGTGCCGATTATGATTGGTGCCCCTGATATGGCGTTTCCGCGGATGAATAATATCTCATTCTGGCTTCTACCCCCTGCCTTTATTCTGCTGCTTCTTTCCGCTGTTATGGATGGTGGTGCTGGTGTTGGCTGGACAATTTACCCACCTATGTCGAGCACAGCTGGAACGCCCGGCATGTCCATGGATCTTGCTATTTTGTCGCTCCACCTTGCTGGTGCATCATCTATCCTTGGTGCGGCGAACTTTATTACGACTATTTTTAATATGCGTACCCCGGGGATGACATTGCACAAAATGCCGCTTTTTGCATGGTCTATGCTTATTACAGCGTTTTTGTTATTGCTGGCCGTTCCGGTTCTTGCTGGGGCAATCACAATGCTGTTGACTGACCGGAATTTTGGGACAACCTTTTTCATTCCTGAAGGGGGCGGTGACCCTATTTTATTCCTGCACCTCTTCTGGTTCTTTGGTCACCCAGAAGTCTACATTATGATTCTGCCAGCGTTTGGTATTGTCAGCCACATCATCTCAACCTTCTCTCGCAAGCCTGTCTTTGGCTATCTCGGCATGGCCTATGCGATGGTATCGATAGGGTTTGTTGGCTTTATTGTGTGGGCACATCATATGTATACAGTCGGACTTGATGTTGATACGCGGGCCTATTTCACCGCCGCTACGATGGTCATTGCTGTGCCAACAGGCGTTAAAATTTTCTCATGGATTGCAACAATGTGGGGCGGCTCGCTCTCATTCCGTGTTCCTATGATGTGGGCGATTGGCTTTATCTTCTTGTTCACTGTTGGCGGTGTAACAGGCGTTGTTCTTGCAAATGCTGGGATGGATGTCGTGTTGCATAATACCTATTATGTGATTGCTCACTTCCATTACGTTCTCTCGCTTGGCGCTGTTTATGGCCTGTTTGCTGGTTTTTATTACTGGTTCAGCAAAATGTCTGGCTATGAATATCATGAAGGACTGGCAAAGCTGCATTTCTGGATCACCTTTGTCGGTGTGAACTTAACGTTCTTCCCGATGCATTTCCTTGGACTTGCTGGTATGCCTCGTCGTTATATCGATTATCCTGACGCCTTTGCTGGCTGGAACTATGTTGCTTCAATTGGCTCATATATAAGTGCCGCTGGTACCATCCTGTTCTTGATTGTTATCATCGAAGCGTTTGTGAGCCGTCGAAAGGCAGCTGACAACCCGTGGGGTGATGGCGCGAACACGCTTGAATGGCAAGTATCTTCGCCTCCGCCTTATCATACCTTTGATGCGCTGCCGAAAATCAAATAAGCCGGCATCTCCTCTGAGGGACAAAGGAAGGAAGAAAGCTGGATGACAGCAATGCCGCAACAACCAGGTTCATCAGGACCTCATATTATGCCAACCGCGGATACTTCGGTATCTTCGGTTGAAGCATTTTTTGCTCTGATGAAACCCCGCGTCATGAGCCTTGTGATTTTCACTGGGTTTGCGGGCATGTATCTGGCACCTGTTGATATGCATCCAGTGCTCGCGGTGATTTCTCTGTTTGCTATTGCGGCAGGTGCAGGAGCCTCCGGTGCGATAAATCAATGGTATGACCGAGATATGGATGCGCTGATGACCCGCACTCGTAATCGGCCAATACCTGCTGGTAAGGTTATGCCCGAAGAAGCGCTTGCATTCGGCATTGTGATATCAGTTCTATCCGTGATGCTCCTGTCACTTGCCAGTAATCTGCTCGCTGGAGGGCTGCTTGCTTTCACTATCTTTTTCTATGCTGTTGTTTATACGGTATGGCTAAAGCGCAGTACGCCGCAGAATATTGTGATTGGCGGCGCTGCGGGCGCTTTGCCGCCATTAGTAGGATGGGCGGCGATGACGGGTACTGTTACGCTTGAGCCTATTATTCTGTTCGCATTGATTTTTATCTGGACGCCGCCCCATTTCTGGGCGCTGGCCTTGGTAAAAAATGATGATTATCGTGCGGCCAATGTGCCGATGTTGCCCGTTACTGCGGGTGCTGATGAAACACGCAAGCAAATCCTAATTTACAGTTTTGTTTTGATGGGAGCCGGTATACTGCCCTTTGCTATCGGAATGAGCGGTATTGCCTATGGAATTTTAAGCGTGATTATGGGCGCCTTATTTTTAGCATTCGCTCTTCGGCTTTATTTTGCCAAGACTGACAAAGCAGCATGGGACCTGTTCAAATTTTCAGTACTTCATCTGTTTGTGCTATTTGCTGGCCTTATTGCTGACAAGGCAATCAGCTTCATGCTGATTTAATGGAAGGAATAATAATGTCTGATCAACCTGAAACAGCGACCGAGATGAAGGTGATGCGTAAACGCAGCAACCTCTGGATTCTCGCTCTTATCTTTGGTCTTGCCGTGCTTTTCTATGTTGTGACTATTGTGCGGATGAGTTTGTAGAGATGCAAGTAGTGAGCCCGTCCCCTGACCTATCGCAACAGCAGTCAGTCCGCAATAAGCGGCTTCTGACGGTTGTGTTTGTTGTTGTTGCCGGGATGGTGGGGCTCGCTTTTGCCTCTGTACCACTCTATAAGCTTTTTTGTCAGGTAACTGGATATGGCGGTACAACGCAGCGTGCTGAGATAGCACCGCAAACAATTAATATGGCAGCCGCTCCTGTATCTGTTCGTTTTAATGCTGTCACTAATTCAAAATTAAACTGGTCGTTTGTTCCGGTAACAGAGCCTGTATCACTTGTTCCTGGTGAGCAAGTGACAGCATTGTACCGGGCAACAAATTTGGGTAATGCGCCGTCGACAGGGACAGCCACATTCAATGTGACACCACAAAAGGCCGGGCCTTATTTTATGAAGCTAGAATGTTTTTGCTTCACCGAACAGTTATTACAGCCGGGTCAATCGATGGATATGCCGGTAACCTTTTTTCTAGACCCAGAAATTGCGACTGATCTTAACACATCAGACGTTGATGAGGTCGTGCTTTCCTATACTTTTTTCGAGGCAATAGAGAGTTAGTGTGAGTTATATTTTGTTGCGCCGGTCGGAGGGGACTGGGCTTTTTCAAAGGAGATGAAAAATGAGTGGTGCACAACAACATCCCTACCATCTGGTAGAACCGAGCCCATGGCCGGCAGTCGGCTCTGCGGCGGCATTTATTGCAGCTATTGGCGCTGTGATGTTTATGCATGACCGCGCCTATGGCGGCTATGTTTTGATGACAGGGATGGGTCTTGTTATCCTGACCATGTTCATGTGGTGGCGCGATGTTATCCGCGAAGCCGAATATCAGGGACATCATACTCCAATTGTTCAGATTGGCATGCGATATGGGATGATGCTTTTCATCTCATCAGAAGTCATGTTCTTTGTTGCATTTTTCTGGGCGTTTTTCGATCGTGCCTTTTTCCCTGTTGGGGGCATCTGGCCACCAGAGGGTATTCAAACTTTTGACCCGTTTGATTTACCTCTGATTAATACACTTATTCTGCTGTTATCAGGATGCACCGTGACATGGTCACATCATGCGCTGGTGAATGATAACCGTCGTGATTTTCTCTTAGGGCTATTTCTTACCATCATTCTGGGTGCTTTTTTCACAGTGCTTCAGGCATTAGAATATGACCATGCCTCTTTTGCCTTCACGGATGGGATTTATCCTTCGGTGTTTTATATGGCGACAGGCTTCCATGGCTTTCATGTGATTGTTGGAACATTGTTTCTAGCAGTATGCCTCTTCCGGGGATTGAAAGGGCATTTCACAGCCGACCATCATTTTGGCTTTGAAGCAGCAGCATGGTATTGGCATTTTGTCGATGTTGTCTGGTTGTTCTTGTTCGTGGCTGTTTACTGGTGGGGTGGTTAATTTAGACTTTCCGTGTCTCCCCTCTTGGCTCAGAGAGCAAAAAAGAACCGGTCTTGCATCTTTAACTGTAGGGCCGGTTCTTCTATATGGTAACAAGACATCTTGCTGGTCGCATAGAAAGGCGTAGCCATGTATTTTAGACCTTATCTTTGGCTAACCCTGTTATCTGTGCCAGCGCTGGCCCTGTTGCTGTTTTTGGGAAGCTGGCAGGTGCAGCGACTATTCTGGAAAACAGATCTAATTTCGACATTCACTGAACGGGCAGCTGCATCGCCAATTTCTGTAAGTGAGCTTGTTGGAAGTAGCAAAGATAATCAGTTCCGCCGCCTTAGCCTATCAGGCACATTTCTGCATGATGATGAAGTCTATCTTGTTGGTCGGACCTATGAAGGAAATGCCGGGTTTCATGTCGTTACACCTTTGCGTCAGGACGATGATAGCATCATCTTTATTAATCGTGGATGGGTATCAGAAGATTACCGTCTGCCGGCTCAGCGCCCTTTTTCACTGACCACAGGAGAGGTTCAGATTGATGGTATTATTCGCCTACCCCAACAGCAGGGCTATTTCGTGCCTGATAATGAGCCAGAGCGCGGTTTCTGGTTTACACTAAAGCCGAATGAAATCGCCCGTTTTAGAGACTATTCATCTGTTGAGACAAATTATTATGTCGACCAAGTGCGTACCAGTGACGTGATTACCTTGCCGATTGCAGCTGAGGTGCGCGTAGATGTCCGGAATGCCCATCTTAACTATGCTCTGACCTGGTTTGGGGTTGCCTTGTCTCTGATCGGGGTTTACATCGCATATCATGTGTCTGCAGGGCGACTTGGGTTTCGCACGAAAAAATAAAGAGATTATCTCTTTGTTATGGCATAATAGGATTAGAGAGAAAGGCTGCCGAAAGATGCGCTATATAAGCACGAGAGGAATGGACACAGACCGGTCTTTCGAAGATGTGTTGTTGAATGGGTTAGCCCGAGATGGCGGTTTGTATCTCCCCAAAACATGGCCGCATCTAAGCGCTGATGAAATACGCAGCATGTCTTCTAAATCCTACGCTGAAATAGCGGGCATGATTATCGGGCGTTTCACAGGTGGATATCCAGAACAGTCACAGATCACAGCAATGGCCGATGATGCCTATAAGGGATTTAACCATCGTGATGTTGCACCTTTGGTAACACTTGATAATAACCTGCATGTCTGTGAGCTGTTTCATGGTCCTACGATTGCGTTCAAAGATTATGCTATGCAATTTTTATCGCGTGCCTTTGATGATGCGTTGACCAAGACAGGCAAGAGGGCTGTTATTCTCGGCGCAACATCTGGTGATACCGGCTCAGCAGCTCTGGAAGCCTTCAAGGGACGCGAAAGTGTTGATGTTTTCATCCTGTTTCCCGAAGGGCGCGTCTCTCCTGTTCAGCAGAAGCAGATGACCTCTGTGCTAGATGCCGGTGCACATGCTGTTGCTGTTAAGGGTACTTTTGATGATTGTCAGGATTTAGTGAAAGCCAGCTTTAATGATGCAAGCTTCCGCGATGCTGTTAATTTATCAGCAGTGAACTCAATTAATTGGGCACGATTGGTACCACAAATTGTCTATTATTTTACGGCTGCGGTTGCACTTGGTGCACCAGATAAGCCAGTCGCCTTTTCGGTACCGACCGGTAATTTTGGTAACGTATTTGCGGGATGGGCCGCGCTGCAAATGGGTTTACCTATCGAAAAGCTTATTGTAGCCTCTAACCGTAATGATATTCTGACGCGCTTTTTTGAAACAGGACAGATGGTACGCGATGATGTTGCACCATCACTTAGCCCGTCAATGGATATTCAAGCATCATCTAATTTTGAGCGGCTCCTGTTCGAATTGCTAGAACGTGATAGTGATAATGTGCGTACGCTGATGCAAGGGTTTAGCGAAACAGGCCGGTTTGATGTTAGTGCGGACGTGCTGACACGTGCGCTTGAAACATTTTCAGGCTTCCGTCTTGATGATGAAGGAACACGGGCGGAAATTACCCGAACAGCTGCGGAGACAGGTATGGTTATCGACCCGCATAGTGCTGTTGGTCTGTCAGCTGCGCGAGCGGCTCGTGCTACACGACTTGTGGCAGATGATATACCAATTATCTCTCTTGCCTGTGCGCATCCTGCTAAATTCCCTGATGCAGTAAAAAGTGCGACAGGGGCGCATCCCGTGCTACCAACCCATATGGCGGATCTAATGGAGCGTGAAGAGCGTTTTTCTGTGATAGAGAAAGATATTTCAGATGTTCAGGCGTTTGTGAAAGCAGGTATGCGCTCATGACACGCTGTATGAGCACCCTATCAAACGGGATACGTATTGCCTCCATTACCATGCCAGAGGCTCATTCAGTCTCGCTAGGTATTTGGATAAAAGCCGGCGCCCGTGACGAGAGGGATTCAGAGGTTGGCATTGCCCATTTTCTTGAACATATGGCGTTCAAGGGCACTGCTAACAGAAATGCTGCAGCAATTGCAGCTGAAGTCGAAGATGCTGGCGGCTATGTTAATGCCCATACAAGCCGTGAAGAAACAGCCTATTATATTAAATTACTGCCAGAGGATATTGAGCTTGCAGGTGACATATTGTGCGATATCCTGACCGCAAGCACTCTTCCCGAAGATGAGATTGAGCGTGAGCGTGGGGTGATTCTGCAAGAGCTTGGTCAAGCAATAGATTCTCCAGATGACATCGTTTTTGAAAATTTCAATGCAGCCTGTTATGGCGACCATATTCTTGGTCAGTCCATCCTTGGAACGACGGATAGTGTATCATCATTTAGTCGTGACGAACTAAGGGCCTTTATGGATCGTCATTATGGGACGGCCCAGATGTTTGTCTGTGCGTCTGGAAAATTAGATCATGACCAGCTCGTGCGAATGTGTGAAAACAGGCTGTCATCTGTTTCCAAAACAACACTTCATGCGCGCAGCACACCGGAATGGAAAGGTCAGACTAAGATCGTAGAACGCGAGTTAGAACAATGCCATGTGGTTTTTGGTCTACCAGCTCCTTCTGCGACATCAGCCGAGCGATATGCGCTTTTGGTGTTGTCGAATATTTATGGTGGTGGCATGTCATCACGTCTATTCCAGCAGGTTCGTGAAGAACGTGGATTATGCTACTCCATTTTTTCATTTGGTCAGCTGATCTCAGATACTGGTTTGTTTGGAATCTATGCCGGCACGTCTGAAGAATCCCTCAACGAAATGCTAGAAGTATCTGCACGCGCCTTTGGCGATGTTGCATCTTCGGTCAGTGATGTGGAAATGGCGCGTGCCCGCACCCAGCTCAAGGCCTCGGTGATGATGGGGCTCGATTCCTCGACAGCCTTGAACGATCATTTGGCGCGTCAGGTTTTGATGTTTGGCAAAGTGCCACAAACAGAGAATATTATTGCTGCTATCGAAGCTGTTACGGCAGATGAAGTTCGTACATTGGCTCAAAAATTGATTTCTAGCTCAACACCAAGTCTCTCATTGGTTGGCCCCGCGGCACATGCGCTAACAACAGACCAGCTATCATCCTTTATGATGCGCGGCTAGGCGCTGGCATGTATCGTCAGGCAGTTCCGCTTGTTGATGAGAGTGAGCCTGCAGTAATGCCCAGAAGCGCAAAGCTACGATCCCAGATAACATTGCTATCTGTTGTAAAAAGCATGTCAGGGTCCGCAGCAAGATGAAACCACATATTCTGCCGCATTTCTTCTTCAAGCTGGCCAGAAGACCAGCCAGCATAGCCAAGCATAACTTTGGTCATAACAGGCCCAAACCCACGGGAGATTTCTTTTACCATATCAACATGAATAGAAAGGCAAATATCCTTGGTAACCGGAATAGTATCTGGCATCATATGGTCGTTTGAATGAAGAATGTAGCCACGTTGTGGGTCAACGGGACCTCCAATATAAACAGGATCGTCAGCGTCAAAATGTGGCATTTCAATGCCTAGTTTTTCATTTAACTGGCTGAGCGTAATGTCACTACTTGGGTTATTTATTACCAGACCCATTGCAGCCTTATCGTCATGTTGGCACATGAATATCGCTTTATGTTTAAAGCGAGGATCTGTCATCTGAGGCGTTGCAACCAACAGCTGGCCCGCTAGATTTGTTGGTATTGTTGTCGGCTCTTTACCTGTCATGTTTAAACATTAGCCTTGTTTGCTGATAGGTGCAATCAACAGGCACGCTTATCCTAGAATTGACTGTTGTCTCAATGCCGGATATTTCATGAGGAAAGCCAGTGATGCTATCGAAAATCAAATGATATATAAAACTTGTGAAACCCGACATCAAGCGCCTATCAAGGGATCTGTTTATGTAAATAAACTCATTGTCACTGTTATGATGCTGCTGGCTTGTGGGCTGGCATCAGCGTGTTTTCAGCCAGTAAAGGCTGATGCGGTTATAGAAACAGATTTTGTCCGGATCAGCCTTATCTCTGGCAGTGAGGCTGCAGGTCAGAATAATACGGTCCCTGTTGGTCTCCGGTTTCAGTTGCAGTCTGGCTGGAAAGTCTATTGGCGTAGCCCGGGAGAGGCTGGTCTTCCGCCTGTATTCACCCCTAATGCTCTGCTGTCATCTGTGGTGGATACAGCGTTGCAATTTCCGGTGCCGACGAGGTTTTCACTTTTTGGCATTGATACTTACGGATATGGCGGCGATGTAATCCTGCCGGTGAAAATAAAGAGGCTTTCAGGCAGCGTCGGTGACATCTTTATCGCAGGTCAGCTTGAAGCGCTCATATGTTCTGATATCTGTGTGCCTGTGTCTGGTGCACTCTCATTGACCATTCCTAGAGGACAAGCACTCCCCTCTGTCTTTGCTCAGCAGATTGCCCAGGCTGCCGCACAGGTGCCATCAGCACTCACCGGCCCTGATATCAGCCTTAAAGATATGGTGCTAGAGCCGGGCATACTGTCCCTCCGATTTTCTGATAGAACTCCCGATATTACCGATATTTTTGTTGAGACTGACGTAAATGGCTATAGTTTTGGGGCGCCAAAAAAAATTTCTGCAAACTTTTATCAGAGCCCGGTAGTTGGCCCTGACCTTCAGCCCCTTATCGGCACAGACCTACGACTTACAATTGACGCTGGCAGTCAGTTCACAGAAATTACAGCGCCTGCTATAAAGGGTAATATCGGGTTATCTTCAGGTGTTGGCAGGTCCCTTTCATCGATATTGTTCCTTCTAGTGATAGCGTTTCTGGGTGGTATGATTTTAAATGTGATGCCATGTGTGTTGCCGGTGCTCACGATTAAGCTTGCTAGCATAGCTGAGATGGGTGGCCAGGAGCCTATGATTATTCGGCGCCGAATGCTTGCAACGGCTGCGGGGATTCTCACAAGTTTTGCTGTTCTGGCAGCAGGGCTTATTTTCGTTCAACTTGCTGGGCATAGCGTTGGTTGGGGAATCCAGTTCCAAAACCCGTATTTTCTGTGTTTCATGGCGGTTGTCATGGTTTTGTTTAGCCTATCTCTTTTTGATGGGATTAGTGTGCCAATCCCTAGCTTTATAAACCAAATCTCTGCTGGCAATGATAGCAATTCTAATAGAGGTGCTGATTTTTCAAGCGGATTCCTTGTCACGCTTCTGGCAACGCCATGTTCAGCACCTCTTGTCGGAACAGCAGTAAGTTTTGCACTTGCTAGTCCGCCACCTCTGTTGGCTACTGTTCTAATGGTTATGGGGGCAGGGCTGGCTGTGCCGTATCTACTCGGCGCAATAATGCCCAATTTTATAAGTCTGCTGCCGCGTCCAGGGAAATGGATGCTGCGCGTGAAACAAGCTCTTGGTATTGGCTTGCTTGGGACACTTGTTTGGCTGCTTTGGCTAGTACAGTCCCAGCTGGGCGTTAGTGGGCTTATTGGGCTCTTATTATGTCTTGGTGGGCTATGTTTTAGTCTGTTTCTAACACCTGCATGGATGCGCGGGCTACAACAGGCTACAGTGCTTGTTCTCCTGACGGGCGCGGTCATCCTGCCGTCGCTTATCACTGGCAGTGCTAACCAGACACGCCTCTTAGCACAAGCTAGCGATGACTGGGATGTTTTCTCACAGCAGGCTCTTGATGACGCCCGTGAACAGAATAAACGAGTATTTGTTGATGTGACCGCAGAGTGGTGTGTTACCTGTAAGCTAAACAAGGCATTTGTGCTTGAAGATGAGGATGTGAGAACAGCATTGGGGGCTGATGATATTGTGCGGTTGCGGGCAGATTGGACGTTGCCAGATGACGATATTTCAGCCTATCTCTTTAGTTTTGGCCGGTTTGGTATTCCGTTTAATGCTGTTTATGGTCCAGCAGCAAAAGAGCCTCTTATTCTATCTGAACTTTTATCAGCTGATGAGGTTATTTCAGCACTGGCAAAATTTGGCTCACTACCTTAGATTACCCCGATGCCGATATTATTTTTTTCAAAGGATTAACCGAAATGTCTCTTGAAGCTGGATTTACCATCCCGTCCGCGATGTTCTATACGAAGGATGATGACGGCATTAATGCAAATGATACAGTCGAGTATTTTGCAGGCCGTAAAATTGTGGTGTTTGCCCTTCCGGGCGCTTTTACAACCACTTGTTCTTCCCGTCATCTGCCATCTTATATTGAGCATCATGATGCGTTGAAATTAGCAGGGGTTGATGCGATCGCATGTCTTGCGGTTAATGATGCGCATGTTATGCACGCTTGGGCCGCTGCCGAGGGTGCTACTGGCAAAATAGATATGCTAGCGGATAGCACAACAGCTGTGAGTGCTGCACTGGGCATTCTCTTTGATATGGGTGGCATTCTAGGTAAGCGCGCAACACGCTGTGCGTTTATTGTCGAAGATGGCGTTGTTGGTCATGTCTTTATGGAAGAGGTTGGCGCATTTGAAGTATCTGACGCTGGCACCGTTCTGGCAGCATTAACAGCCTAACGCCTATCAGACATTAAAATTGCCGCGCCTCTGTGCTTGCAAGCTCGTCACACCGCTCATTCAAGGGATGTCCTGCATGTCCCTTGATCCATTGCCATTCTATCTGGTGAGACTGGGTTGCTGCATCAAGACGTTGCCATAATTCTTGATTGGCAACAGGTTGTTTTTTAGCATTTTTCCAGCCATTGCGCTTCCAGCCTGCAATCCAGTTCTGTATCCCATTCAGAACATAGCGGCTATCAGATACAACTGTGATGCTAACAGGACGTTTCAGGGCTTCAAGCCCCATGATAACAGCCATTAATTCCATCTGGTTATTTGTCGTATCGGCAAGCCCCCCGCTGAGCACACTTTCATGTTCTCCCCATTGCAGAATGGCGGCCCATCCACCGGGGCCTGGATTGCCAAGGCAGGCGCCATCTGTATGCAATGTAACGGACGGTGCTGGCATATCAGTTATCATGACCACAGACCATAAGCTTCAGGTCCCGGCGCTGTATCATGGAACCGAAGCTTGGCATAATATTCCATCGGATTAAGCGGTTTTACCATGGCATCTGCAGGTGTATTTATCCAATCATAAAGCCGAGTTAAGAAAAACCTCATCGCCGCGCCTTTACATAATAGCGGTAATGCCTGTTTTTCAGCGTCGCTTAAGGGGCGCTGCTCTTGATAGGCTGATAATATCGTTGATGATTTTGTGACGTTAAAGCTACCGTCAGCATCAAAGCACCATGAATTTAAAGTCACCGCAATGTCATAGGCCAGAATATCATGGCAGCCAAAATAAAAATCAATGATGCCAGTAAGCTTGTCTCTCACAAAAAGTGCATTGTTTGGGAATAAATCTGCATGGATAAAGCCGCGAGGCAGGGACTTTGGCCATTTAGTGAGTATATCTGTTAGCTGAGATGCTGCTTTTTCTCTGATATCTTGTGGCAGGTCGGGAATCTCGCCAGTGATAGACGCTAGTAAAGGCGCCCAGCTTTCTGGTCCGAGCGCATTATGACGCATTATCGTGAAATCATCAGACTTGATATGAAAGTGCGCCAGAGCGCTTCCCAAAGCCGCGCATTTTTCTCGGTTAGGAAAGCGGTGCGATGTGCCGTCAAGGAAGCTTACCATAGCAGCTGTTCGGCCAGCACATATTTGCAGAATGGCGCCTGTTTTATCCTTAATGGGGACAGGGCATTGCAGACCCTTTGCTGATAAATGTTCCATCAATCCGATGAAGAAAGGCAGGTCAGCTTCATCAACACGCTTTTCATATAAGGTCAGGATATAATGTGCTTTTGTGGTGCGCACGAGGTAATTAGAATTTTCAACACCTTCAGCGATACCCGCAAAGCTCAGCAACTCGCCTATATCGTAGCGCGCAAGCAGCGCTGCAAGTTCATCATCTTCTATATGAGTATAGACTGCCATTCGCCTGCCTACTTATGCCTTTGTCAGGATCGATGGGAGTTTAAACTGCATATTTTCAGAAATAAAATTTTGATATTCAGTAGTTAGCTGATAGCGCGTCTCAAGAAGGTTGCGCACCTCATCGACCAGAATTTCAGGAGCAGATGCTCCAGCTGACAATGCAATGACATCCGCTTTATCCACTAGGTCTGTATTGATTTCTGATGCATCTGCTATCAAATGAGCCTCTGGAGCGCCAGCTTTCAGTGCCACTTCAACAAGTCTTTTTGAGTTGGATGAATTCTGTGCGCCGATAACAAGAAGAAGGTCAACATCGCCTGCTAATGCCTTTACAGCATTTTGTCTGTTTGTTGTTGCATAACAGATATCTTCACCGCGTGGGCCTGAAATATTGGGGAAGCGGTGTTGAAGAATGGAAATAATCTCAGCCGTCTCGTCTGTTGATAAGGTCGTTTGTGAGGCAAAGGCAAGGTTCACATTTTCTGGAGGTTCAATAGAAGCTGCATCTTCGACTGTTTCAACAAGACTCATCTCACCATCTTTGACCTGGCCCATTGTGCCGATGACTTCCGGGTGACCAGCATGTCCTATCAAAAAGATGTGACGACCATGTTTAACATGCCTATCAGCCTCGATATGCACTTTGGTGACCAGAGGGCAGGTTGCATCAATCGCAATCATATTTAATCTATCTGCATTTTCATGCACAGATTTAGCGACGCCGTGAGCTGAAAAAATAACGGGCGCACCAGTTGGCACCTCGTCCAGTTCTTTAACAAATACCGCACCTTTGGCAGCAAGATCATCAACAACTCTTTTGTTATGAACGATTTGATGACGAACATAGACAGGGGCACCGTATTTTTCCAGCGCAACCTCAACAATACGGATAGCCCTGTCAACACCGGCACAAAATCCTCGCGGTGCTGCAAGTATCAATTTTTTAGCAGGTTTATCGGCCATAATAACCTATAACTGTTCTATCTTGGCGTGTGAGCAATGCGCAAAAGCATGCGGATAAATCTATCTGGTAAACTTTGTAGCAGACTATCAATATTGTTGCTATAAAGCAGTGTGAAGAAATGACAAAAGAGTTTTCCTGCAATGACCTATCCTACTGCTCTGTTTTATACTCGTTTTGCCGCGATAAGTCTCAGCCTTGTTATGCTTTCTGGCTGTTCAACCTTTGAGCCAGACCCTATCGGCTGTAATGAGCGGGTAACAGCACTGGAACTAGGCGCGCGCTCTAGTATCGCAGCGCTGGAGACTGCAGAGCCGCTAGAGGTGCGCTTAAATGGCGTGTCAGCCTCATGTGTAAATTATGAGACTGAAACCTACATTGATATCAGTGCAGGTTTGAAAATCATGCGCATGCAATCAGATATTGAAGATGTTGCGCAACTGGAAGTGCCATTTGTAGTTGCAGCAGTTGCTGGTGATGATACTGTTGTTGAGCATAGATCCCTCGGATTTAAAATGGCCTTGTCACATAATAAACGCACAATTTATCCAGTAGTAGAGTTTGGTATTACTGTGCCGGTGGATGGCCGTGCTGTTATTACGTTAACTCCGGATGCTGTAAAGATTAATTAAGGCTAGCGGCTCACAGTACAGATGCTTATATAACAAAAACCCCTCTCACATCGCCGTGACAGGGGTTTTTGTTATATGAACTAGCTTACTATTTTGAGGCAGAGATTTGGGTCACTGACTGGTCAATCAGCTGAAGCGAGGCTTTTTCATCTAGGCTGGTTACCATCAAATCGCGGGCAGCATTTGCAGCGAGGGATGCCGCCGTGCCGCGGAGTTCAGTAATCAACGCAGCTTCCGCTGCTTTGATTTTTGCCGTAGCCTGTGCTTCGCGGCGCGCGACAGTATCTTTGGCGCGGGCTTCTGCATCTTCACGAATACGGTCTGCAGCAGTAAGCGCGTTTGCAATGATTGTTTTTGCTTCTGCTTCTGCTTCTTTTTTCAGGGCTTCAAATTTTTCTAGCTCACGCGCTGCATCTTTGCGCAGCTGTTTTGCTTCATCTAACTCAGCACTGATTTTGTCTGCGCGTCCATCAAGCATTCCAACCAATGCCGCGCGGGCTTTTTTCCAGACTAAAATAATAAACAGGGCAAATCCGATTGCAACCCAAGCTGATTCGTCAAAATACATGTTACGATGCCTCCTGATTTGCACGTGCTGCCATAGCAATTTTTACTGACTTACTCACTGCTGCTTTTGTCGGTTTCAGGTTTGTTAGATGTGAGACAGTTAGTGCTGTAATTTCAGCCGCAACTTCATCTATGTTTACCATTGCGTCATCACGCATCTTCATCATCTTTTTTTCAGCCGTCTTGATCTTACGGTTAAGCTTTGTTGCCATTTCAGCTTCAGCTTTTTCAGCTGTCAATTTCGCTTCGTTCAGAGCATCGCGCGCTTTTTCAGCGGCTTCTGAACGGGCAGCTTCAAGAGATGCTTCATAGCTGAGGCGCATTTCTGTGACTTTACTGTCAGCGTCGCGCGCTTTTTCCAGATCGTTTGTAATTCTTTGTTGCCTGTCTTCAAGAACAGACCGGATGCGTGGTGTTACCATCACTGACATCAAAAGATACATAATCGCAAAGGTGACAATCAACCAGAACAGCTGCGTTGGCCATGTTGTTAAATCGAGCTGCGGCAGTCCGCCTGCTTCGTTGCCACCACCGGCGGCCCAACCAAAAGCTGGTGACATTAGCAATGTTACAACTAGTAGCAGGGTTTTATGTTTCATCTCGCACACCAATTCTGTTTGCTCATCTTTTTTACCGCAGTGATGGTTATACTGTGCAATGAGCTTTAGTATTGCAAAGCAGAGTCTTAACACAACGCATAAAGCAAGGCGCCTTAGCCTGTCTTTTTTTCACCTATTAAGCGGTCCCACATTCACCAAGAAGAGACCTCTCAGTTTCAAGTGGCAATGTCCTGCCTACAGTTACAGCAGGCAGGACAGATATTTTATCTCGCCTTAAAGGGCAAAAAGCATCAGAAGGGCAACAACAAGAGCAAACAGTGCGATCGCTTCTGTTAGCGCAAAGCCCAGAATTCCAATACCAAAAACCGCGTCACGTGCTGATGGGTTGCGCGCGATTGAGTTAACTAATGATGAGAAGATATTCCCAATACCTAGGCCAACGCCTAATAGCGGTAATACAGCAATACCAGCACCTATCATTTTTGCAGCTTCGACGTCCATCTCATATTCCTTCCATGTCAAAAGAGAGTTTAGTTTCGTTTTAAGATGCGAGACTTCTTAGCGAAGCGCTGACATCAGGTAGAAAAGGTTTCAAGTCAAAAACTAGTGCAGATGTAGCGCGTCATTCAGATACATACAAGTCAAAATCGTGAACACATATGCCTGAAGAACAGCCACCAAAACCTCTAGTCCGGTTAAGCCAATAATTGCAATGAGGGGCAGGACGGAACCAGCCGCAGCAACCCCGCCTGCGCTTGCTATCATAACAGCAAGTCCAGCAAACACCTTCAGCATTGTGTGGCCTGCCAGCATATTGGCAAACAACCGAACAGAAAGGCTAACGGGGCGAACAAAGTAAGAAATAACTTCGATAATAACGAGGAAAGGGATAAGGGCCTTTGGAGCACCAGACGGGACAAAGAAACTAAAGAAGTGAAATCCGTGTTTCACAAGGGCAATCAGCGTAACACCCAAAAAAATGGTTAATGCCATTGCGAAGGTTACCACAATTTGACTTGTTGTTGTGTAGCTGTAGGGGATAAGACCCAGCAGGTTTGAGAACAAAACAAACATAAATAGGGTGAAAATTACCGGAAAATAAGGTCGGCCTTCATTGCCAACGTTGCTGCGGACCATATCTGCAACAAACTCATACAACATCTCGGCAAGCCCCTGCATGCGGCCCGGAATAAGAGCGGCAGGGCGAATGGCGAGGGCAAGAAATACAACACTTGCCAGCACAGTTAAAACCATGAAGAGGCTAGAATTAGTGAAAGATACGTCGTAGCCAAAAAGGTTCAGGGCAAAAAGAACCTTGATAGTAAACTGTTCAACCGGTGAATGCACCTTTGTCCTCCTACGCGTTCTTACTCTGAGCTGTCTTTTTTAGCTCTCGTCTCATAATCATCGGCGTATCCGGCTGCCATTCCACGACCCGATACTGCGCGCCAGACATTTACCATGCCTGCCACGGCTCCCAGAAAGAACATCACCACAAGCATCAGCGGCGATGTATCTAACCAGCGATCTAGAACCCATCCGCTCCCAGCGCCGACGATAAGTCCTGCAACAAGTTCGGATGAAACCCTGCCTGCTAATGCCATACCGCCTTGCGGGATAGTGGCTTGCGGCGGAGTATCATCGGCGATGCGGTGTTTTTGTTCCAGATGAGAAATTCGCTCAGATAAAGAAGAGCTGACTTTTGCGTCAGCCACCGATACGGCCTTTTTATCTGAGGATTTTTCGTCTGCCACCTGTGCTCCGCTTCTGACATCCTTCTTGCCTTAAACTTCTCTCAAAAAGGCGAAAAAAATTGCCTGTCGAAAAAGCTTAAAAATCGAGGTCACACTAGTGCCGACCGGTCAACTTTGTCAAGTGATTCCACATGGTGACGACCTGCGGCAATGGCGCGCATCAAAATAAGGTGATAGCTGGCCCTGATGAGCGAGGATTACGGCCTGATTAGGCATGACCCATAACAGGGTCACGCATTTCCTCGGCAGTTTGCAAATCAACAGAAACGAGTCGGCTGATTCCTTTTTGTTCCATGGTCACGCCAAACAGCCTATCCATGCGTGCCATTGTCATGCGGTGGTGTGTAACCACAAGGAAACGTGTTTGGGTCCGCTGGGCAATATCACGCAGCAAATCACAGAAACGCGCAACATTACTATCATCTAATGGTGCATCAACCTCATCCAGAATACAGATAGGTGCTGGGTTTGTTAAGAAAACAGCAAAGATGATTGCCAGTGCTGTCAGGGCTTGCTCGCCGCCAGATAACAAAGAGAGGGACTGCATTTTTTTGCCCGGAGGGCTCGCAAGAATCTCAATGCCGGCAAGTAATGGGTCATCAGACTCTGTGAGCCGTAATTCTGCATGACCGCCGCCAAATAAGGTTTTGAAGAGTTCAGTGAAATATTTATTCACATCATTAAAGCTTGCAAGCAATCGTGCGCGACCTTCTTTATTGAGGGTCGAAATAGCACTGCGGAGCTTGGCAATGGCCTCGACAAGGTCATCTTTTTCGGTCTGCATTTCTGTGACGCGGCTATCAATCTCTGCCATTTCAACTTCAGCGCGTAGATTAACTGGCCCAATCTGTTCCCGTTCATTATGCAAGCGCGTAACACGAGCCTCTAGCGTATCAATTGGCTCATCAGACGCACCGTCTTTTAAACCGGCGATTTCGTCAAGCTGGGCAGGCGCACAGTCAAGTTTCTCGGCAATCCGCTCTCTGATGACTTCAAGGTCTGCCTCGCATCTTTCACGAGCGCCCTCGGCACGAATACCGGTTTCTCTCGCCGCTGTAAGTAGGCGTTCGGACTCGCGCTGTCTTGTGGTAAGTGCTTGTGTTTTTTCCTCAGCACTTCGCAAAGCATCTGCTTTTCCCTGACGCGCTATTTCTGCTGCCTCTTGAAGTGTTATCACTTTATCCTGCTCCCCCTTAATCAGACTGGGGCGCTGGCTTAATGTATCCATTTCTTGCTGGGCTGCTGCACGGCGGGCGGTCATTTCAGAACGCCGATGAGCCGTTTGTGATAGGCGGGTCTGCCAGTCTTGCTGTTGACGAGCAATGTCTGTTTTACGTGCTGTTGCGGCGTGAATAGCTTGTGCGAGTTCGGCCTCAGTAGAGGCAGCATTATCAAGCGTAGCCCTGCAGGCTCGCGCAGTATTTTCACACGCTTCAAGCTTTTGCTCTAGCGCTGAGAGGTCATCATCAGTTTGTACATCACCCATCAGTGCAGTTCGATCCTGCAACGCATCAGCTCGGATTTGCTGTAAATCAACTTCGCGAGTGCGGGCATTTTGAAGGGCTGCACTAGCTTGCTCAGCACGGCGTCTGGCATCTGTTTCTTCGGTTTGTAGACGTTTAGCTGCCTCAAGAAGGCTGGCGCGCTCGCCCCGTATTTCGTGGCAGAGCTCTTCACTGCTTTGTAATTTTTGTTCTGCTGCGTTGCGTGTTGTTGTGGCTGTGCCAAGCTCCTCGGTAAGCTCCAAGACACGCTGGCGCTGGCGAATACGTTCTGCATCAGATGCTGCCTGAGCTGTTTTTACTAGACCATCCCAGCGCCATAAGGTGCCTTCACGACTCACAAGAGCCTGCCCAGGCGCGAGCTGATATTGCAGGTTTTCCCCGTCATGATCTTCGACAACAGCAATCCCGCTAATCGCGCGCAACAATGTTTCATTGCCACTAACAAAGTGAGAGAGGGGAGTGCCGATCTTGGGAGCTGTCATCTGTGATGTTGTAACTTCATCACGCCAAAACCCTTTAACAGATGGGGTGTATGATAAGGAAAGCTCACCGGCAAAACAAAGTGAAAGGGCAAGTTCCATACTGTCTGAAACTGTTACTAAGTCTGACATAGGCGTGCCTATCTGGCTATCTGATTCAGACAAAAGATAACTTAAGGCATCTAGCTCTGCGGTTAAACGGGTGACAATTGCATCAGCATCTCTGAAGCGAGCAAGGTCTTCCTCACGGCCAATATCAGCCACATTAAGGGCGGCTTCGCAAGCATCAAAGGCTGTATTGGCATTCTGCGCAGCACGTTCAGCAGCTTCATGACGCTCAGCAGCTTCATGGCCTTCAGTCTCTAGCTGGCTGATATTCAAGCCTTCAAGATCTGCATCGGATCGGGCAATCCGTTCAGCGAGCTGGGCATCTTGTGCGCGTTTGCTTTCGCGGGCCGTCTGAACGGCAAGCTGTTTTGCCCGCAAGGTAGCGGCCTCAGTATCTGCTGCTGCACTTTTACTACGGGCGGTCTCTAATGCCTGACGAGCATTTTCAAGGTTTGGGCCTGTAAGAGTAACGGCTTGGTCTTGCGCAGTTAGCTCATCTGCCAGCCCTTCTAGGGCTGCGCTTGCATCGCCATGTAGCGTGTCTTCACGCTCGGCGTCAGCATCAATTTGAGCAAGTTGTGATGTTAGTCGCTGCTGGGTTGAGACTATCTGCGCCAGTTCGCGTTCATAATCCCGTAAGGTAAGAGTAAATTTTTGTACTTCTGCAGCCTGTGCAGCTTCAGCATCTCTTAAGGCAGGAAGTGTGGCGGCGGCTGTTGAAAGTTCGACCGCAATCGCAGCATTATGACGGGTGGCTGTTTCTATTTCCTGACGGCAGACGGAATCTCGTTTTTTTGCTTCATCAGATGCGGCGCGCGCAATATACCAGCGGGCCCGCAGTAACTGCGCCTCAGCTGTGCGAATTCTATCTGCAACCGAGCGGTAGCGTGCCGCCTGCCGTGCTTGCTTTACCAGTTGGGCACGCTGTTCTGATAATTGCTGGATAATATCATCAAGGCGCTCAAGGTTGGTTTCTGTGCCACGCAGCTTTAATTCGGCGTCTCGCTTGCGCTGGTGCAAGCCTTTGATATTGGCTGCTTCTTCAATGAGACTCCGTCTATCTTCGGGTTTTGCACCAACAATTGCCCCGATCCGCCCTTGTGAGACAATGCCAGATGAACGGGCGCCAGACGCGGTGTCAGCAAACAGAAGCTGAACGTCTTTGGCACGAGCAGGCCGACCGTTAATCAGATAGTTTGAGCCTTTACCGCGCTGAACTTTGCGAATAATTTCAAGCTCGTCCGCATTGTTAAAGTCTGCTGGTGCTGTTCTGTTGCTGTTATCAATTTTTAGCAATATTTCTGCAAGATTACGTGCCGGTCTGTGTTCGGTGCCGGCAAAAATAATATCATCCATTTCGGTGCCGCGCATCTGGCGGGCGGAACTCTCGCCCATGATCCAGCGCATGGCTTCGACAATATTAGATTTACCGCACCCGTTTGGTCCGACAATACCTGTTAAACCAGGATCAATATCCATTTCCACCTTTTCAGCGAAGGATTTAAACCCTGCCATTGTCAGGTTTTGGAAAATCATTACAGCGGGTCCTTACACATTTACAGTGCCCGTGCCTTTCGGCATTCGAACAGTCTTTGTCTGGTATGATAAATTATAATCCTGCTTTATTCACTTCAGCCAGAAACGAATCATAATCAAGTGAGCCGCTGAAACTTGTATCATCATTAACAACAAAGCTTGGCGTGGAACTTATTTTGAAATTACGGATAGCTTGCTGACGAATATCAACCAGAGCCTCTAGAAATGGTCGGTCGCTCATAATCAAATCAAAATCAGAGGCTGAAATGCCGGCAAGGCGTGCATAGTTTTTTAGGGCGGCGATAGGGTCGTCTGCGCCAATCCAGTTTTTTTGCTGACCAAGAAGTGTGCTGACCATTCTGAAATAGCTTTTCTCTGGTAAGGCGCGGCATAAGGCATGAGCCCGCAACGCAAGACCATCAAGCGGGAATGGCCGAAGCTCAAAACGAATACGCCCTGTATCGACCAGCTCCGCAACAACACGGGGATAGGTCTGTTCATGAAACTTAGCGCAATGACTACAGGTCATGGAAAAATATTCTGCTATGGTGATTCCTGCATCATCTGAACCAATGACCCGCGGTGCACGCGCCTGTTCAGCTGATAGAATAATGCTGGCAGCCTGCGCGCCAAACGGCGAAGCATAGCTTGCTAATAGTGATGCGGCGCCTGCTAAAACCGTTCGGCGTTGAAGCGGTTTAATAACAGCAAATTGAGTGGGTTTAAAAGACATCACATATTCCTCGGATTAACGTCAGACAAGCCAGATGACCCATCTATCACATTGCGCTAGTCAATAGCATTACAATTTTATTATCGCAAAGCGGACAGGTGCTTTTCAAGCGACTTTTTTACCTCTTATTTCCGCAGCGCCTTTCCCAGCTTGATAAGCGAGGCGCGAACAGTAGGACTTTGTATCTTAGTCGTCATATAATCCAGCCTATCAGGGGCAAACACAGCTTCCTGTTCTTGGTATGATGACCCTTCAGACAATGCAGTCCCACCTGTAGCTTGCCCCCGCGTAAGTCGCGTTTTTGCCAAGTCCTGACGAACTTTGATTCGGGCAACGGCCTGATAGCCATAACGGGCATTGACGGCTTCGCATAATTGTGCCGACTGAGAGATGGCTTCGGGGCCGCGCCCACTTCGAATAGACAGTGTTAATGTTGCTTTTGCAGTTGTACCGCGCGGGAAGGTCAGGTCAACAGGCAGCGACCAGTCAGCCGCTGGTCCGGCTATCTGAGGCCAGTGCAGAATAATTTTTGAGAGTGAAAAGCCGCGTTTCCGAAGCGTTGGGCTGATCAATTTGTCAGATAATGACGATAATTTACGTAAAGAACGGCTGCGTTTTGCCGGTGTTTTTACTCTGGTCATGTGCGGTATCTCCACATTTTTCCATAATAGCTCGGCTTAATTCACTTTACCCGTCTCGCATTTTCTATAAATAAAGGAAACATCACAAACAGTCTATGTCGATTGCTAAGGAAGCCTTATGGCACCATCATCGCAGCGCAAAGTTAACGCGGCAGAGAGCAGAATACAGCATCTAGCAGAGTTGGCGCCCGCGTTATCAGATAATTTATTCAGGTGGTACGCCCATCAAGGGCGACATCTTCCGTGGCGCGCCCGCTGGCCAGAACTTACACCGGCCTATCATGTGTTTCTGTCTGAACTAATGTTACAGCAAACAGTTGTTGCGACTGTGTTACCATATTTTCAGCGATTTTGTGAACGCTGGCCTGATATTCATGCTCTGGCTCGCGCGCCGTTAGATGATGTGCTCTCTGAATGGGCGGGACTTGGCTATTATGCGCGTGCCCGCAATCTGCACAAAGCAGCACAGCTTATCTCCACCGACTATAATGGCATCTTTCCCGATGATTATGAGACATTACAGACATTACCAGGGATAGGGCCTTATACTGCCGGCGCTATTGCTGCTATTGCCTTTGATAAGCCAGCCATCGTTATTGATGGTAATATTGAGCGGGTGCTGATGCGTCTGATGGGGCTAAAGGCGCAGGTTGCTGAAGTAAAGCCAATTTTGCGGGTGGCCTATACGCAACTTATTCCAGCAACAAATCGATCTGATTTTCCACAAGCATTAATGGATATTGGCGCTTCTATTTGCCTGCCTAGAAATCCGCGATGTGCTCATTGTCCGCTGAAAGCGCAGTGCCGTGCTGATGAGGACGGGCTGGCAGCGGATATTCCGGTAAAGCCTGTAAAGATAGAAAAGCCGGTTAGAGCAGGTGCTGTTTATATTCTAACAGCCCAGAATGGAGATGTAATGATGTATCACCGCCCGCAGCGTGGGCTTTTGGGAGGGATGCTGTCTTTTCCGTCAGCAGGGTGGGATAAATCAGCCTTAACCATACCCAAGATAGCGGGTCTTGATGATATTGTTTGGCAGAAAAGTCCTAGGATTATCCGGCATGTTTTTACCCATTTTACAGCCGAAATGAGCATCTATTCTGCCACAGCACATCCTTTATTCATGCCGCCTGAGCCTTATGGCTGGCACCGGCCTATTGCCGATGATTGGCCACGATTAATGGCGAAATGCTTTCTTGATATTACCCTTTAAGGCTTAGTGATTAAAGTGACGTTGGCCTGTAAAGCCCATCACGATGCCTGCTTCATCTGCTGCAGCAATAACCTCGTCATCGCGCATTGAGCCCCCTGGCTGGATAACTGCCTGAGCCCCGGCATCAATAGCAGTCAGCAAGCCATCAGCAAACGGAAAGAAGGCATCAGAGGCTACAACAGAGCCAATTGTGCGTGGTGCATCCCAGCCATGATGGGCTGCCATATCAGCTGCTTTTTGTGCTGCAATCCGGCAGGAATCCACACGGCTCATCTGGCCGGCGCCAATACCAGCTGAGATACCGTCTTTTACATAGACGATGGCATTTGATTTCACATGTTTGGTAATTTTCCATGCCATCATCATATCATTAACTTGTGCTGCACTTGGCTTGGCTTTGGTCACAATATTCAGCTCATCAGCCGTAAAGCCTTTGGTGTCGGCATCTTGCACAAGATAGCCGCCCAGAATGGATTTTACGGCTACTGCCGGCGCTTGGGGATTCGGCATACTTCCTGTTAAAAGTAGTCTCAGATTCTGTTTTTGCGCTAAAATTTCTGTAGCTTCATCCGTTGCTTCCGGTGCAATGACGACTTCAGTAAAGAGCCCGGCAATTTCACGTGCTACATCAGCATCGAGCATCCGGTTGCAGGCAATAATACCGCCAAAGGCACTGACGGGGTCTGCTGCCAACGCATCACGCCATGCCCCAACAAGCGAGCTATTACTGGCAACGCCGCAGGGGTTTGCATGTTTGATAATGGCTATTGTCGGCGCCTCAAATTCTGCAACAAGTTTCAGGGCGGCATCGGTGTCATTGATATTATTATAGGAAAGAGGTTTTCCTTGGATTTGTGTAGCGTTTACAACAGACGGGCCATCTTCTCCACTGTGATAGATTGCGGCTGATTGATGCGGATTTTCACCATATCGTAAGACAGCATTTCTGCGCCCTGTCACCAAAAGGTTTGGGGCAAAGCTGCTAGTGTCAGCCTCATTTGTTTGCGTTGTTAGCCAGTCGGTTATCATTTTGTCATAGGCAGATGTTCGCGCAAAAGCCTTGGCAGCGTATCGGCGTCGCATGTCGGCGCTGACAGTCCCGCCATTATCTAATGAATCAGCTATGTCATCATAATCAGACGGGTCTGTAACGACAGTTACAAAGGGATGGTTCTTAGCAGCGGCGCGTATCATTGCAGGGCCACCAATATCAATATTTTCAACCGCTGTTTCGAAATCAGCCCCGCGCGCAATTGTATCAGCAAAGGGATAGAGATTGACCACAAGCATATCAATTTCACCAATGCCATGTTCGTCAAGCGCTGCAAGATGTTCTGGCTTGTCACGTCGTGCCAGCACACCGCCATGAATGGCAGGATGTAATGTTTTTACGCGCCCATCCATAATTTCAGGAAAGCCTGTCACTTCAGAGACGTCGGTTACATCGCATCCAGCATCACGCAAGAGGCGTGCTGTTCCACCAGTTGAGAGCAGCCTGATACCTGCCCTGCCAAGGCGCTGGGCAAAAGATTCAATTCCAGTTTTGTCGGAAACAGAAATCAGAGCTGTTTTAATCTGGCGCGGGCCGACATCAAACATCGATAGGGAACTCCTTATGAGTAGGTTAATTTATCGCCGTATCAGGCAGCATGGAGTAAGCGAGCCTCGTGAAGTTCAGGATGCCACAGCGCTGACAGGACTAAAGTTAGGCAGGTTATGGACCAAAACAGGTCTGGATAACAAGGTATGAATTTGCCGCAGTTAGATTTTTAGGCTTCGCTGGAATGCCCAGTTAACAACAAGGCTTCCAACTGTTTGGATTTGGTCAGCGGTGCTACGCACAACGATTTGCTGGCAGCTCATGCGCCGGCCCTGATCAATATAGAGTGATGTATCAAGGCTGACCCGTCCACCTTTCGATTTAAAGACCCATCCAGCGTTCTGACCACGAATTTTTAGTAAGATATGGCCGCCTCCTATCATGGCAGCACTCACCCCGGGGTGAAGATGAAATCTGATAATGGCTTCTGATGGAATTTCACCTGGTGCACTTGTGTAGGTCAGCTTATCTTGTCCTCGCAGATTGCCGCCGCCCATTGCTAGGAATAACTGCCGGCTATGCAAGAGCCCGTGTGAGCGCTCATATCCTCCGTGGGTAAGGCTTATGAGACTGCCACCTGTGGCAGGGCCAACATCGCAGTCTATCACGCTTGCAAAGCGGTTTCTGAAAGCCGCCTCATTATCGAGCCCATCCAGTGTTAGTGTAGAATGAGCTGCCGTCTGGCTCAGGACAGTATTCAAGCGCCTATCTGGGCTTGTCTGTCCAGAATTAACAATCAGCATATGACTGCCAACCGAAAATTCAAAAGCCGAGGTGCTTGCACAGATATTGGCCTCGGCATTTTGACTACTGCCAGTGTCACAGATAAGCGTATTGCGGCCTGATGCAAGCCGGCTAAAGCCTGTTTCCGGTGCATGCTGGATGGAGCGGATACGTCCATTTACCCGGCTCAGAACCTCATTAATATTATCTACAGAGCTGCTCCCTGCTAGATTGAACTGGGCAAACTGACCGTTCCCGTGACGCCAGATTTTGGCAATGGCAGCCATCTGGGGAATGATTTCATCAAAAATAGGAAAGTCTATCTGGCCAACATGGGCTAATGCCATCCGGCACTCAAGGATAATCCGCATGACCTCGAGATGCTGTTCAGGCTGTCGGCTTTTATGTCCCCCATCCTGATACAGTTGAAATTTCACTTTTGGCACAATCAGATTACACAAGGCTTCAACATCACGTGCGCTTTTATAAAAAACAGCCTGGGCAATAATCAGCCCGCGCAAGGCAGAAAGCTGGGCAATGCCTGTTGGCATCCGCTGCCAATCAAGTGCAAGGCAGCGTGCTTGAAGGGCAAGTGATGCAGCTAATGCTGTCTGAAAACTCTCATCAGCAGAATCGCCAAACCATCCATAGCAAAACAGTAAGGTCGATAACCGCTTGCCAATAATGTCAGGGCGCCAGCTCACCGCTGACCAAGACCGGTTCTGGGTCATCCAGTAGGTGAGGTGAGTGCGCACAAGTCCGCGGCCAGCAGTGCCGCCAGCTTCACGTACATCACGAATCCACTCAAAGCTATGATAGCTAGGGTCGGCCATATTTTCAGCGTTAGGGTGCTCGGAGACCGGCGTGCCATTCTTTTCAGTACCGCGCCACGGGTCTGATAATGTGACTAAAGGTAGAACAGGATTTTCGCCACGTAACTGCCATGTGAAAAGCCGCGATTTACGGAACAGCTTTTCTAACTTGGTTAGCTCCCAGCGGAAGGAAACGGAGTCATGCTCTAACGAGGTGTGTGGCAACATTAAATTCTACTCTGATGAAGAATTCGGCGATATCAGCACTGAGGTTATTATGACCTAACAGGTTGTAACCGCGCAACGAAAAACCCATCACATCCCGTGCCAGCATTTGCAGAATCAGAGCTGATATGATCAAGACAGGAGGGCAGGATACGCGCCCAGCCTTTAGGATGAGACGCGGCTGA
The DNA here is from genome assembly GCA_949529445.1 of Alphaproteobacteria bacterium UBA4588. Taxonomy (GTDB): domain Bacteria; phylum Pseudomonadota; class Alphaproteobacteria; order Puniceispirillales; family Puniceispirillaceae; genus UBA4588. Next base: position 32,800 of record CATISA010000018.1, read on the forward strand.
AAAGATCCCGAGTTCGGTTTCTGTGAAAGGCAGAAGTCGGGCCTGACCTGTTGCCAGAATAGTCTCTATCACTTCTTCGCCCTCTTCGGGCTGAAGCGAGCATGTAACATAAAATAGCGCGCCATCATTTACGACCCAGTTAAGAGAGCGTTCGAGCAGAGCGATTTGTGTTTGCTGGAGCCGCATCAAATCGGGTGCTTTTTTGTGCAAAAAGATATCAGGATGACGCCGGAAAGTTCCTGTTGCAGAGCAAGGTGCATCAAGAATGATGAAATCAGATTGATACGGCGGTGTGTAATCCAGAATGTCAGCTTCAACAACCTCAGCAGAGAGTGAAAGACGTGCGAGATTATGATGTAACAGCGCTAGCCGGTCTGGATCTTTTTCGACTGCGCAGACACGTGCTCCTGCTGCTGCAAGCTGGGCTGTTTTACCACCTGGTGCTGCACATAAATCAAGTACAGTTTTGTTGCTCAGACTGCCGCCTTGCGAGGCTATCAGCATTTCGGCAGGTAGGGCTGCTGCTGCATCTTGTATCCACCATGCGCCCTCATCATAGCCAGGTATTGCGCGAATATCACCAAGCGGGGGACAGCGTACAATGTGTGAGGTAAGAACCTGTCCGCCCAGCGTTTCAGCCCAGAATGCGGCATCATTCTTCACAGCAATATCAAGCGGCGGCACGGCCATTGCCTGTTCGGCTAATTTGGTAAGTTCAGCTGCCCCCCATGAGTCACGCCAACGAGACGCTAGTCCCCGGGGAAGGTTTTCGATAATATTGGTGGCAGCAAGACGGTCGTCTAATTCGCGTTGTAAGCGCCTAAGAACAGCATTCACCATGCCTGATTTGCGCGGTGCAAGAACGTGTTTTGCGAGCTCAACAGTCGTATCAATAGAGGCATGGGCTTCGGTACCGATAAAGACTAGTTGAGCGATTCCAATCATCAAAATAATCCGCGTTGGCATGTCCGTTTCTGGAGTCACCAGAGGAGCAAGAAGAGACGCTATCTGGCCATTTCTGCGCAGGCATGTTGCAATCAGCAGGCGGGCAAAACTACGGTCGCGTTGCTCAAGCTCAGCCAGTGGTTGATGCGCATTAACAGCGTCTGCCAGCATTTTATGATGGATGATGATGTCTGTTAGAATATGAAACGCAGCCGACCGGCTGGATAAGACATTCTTCATCTTTGGCATGGATGGGACGCGCGGCTCAGACTGAGCACGATGCGATGATGACCTGCTACCTGAATGAGGCCGGCTCCGCTTCTTGTGTTTCAGCGGTGGGCGCTTCTTCAAACTTAATTTAGGACGTGCTTTTGAGGAGGGTGTATCGTTCATAGGCGCGAATAAACCAGACGCGCTTGCTCTTGTCTATCACCTTGGCATGATTTGATAACGATTCAGATGGGGATTGTAGCAGATTAGCTTGTCTTAGTCGCTGGACTGCCTATATGAACAAATGTGCTATATAATAGTGAAGGCGGCGCATTATATGCCCTCCGATCAGATTGCAGGAGACATGAAATGACCTCACAGAATGAAAAAGAGTCATCTAAGACGCTGCCATCTACCCCTCAAGCGGCGAAAGATGAAGACACGCATAATACTATGCCGCCCGAAAGGAATGGTCCCAAAGGTCCGGAGCCAACGCGTTATGGTGATTGGGAAAATGGTGGCAGATGCACCGATTTTTAGCACGACATATAGCCAAGCCTTTCATGAGGTCTGGAATTGTCATTGAAAAAGAGAGCTGCTTATGACTCCCCGTCTCACAACAGAACTTCTTGTAAAAGCAAGTATTCGCGCTGCTGAACAGATTGGCATATTTGCAAGCATCGTGCGTCATGGCGATGATAAGGCAGGAGCGCTTTTCGTTGAGTTGGATGTTGCGCCAGGACAGGCAGCGCTTCTGGTGCGGCGGAGCAGTTTTGAGGGTGGTTTTGAGTGGGATAGGCTGACTGGTGAGGGATTTGTTTCTGCACAGGACGTCTCAGAGCGATTGGCGCGTGAAATTGACCGTGACCCTGATTGCTGGGTCATTTCTGTTCAGGATAATCAGGGGCGCAATATTTTTACCCTTGAAGAGCAGTCAAAAAATTAAACCGGTTTGATGGAATGTATGGGCTTTCATTTGCCACATCCTATGATTTCGCCTATACACACGGCAGAATTTTTACGGCCTCTTCTCGCCCCATATCTAATCTGAATGGATAGCAAATGTCAGACGCCATTATCATTCATACGCTCTCGCAGCTGAACATAGAACAGATCCGCACATTGCAGGCCCGCACCGAAGATGACCTTACCCAGTTTACTGAGAAGGTTATTCCGATCATTGACGATGTAAGGTTACGTGGTGATGATGCTTTGCATGAGTATGCCACGAAGTTTGATGGTGCAGATATGGATGGCAAAGCTATCCTTGCGAGCTCGCAGGAGATCAAGCAAGCCTATGACAAGCTCGATGGCAAGCTGATAGAGGCACTTGAATATGCTGCTGATAATATTCGCAGATTTCATGAACGCCAGAAGCCAGAGGCTGAATGGCAGATGGAAATTCGCCCCGGCATCTTTGTCGGAGAGCGTGCCTACCCAATAGATAAAGTCGCACTCTATTCACCGCGCGGTAAGGGCTCCTTCCCGTCGGTGACATTAATGACGGCAATACCAGCAATTGTTGCTGGTGTGCCAGAGCCGATTATTTTGACGCCGCCTGGACAGGATGGGATGATTGACCCGGCAACATTGGTAGCTGCTGATTTGGCTGGTGTATCGCAGATTGCCAAAGCAGGCGGTGCGCAGGCAGTTGCAGCGGCCGCCTTTGGGACTGCCTCTATTCCGAAATGTCGGAAAATAGAAGGGCCGGGGAGTCCATGGTTTGTTGCTGCAAAACGCTTGCTTGCCAATAAGATAGACTCGCGCCTTCCTGCTGGACCTAGCGAAGTTATTATTTTTGCCGATGGCACTCTTGACGCCCGCCTTGCAGCGCTTGATATTCTGATTGAATCAGAACATGGTGCCGATAGTTCAGCCTTTCTTGTGACCACATCTGCAGAATTAGCACAGCAGGTGACGGCTATTCTGCCGGAATATATGGCGCAAATGTCTGATGAGAGGGCTACTTATGCCCGTGCAGTCCTGACAGGTAATAATGGCGGGATTGTGCTGGCAGAGACAAATGAAGATGCCTACCGGTTTATTAATGAATATGCACCAGAGCATTGCCAAATTTTATCAGCTGCGCCGGATGCACATATCGCAGCTCTGACAACAGCATCTGAAATTCTGACAGGCCCTTACAGTGCAGGCTCACTTGCTAATTATATGATGGGGCCGAATTGCGTATTGCCAACATCCGGTGCAGCACATGCCCATTCGCCCCTTGGTGTTCATGATTTTATTCGTACAGCATCTCTTGGCAGGGTTGAAGCTGCCGGTTTTGACGAAATGGCGCCGCTAACCGAAATATTTGCTCGTTATGAAGGGTTTGATGCTCATGCAAATGCTGTTTCTGATATTAGACGCGCAATACTAGCCGAGAGTGAGGAAGTTTAGGTGAACCCGCTCTTCAAGCAATCTGCCAGCACAGGGTCTAACAGAAAGCTTTCTGATGCTCGGCGCCTATCTGTCGCGCCGATGATGGATTGGACAACGCGCCATTGCCGCTATTTCCACCGGCTTCTGGCACCTGAAGCGTTGCTCTTTACAGAAATGGTCACAGCGGAGGCTATTTTACATGCGGGCCCAAAGCGGTTTTGCCAGCATGATGCCTCAGAACATCCGCTTGCATTGCAGCTTGGCGGCGCAGATGCAGAGCGGCTCGCGGCAGCTGTTGCTGCGGTTGGGCCATTTGGGTTTGACGAAATTAATCTAAATGTAGGATGCCCGTCTGATAGGGTTCAATCTGGCCGGTTTGGTGCGTGCCTCATGGCAGAGCCAAAACTTGTTGCAGGGCTTGTGCGTGCGATGAAGTCTGAAACAGAACGGCCGGTCACTGTTAAATGCCGTATTGGGATCGATGATATGGATCCCGAAGAAGGGCTTGATAGATTTATAGATATTGTGGGTGGGGCTGGCGCTACTGTAATTTATCTCCATGCTCGCAAAGCATGGCTTAACGGGTTGAGTCCAAAAGAAAATAGAGATATACCGCCGCTTGATTATGATCGTGCGGCGCGACTGGCTCTACGATACCCAGAGCTTGATATTATTCTTAATGGTGGGCTAACAGATAGTAATCAGATTTCAGATGCAATTCTGCCGCTAAATGAGATGTATGGCGCCGCTGTTTTTGCAGGCGTGATGGTTGGTAGGTCAGCTTATCAGACGCCTGACAGGCTAGCAGATATGGCAGCAGACTATTTTGGTCACTCATCTGCTGATAGATATGATGTTTTGCAGGCAATGACGCACTATGCTGCAACGCAGATGCAAGACGGTATTCCCCTACATGCGATAACGCGCCATATGTTGGGACTGTTTCACGGTAAAAAAGGCGCCCGTCTCTGGCGGCAGCGTCTTGGCGAAGAAGCTCGAAATGAGGGCGTATCTGCGGATTTAATATTAATAGCGGCATCATCATGCCTCGCACTATTATCCACTGAAAGGGTTGCTTAAATGAGTGTGCAGAAAACAGAGTCGAAACCAAAACACCGTGGCTATCTGGAATTTGGCCCGCTTTTACTCTTCTTTGCGACAAACTATTTTACCAAAGACATTATGCTGGCAACGGCTGTCCTGGTTGCCTCAACGCTTGTTGCTCTTGGCCTGTCTTGGACATTAGATAGGCGGGTCCCAAAACTTGCACTTTTTGGGTGTATTGCTGTCACGCTATTCGGGGGGCTTGCGCTACATTTTGATGATGAGTGGTATATCAAGATCAAACCAACAGTGATTAGTGGCGGGTTGGCGCTATTTCTTGCTGGTGGGCAGCTTCTGAATAAGGCCCCGCTGAAAGCCCTGCTAGGGCAACAAATGGCGCTGGATGATGAAGGCTGGCAAAAGGTAACATGGGTGTGGACAGCGATGTTTGCCGTATCTGCATGCGCGAATGAAATTGCATGGCGGTTACTCTCAACAGATGACTGGGTTACCTTTAAAACCTTTGGTCTTACTGGTATATCCGTCGTTTTTGCTCTGATGACGATGCCGATTATCGCAAAGCATACAAGTGACGAAAAATACCGTTAGGGAGGGCTGGGGAGCGCGTTATGTCGCACTCGTGATAGATTCAGTCGCGCCGCGTAGTCACACAATCTAATGAATCATTCAAGTGAAGAGAGTAAGACTAATACGAGTATCGTTTTTTCAGGTGTGATGCCGCCTGCAGGAGGATTAATCAATGTCAGATGAAGAAGATATTATTCTCGCCGATTTGGATGATGACGAACTTGTTCAGCAGATGCATGATGATCTTTATGATGGGATGCAAGAAGAGATTGTTGAAGCCGTTAACATTCTTCTATCGCGCAAATGGACACCTTATGACGTTCTGACCAAAGCCCTTGTTGAAGGCATGACGATTGTTGGCATTGATTTCCGTGATGGCATTTTATTTGTGCCTGAAGTGTTAATGGCAGCGAATGCAATGAAAGCCGGCATGGTTGTTCTCCGTCCACTACTGGCTGAGACAGGTGCCCCGCGGGTTGGCAAGATCGTCATCGGGACGGTCAAAGGCGATATTCATGATATCGGCAAAAACCTTGTTTCTATGATGTTGGAAGGCGCAGGGTTCGAAGTTATCGATATTGGTATTAATAATCCGGTTGAAAATTACCTCGAAGCGATTGAAGAGCATAAGCCAGATATTCTGGGTATGTCAGCACTCCTTACAACAACAATGCCATATATGAAGGTCGTTGTTGATGCGATGATCGAAAAAGGTATCCGTGATGACTACATCGTTCTTGTAGGTGGCGCTCCGTTGAATGAAGCGTTTGGAGAGTCCGTTGGCGCAGATGCGTATTGCCGCGATGCTGCTGTCGCGGTTGAAACAGCTAAAGAGCTTATTTCACAACGTCGTGAACAAGGCGCTCAGGCGAGCTAAAGAATTTTTGTGATTATAAAAAAACGATACGGGCCGGGGTGTATACTTCCGGCCCTTATAGTCAGACAAAGCAGGCTGGTTAGCAGAGACTGAATAGTCCTTATCCTTTGTAAAACGGAGCAGATGATGGCAAGCATCATGGTATTATACTGGCGTGATATTCCTGCGCAGGTGGTTGCAGAGCGCGGCCGTGGGCGTAAAAGAGAGCAGGCAAAAATTGAACTTCACAAGCGGTTTGCACTAGCAATTGATGAAGCTGCAATGCGCGATGGCGCTGATAGTACAGATGATTACCTTGCGGAATGGCGTCGTGGTGAGGCCCGGGAATGTGGTGAGGATTTACAAGCAGAGGTTGATAACCTAGCTGCAGCGATTGAAGCTGATTATCCGCGTGAACGACTTGCAGCACTGGTTGCAAAAGGTGGTGCTGAAGGGTGATGTCGCAATCGGACCGATGATAGACGAGCATAAGCGATCACATCTTGTCTGCTTATGGACAAAGTGATGCCTGGTTATGCTAAATCTGAAAGAATGATATGGAAAAGGTTGAAGGCAGATGAGTGTTTCGGTTGAAGCAATAGCAAAGGCAGGCGCAAATTGGTCAATAGAGGTAACACCAACAGGTGCGACAAAAATTAATAGTTTTGCGGCTTTGCTGGCTGAAAATACCAGTGTTAATGTCACTTTTCTGCCTGGTACAGACCCTAATGATACCATTGCGGTGGCAAAACGCCTGTCGGATGAAGGAATGAATGCTATTCCGCATATTGCGGCGCGCTCTCTTAGTGATAAAGATCAACTCGATGGATTGCTAAAACGCATGACATCAGAAGCGAATGTATCAGAAGTGCTTGTAATTGGCGGTGGTGTTGATAAGCCTGTTGGCGCCTTTGATAATACGATGCAGGTATTGAATACAGGTCTTATCCAGAAGTATGGAATTTCGCGGATTGGGGTATCTGGTCACCCAGAGGGTAGCCCTGATATTCATGATGATGCGCTTGCACAAGCCATAGCCGATAAAAATGCCTTTGCTGTTTCTGAGGGGCTAAGTCTCTATATGGAAACGCAATTTTGTTTTGATGCTGCCGCTGTTCTATCGTGGGAGCGCGCTATTCGCGAGGCAGGAAATGCATTGCCAATCAGGGTTGGTATTCCAGGGCCGGCAACCATTAAAACGCTCTTCCGGTTTGCGCAGATTTCGGGCATTGGTCCGTCCATGCGCTTTATTGCTAAACAGGCCCGCAATGTTGCCAAGCTGATGACAGTACAGTCACCTCATCTGCTTCTTGCTGGGCTTGCTAATGGCATGAGCAATGCGCCAACAGGTGAAGATAAGTGCCTCATTCAGCATTTCCACTACTATCCTTTTGGCGGATTTGCCAAGACAGCAGCTTATGCTGATGCTGTTGCAAAAGGTCATATCAACCTCACTAAAGACGGAGGATTTGACGTACAGGAAAGCTAATTCGTGCTGTATCTGTCATAGGTTATCCCGAGTCTATTTTGTTAAGAGTTTTTCAGGAGTATTCATCAGATGACTAGAACCGTCATTTCATCACATAAGCAGGAAATTATTATTGGATTTGATGCTCCGTTCTGCGTAATTGGAGAGCGAATTAATCCCACAGGCCGAAAATTGCTAGCTGCTGAAATGGCAGAAGGTGATTATAGCCGCGTAGTATCAGATGCAATTGCCCAAGTAGAAGCAGGTGCTACTATGCTGGACGTTAATGCAGGTATTCCGATGGCAGATGAGCCGCGGATTCTAGCTGAAGCTATTCAGTTAGTACAGTCAGTCGTTGATGTGCCACTTGCTATTGATAGCTCGATTGTTGAAGCGCTTGAAGCTGGCTTGTCCGTTTATCAAGGAAAGCCAATTGTGAATTCAGTTACTGGAGAAGAAGAACGTTTAGAAATAGTGTTGCCATTGGTGAAAAAATATGGCGCAGCGGTTGTCGCGATTTCGAATGATGAGACAGGCATTTCTGAAGATGCAAATGTGCGTTATGACGTCGCTAAAATGATTGTTGAACGGGCGGAAGATTATGGTATTCCGCGCGAAGATGTGATTGTTGACCCGCTCATTATGCCGGTGGGCGCGATTAACCTTGCTGGTAGAACAGCGCTCGACCTGATTACCCGGCTACGCACCGAATTAAAAGTAAATACAACCTGCGGTGCATCAAATATTTCATTTGGCTTGCCGAACCGGCATGGTATGAATGCTGCCTTCCTGTCTATGGCAGCTGGAGCTGGCATGACATCGGCGATTATGAATCCACTTCATCCTGAAGAGATGACCGGTATCATGGGTGCAAATGTGATGAATGGTGTTGACCCTGAATGCCGAAAATGGATCAAAAAATTCCGGGAGCCGGCTGCCGAAGGCGCTGCTGGAGGACGTGAGCGTCGTAGCAACAGGCGACGCGCTCGTGACTAGCGCATATCTTGTCTGATAAGGATTTAAACATGTCAGATAATGGCGATCTTAAAATCGTTTTCACACCCTCTGGCCGTCAGGGTCAGGTGAAGGCAGGCACGAATCTTTTGCAGGCTGCACGTCAACTTGGCGTTGATATCGACTCTGTGTGTGGGGGACGTGCTATGTGTGGTCGCTGCCAGATTGATGTCGGGGTGGGTGAGTTCGCAAAACATGGCATTCTATCGTCTGCTGAGGCTCTCACTCAGCCATCTGCCTCAGAAGCGCGCTATGCCGAAAAACGTAATCTGCCGCAGGGCCGCCGGCTTGCCTGCCAGTGTGAGCTTGTCTCTGATATTGTGATAGATGTGCCAGCAACAAGCCAGGTGCATAACCAGCTTGTTCGCAAAGAGGCTGATAACAGGCTGATTGACCTTGCTCCGCCTGTGCGGCTTTGTTTCGTTGAGGTGCGTGAACCTGATATGCACGAGCCATCTGGCGATTTACGCCGGCTTGTCGAAGCTATTGAAGAGCAATGGCCAAGCCGTGTTACAGCGCCGATTAGCTGCGAATTGCATGTGATCAAACAGCTACAGAAAATATTACGGGCTGGCAAATGGCAAGTGACGATTGCGTTGCGTTCAGGCTACCAAATTGTGGCTATCTGGCCGGGGTTAAAGGAACAAATTCTAGGAGCCGCTGTTGATGTAGGGTCAACTACCATGTCGGCCCATCTATGCGATATGAATAATGGTCAGGTGCTAGCCTCAACAGGAATTATGAATCCTCAGATACGTTTTGGCGAAGATCTGATGAGCCGGGTTTCCTATGGGTTAATGAATCCAGGCGGCGCTCAGGAAATGACAGCGGCCGTACGCGAAGGATTGCAGCAACTGATTGCAGGCGGGGCTGAACAGGCAGGATTTACCGCATCAGATGTGCTGGAAGTTGTGCTGGTTGGCAATCCTGTGATGCATCATTTGTTGCTTGATATTGACCCTATTGAATTGGGTGGTGCACCATTTGCGTTGGCAGTTGATACAGCGGTTGATATCAAGGCAAATGATCTCGGGCTTTCTCTCCATCCGGGAAGCTCTGTTTATATCCTGCCCTGTATCGCAGGCCATGTTGGGGCTGATGCGGCAGGGGTTGTGCTGGCTGAAGGGCCGCATACAAGAGATGAAGTTGCGCTCCTGATAGATGTCGGTACGAATGCTGAAATTGTTCTGGGAAATAAGCAAAGACTACTTGCGGCCTCCTCGCCAACAGGCCCGGCTTTCGAAGGTGCACAAATTAGCTCAGGTCAGCGTGCCGCCCCTGGTGCAATTGAACGGTTGAGGATTGATCCTGATACGCTTGAGCCACGCTTTTCAGTAATTGGCTCTGAGCTTTGGTCAGATGAAGAGGGCTTTGATGAGGCTATTCGTTTGACAGGCATCACAGGCATTTGCGGGTCTGGCATTATCGAGGCCTTAGCAGAGATGTATTTATCTGGGATCATTATGGCGGATGGCACAATTGATGGTAGCCTTGCGGAACGGTCTGGCCGGGTTGAGAGCGATGGCCGGACATTTAGCTACCGCGTCACTGATACGGTAAAAATCATTCAGAATGACGTGCGAGCTATTCAGTTAGCAAAAGCAGCCTTGCATGCAGGTTTCCGTTTGCTAATGGATAAGCTGGGCGTAGATAAAGTTGATAACGTTGTGCTGGCTGGTGCGTTTGGTACTCATATAGATCCCAAATATGCCATGGTGCTTGGTATGGTTCCTGATTGTGCGCTGGGTAATGTTATTGCAGCTGGTAATTCAGCCGGGGCAGGGGCCCGTATGGCGCTATTGAATATTCATGCCCGCGCTGAAATCGAAAAAACAGTGCGGCATATTGAGAAAATTGAAACAGCTGTTGAAGCTGATTTTCAGGATCATTTTGTACGAGCAATGGCAATTCCACACAAAACAGACCCCTATCCAGCGTTATCGGCGGCTGTCTCTCTGCCGGCTCGGGATTTGAGTGATAATGTGCCGTCGGCAGACCCAACAGGTCGCAAACGAACCGGCAGACGTACCCGTTCAGCCTAAATCTTTAGCTTTGTCGGATTTAGCAATATTGCGCGCGCGGATCAGTGAATGCAGGATACAGCCGCAGACAAATAGCCCTGCCAGAGCGTAGCTTGGCCAAATAAAGATGCCATATCCTGCCATATCAAAATTGGTCATGAGTAGTGTCCTCGTGCAGCCTGCCGGCGTTCTGCCAACATCCAGTTCATTCTGTGCAGAACAACCCAGAGAAAAAACAGCTGGAACCCTGCAAACATAAGCAGAAGCGGTGTTAGCATTGCTGCATCTATAGAAACCCCGCCAGAACGCAAAATACTTGCTGGTTGGTGCAAGGTATTCCACCACTCAACAGAAAATTTTACAATTGGCAGATTGATAACGCCTACGAGCGCAAGAATGGCGGCAGGACGTACGCCGCGCCCTGGCCTGTCAAATCCGTTAGAAAGGGCGATGTGACCAACAAAGAAAAAGAACAGCAAAAGCATAGAAGTCAGTCGAGCATCCCAGACCCACCATGTGCCCCATGTTGGATAACCCCATAAACTACCCGTAATAAGGGTGAGCCCAGCAAACCCGCAGCCGATAGGGGCAATGGCGCGGGCCGCAATATCCGCGAGCGGATGCCGCCAAATAAGAGAAAAAAGCGCACAGATGCCGAGGCTAAGATAGCTCGAAAGTGCAAGCCACGCTGAGGGGACATGCACATACATGATACGAACAGTCTCTCCTTGCTGATAATCGGCTGGTGAGGCAAAGAGCGCATAATAAAGACCAGCCGTAAAGCTGAGTCCTGCTAGAAAAAGGCAGTAAGGCATCACGGGTGCAGTAATACGCTGAAAACGCCCCGGATTGGCAAGCTTGTCAAAAATACTCATATTATCCAGCTCCCATAAGAGCAATGCAACATATGCGGGTACAAAAAACCTGGATAGGTAGATAGCGTGCTTCTGCTCATTTTTCTACCTCTCTTCAAGTGCGGCAGAAAGTCCTGCCTGCCCTGCAAGCGGCGCCAGAACCAGAAGGACAGCTGTAAACGCGCCAAGTAGCAGAAGATAGACATGGGCTGGTATCTGAAGTGCTGAATCACTCATGCAGGCAGCATCTCCGGCAAGAACCCCAAAAATAAGAATAGGGACGGATAGGGGCAAAATAATCAGCGCAACAAGAAGTGCTGTTTTCCGTGCACCCAGCGTAATCGTCGCGCTGATAGTGCCCAGCAGCAATAAAGCCATCATACCCAAAGCGAGGCTTGCCAGTACATCACCTAGGCAGGAAAGTGGCAGATGAAGAATGAGCATCATTACAGGTGTCATAAGCAATAATGGCAGAACAGTCAGGCAGTACCAGCTTGCCGCTTTTGCCAAGACATATTGCCAGAGCCCTGCACCGGATAAGGCAACCTGTTCACACCATCCGGTGCGATAGTCAGCATCAAATAACCTGTCAAATCCTGGAAGGGCACTCAGCAAGGCAGCAATCCAGATAATCGAAATCCCTAGCTGCTGCAGTAGGTCAGGGCCGGGACCAAGGCTGAGGGGGAATAAAACGGCAATGAGGATAAAAAATCCTGCCTGCGCGAGACTATCTGTACTGGTGTGCCAGCCAAGCGCACATTCGCGACGGAAAAGAAAAAACAAGCTCATGACACATCCGTCTCTGGTGGTAGAAGAGTGATGTGCTGTGAGGCATGATGTTGAAAGTCAGGGTTATGGCTTGCCAATATAACCCGTCCGCCTGCGTCCTTAAAAGCGTTAATATGCTTATGAAGCCGGAGCTGACTATCTGCATCAAGACCTGTCTCAGGCTCATCTAATAACCACAGAGCTGTTATGTCTGATGGGTCAAGAAGTGCTGTAAGGGCAAGGCGCTGGCACTGTCCAGCGGACAAATATTTTACCTGACGATTTGCAAAGTCAGAAATCTGAAAAAGGTCATTATTAGAACGTTCAAATGCAGGATCTATGCGATGAAGAGCGGCAAGATGGCGAAGATTCTGCCAGCCTGTCAATTCCGGACTAAGGCCTGTGCAATTGCCAAGATATCGCGCTGGAAGAGGGCATTCTGGCTGATGCGGCCGATAAGCGGAGCCATCAAGCATAATGGCGCCGCTATGGGAAGGCAAAAACCCGGCAATCATGCGTAGTATGGTTGATTTCCCACTCCCATTCGGTCCTGTTAGGCAAACAACATCACCTGCGTTAACCAAGAAAGTCATCGGGAGGGAAAGACGCTTCCCACTGCGTTCTGCAGAAAGCTGTGATACCTTCAACGCGCCAGAATGAAATGTGACTTCTTGGGACATGGCTATGGTATCAGAGGCGCTATTTCTTCAACTGCTTTGGGCGAAGTTTTAGAAGTGAGCTGACAAAGAGTTTCCTGCTTTAGTTGAAGGGGGTGAGAATTTTGTTAGGTCAATTCCCTTCACCGCTGTTTTGTACTCTTCAATAGTAGGCGTTCTGCCCAGAATTGCTGACAGCACCACAACTGGTGTTGAGGCAAGAAGAGATTCACCCTTCTTATCTTCAGAATCCTCTACCACTCTGCCTTGGAAAAGCCGCGTAGATGTTGCCAAAACAGTATCTCCCTTAGCTGCTTTTTCTTGATTTCCCATACATAAGTTACAGCCGGGACGTTCTAGATACAGAATATTCTCATATGTTTTTCGGGCAGTATCTTTTGGAGCGTCATCATCAAATTCAAAGCCAGAATATTTTTGCAGAATACTCCAATCTCCTTCAGCTTTGAGTTCATCTATGATATTATAAGTTGGCGCCGCCACCACTAACGGTGCTTTGAACTCAACGGCACCGTCCTTTTCTTCAATGTTTCGGAGCATTTGAGCAACAATTTTTACATCGCCCTTATGCACCATACAAGAACCAACAAAGCCTAAATCCACTAGCTTTTCTGCGTTATAATATGAAATAGGTCTAATCGTATCATGTGTATAACGTCGGGAGATATCTATATTATTCACATCGGGGTCAGCGATCATTGGTTCATTAACTTCGTCTAAATCAATTGTCACTTCTTTAAAATATTGTGCATTTTCATCTGGCTTTAGGGCTGGGTTTTCTCCAGATGCAATCTCAGCAATGCGACGATTGGCTATCGTGATGAGCCCTTTAAGCATACCGTTGTCGTTATCCATACCCTTATCGATCATTGTCTGAATGCGGCCAACGGCGATTTTGAGGGACTCTATTAGTGTCGCATCTTCAGAAATACATATTGACGCCTTGGCCTTCATTTCGGCTGTCCAATCTGTAAAGGTAAAGGCTTGGTCTGCAAGCAAAGTGCCTAGATGGACTTCAATAATTCTACCTTGAAAGACATTGTCCCCGCACTGTTTGAGCATCTGGATTTGAGTGGCATGCACAATATCTCGGAAATCCATATGTTCAGCCATGGAACCTTTGAACGTTACTTTTACTGTTTCAGGGATGGGCATAGTGACCTCCCCTGTTGCTAACGCAAGTGCTACCGTTCCGGAGTCTGCGCCAAAAGCAACTCCCTTAGACATTCGTGTATGAGAATCTCCCCCAATAATGATCGCCCAATCATCAACTGTGATGTCGTTTAACACTTTGTGAATGACATCGGTCATTGCCGGATAAACACCATCGGGATCTCGAGCCGTAATGAGCCCAAAATGACTCATAAATTCCATGAGTTTCGGCGTATTTTCCTGCGCTTTGAAATCCCAGACAGATGCAGTGTGGCATCCGGACTGGTAGGCACCATCTACAGTAGGAGAAATCACTGTTGCCGCCATACCCTCTAATTCTTGAGCTGTCATCAAGCCAGTAGTGTCTTGGGACCCAACAATATTTACCTTGACCCGCACATCAGCGCCGGCATGGAGGATCTTATTGTCATCCACATCAAGCGCATTTGCGTTAAAAATTTTCTCGACCGCTGTTAATCCTTGATTCGGATGCGATACTCTTTTCGAGGGGGCAAAAGCAGATACCAACTTAGTGTCTAGAGCGTCACAAGCAAAGCTTTGTAATTTTTTTCCAAAGACAATGGCATAAGAGCCCCCAGCTTTTATAAATTCGATTTTTTGAGGTGAAAATGAAGACGAGATATCTACTAGTTCTTCGTCACAATCTTCACTAAGTAGCTTTTTATCTCTAGTGTTGATGGTAAAAACTTTACCTGTCTCAACGGTATATTTTTCTTCAAGCACTGGTGAGCCGTCATTATTGAGGATTGGCTTACCGTCGGCATCTAATTTTTTTACCCAATTCTTAAGGTCTAAGCCTACCCCACCGGTTACGCCAACAGTCGTTTGGAATATCGGAGAGATGCCATTTGTACCGGCAACGATAGGTGCGTTATTTACAAACGGAACATAAGGACTTGCCGGCTTGCCGGTCCATAGCGCGACGTTATTTATCCCAGACATTCGTGATGAGCCAACGCCCATTGTACCTTTTTCTGCAACCAGCATGACACGCTTGTCTGGATGTTGTTTTTGGAGCGCCTGTATTTCAGTTTGAGCGGCTTCAGAGATCATACATTTTCCATGAAGCTCTCTATCAGAGCGGGAGTGAGCTTGATTGCCAGGAGAGAGTAAGTCAGTCGATATATCGCCTTCTGCTGCGACATATGCCACAACCTTTATCTGGTCATCAATATCTTCTAACTTCGTATAAAATTCTGCTTTTGAGTAGCTTTCGAGGATTTGTTTTGCGATGGGGTTACGCTCGTCATACGCCTTTTTCAAGCGCGCCATGTCAGCATCATACAAAAAGACTTGTGTCTTCATAACATCGGCTGCGTCTCGTGCTATTTGAGGATTTTCCCCGAGCGCTAAATCCAGCAACACGTTAATGGAGGGGCCGCCCTTCATGTGTGAGAGAAGTTCAAAGGCAAATGCCGAAGAAATTTCATCTATTGTCATAGCGCCCGTGATGATTTCTTTCAGCATTCTGGCTTTACTTGCTGCAGCTCCCGTAGTGCCTGGCAGCGTATTAAAAATGAAAAATGTCAGTGACTGCTCTCTGTGCGGGCTGGATGGGTCCTTAATATTGGAAATGATCTCATCAAGCAGGGCACCATCATCTATCGGTTTTGGCTGTAAACCCTGTTTTTTACGGTCGTTGATTTCATTTAGGTATTCGTTGTAAAGAACCATCATCATCTCAGAAAAATAGTGGTAAGGTCGGGAGGCTTATGAGCGATCTCCAGAATTATCGGTAGCATACTATTTTTGCCATACGATATCAAAACAAAAGGTAGTAAAGATAGTTTTATTCTGCCTAAAACAGGGCTGTCCATAATGGGTCTTATTGTTTTAAAAAACGGTTAAAATATAGTTTTCGCTTTATTTGCTCGGAGTGCGGTCTTAAGAACCACTTAATATGAAGATTTATTTAGTTTGCAAATGGCTTTTTGAAATAGAAGATTGGCATCTATCCCTATTTTTATAAGTGCATTTTTTGAATGCAGAGATTTTTATGTTGTTTTCAGATATTAAGCTTGTTCTTGGTCCGACCAATACAGGCAAGACATTTTATGCTGTTGACCGGATGATAGGTCATGCCTCTGGCATGATAGGGTTTCCGTTACGACTTCTGGCGCGGGAGAATTATGATAAGCTGGCAGCAAAGCTTGGTGCAGGGCAAGTTGCGCTTATCACGGGCGAAGAGAAAATCATTCCAGCCCATGCCCGTTATTTTTGTTGCACCGTTGAAGCCATGCCGCTGGAACGTGATGTAGATTGCCTTGTTATTGATGAAGTCCAGCTTGCCGGCGACAGAGAACGCGGCCATATCTTTACCGATAGGTTGCTGCATGCGCGCGGGCGTCAGGAAACATTATTTCTTGGTGCTGAGACGATGCACCGCGTGCTGAAAAAACTGTTTCCAGACGCTGAGCTCATCCGTCGCTCACGTTTATCGCGTTTGTCATGGGCTGGCAGTAAAAAAGTAACACGCCTGCAGCGGCGCTCAGCCATTGTCGCTTTTTCGGCAGCAGACGTATATCGGCTTGCTGAGCTTGTTCGCCGTCAACGCGGTGGCGCTGCTGTTGTGATGGGGGCACTTTCCCCGCGAACCCGTAATGCGCAGGTTGAGCTTTATCAGAATGGAGATGTTGATTTTCTGATTGCAACAGATGCGATTGGGATGGGGCTGAATATGGATATTAACCATGTTGCGCTTGCACAGGATGTGAAATTTGATGGCCGGCATATGCGCCATCTCAGTGCGTCTGAAATTGGCCAGATTGCCGGCCGGGCCGGACGCCATGTTACCGATGGAACTTTCGGTGTGACTGAAGAAGCGCGCGTTCTTGAGCCGGAAATGATTGATGCGATTGAGTCACATGTGTTTCCTGTAGTGCATGCGCTTTACTGGCGGTCTCGAAATCTCGATTTTAGCACAATTGGCGCGCTCAAACGTTCATTCGAAGCGCAGCCGCCATACTCTTTTATGTCACGAAAGGCAGATGCTGTTGACCAGCTTACTTTGCAAACCTTATGTGAGCGAAGTGATATAGTAGCTCTTGCAAATAGCCCTGGCCGGATACGATTATTGTGGGATGTAGCGCAGATTCCTGATTTCCGAAATACGATGACCGATAGTCATGTTGTCATGCTAGCGCATATCTTTGATAGTCTTGCCCGCAATGGTGAGCTAGCAACAGAGTGGGTTGCAAATCAGATGCAACATCTGGATAGAATAGATGGCGATATAGATACTTTGATGACACGGATTGCCCATATTCGTACCTGGACCTATATCACCCATAAAAATGGCTGGACCGAGGCGGGTCAAAACTGGCAGGATCTTGCCAAATCAATAGAAGATAGGTTATCGGATGAACTGCATAATCGGCTAACACAACGCTTTGTTGACCGAAGAGCAGCACATCTATCGCGCAAATTAAAGGAATCGACTGTTTTGATGACATCAGTAAAACTGGACGGCACTGTCCTTGTCGAAGGTGAAGACGTAGGGAGCCTGCATGGCTTTACCTTTACGCCAAGCCTGTCTGAAACAGATGAAAAGGCTGTAATACTCTCTGCAGCGCGCAAAGGCCTGCCAGACGAGATTGAGCGGCGTGTTACTGCACTTAGCCAGTCTGCTGACCCCGCTTTTACATTAACCGAAACAGGCAGAATAATGTGGCGGGAAGCAGAAATTGGCCGTCTATATCCGAGTGAACTTGTCTATGCGCCGCGTGTTGATGCTGTTGATAGCGACCTTCTGACGAGCGAACAAAAAGCCCGAATCCATGACAGATTAGCGCGCTTTATGAATGATCATATTCGCACTGTGCTTGCACCTCTTTTGGCATTGTCACGTCCTGATGAGGTCAGCGTGCCAGCTGAGGCGGATCCTGAGCTAAACATGAAAGCTTCTGAAAGTGGTCGCGCGATTGCGACAGATAAAACTGCCGTACCGGCAGAAGCGAATTCTCCAACCGTAAACTCAAACCAACCAGAATCTGACAAACTGGCGTCTACCGCCGCCCAGCCAGCCCCGCTATCAGGTGTGGCGCGCGGTATCCTCTATCAGATGTATGAGAGATTTGGCACGGTCACGCGCGCTGACATAGCGCCGGCTATAAAGGGCATCCAAGAGACTGATAAACCTCATCTCGCACGGCTTGGTGTGCGGACTGGTATGGAAACGTTTTTCATGCCGGACATGCTTAAGCCTGCACCGATAAAGTTACGGGTTCTTTTATATAGCCTTTTTACCAAGACATTTCCGGATTGTGGCCCACCGCCAGAGGGCCGTGTTTCCTTCGACGCGGTAGATGGAGTTGATGATAGTTATTGGATAGTCGCAGGCTACCGGCGGCTTGGTCAGAGGGTGATGCGCGTTGATATGGTTGAGCGCGTTGCCGCGCTTGTGCGCACTGCTGCACGTGCGGGTCAATTCAAAATTACAGACGAGATGTTATCCCTAGCAGGTGTATCGCGTGACCAGATGGCGCTT
This sequence comes from Alphaproteobacteria bacterium UBA4588, assembly GCA_949529445.1. Classification (GTDB taxonomy): domain Bacteria; phylum Pseudomonadota; class Alphaproteobacteria; order Puniceispirillales; family Puniceispirillaceae; genus UBA4588. Next base: position 51,283 of record CATISA010000018.1, read on the forward strand.
ATGCTTAGCGATCTAGGATGCCGTCAGACCGGTGAAGAACCCTCTGATGATCCGGAAAAGCCGGCTGTTGCGTTATTTGAACGGGTGCGCCCAAAACGACCAGCACATAAACCGCGGCAGGCCAATGAAGCAGCATGGTCGGCACGCAAAGATGAAAAACATAACCCCAAAAAGGGTAAGCTGGGCAGTCGGCAGTCGGCAGCAAAAGGCCAGCGTAATGGTACTCCACGTAGCTCTGAAAAACAGCCTGATCTTAACTCACCTTTCGCAATTTTAGCGGCATTGAAAAAATAAGTTGGGTGATGTCTAAACCATATAATGACGGTCTGAAATCTGTTGTCCCTGTTCGCCTTGATAAATGGTTATGGTATGCCCGCTTTTTCAAGACACGGTCTCTTGCGACAAAATTCATCTCATCAGGTAAGCTTAGAATAGATGGCAATATTGTAAATAAACCCCATCGACAGGCCCAGATAGGATATATTCTGACATTCATTCTTGGCGAGCATACACGGGTCATAAAGATACTTGATTTTGGTAGTCGCCGCGGCCCGGCACCTGAGGCGCAAGCGCTGTATGACGATCTTGCCCCGCTTGTCCCGCGTAATCAAAAAAAGGATTCTGGAACGCACCGCCTTGATTTTGAGAGCAGAGAGAGGGGCAGTGGCAGACCAACAAAAAGAGAACGACGTGATACGGTTAAGCTAAAGGACCCACTTAGTTCAGCATAAATACAAAAACAAAAAGAGATGTGAGATGTTTAGTACAGTAAAAAACTGGCTCAGCCAGAATGACACACAAGCCGTAACTGAGGTCAGCGAAAGTGTAGATCTTGCGCAGCTTGTAACAGCCCTTCTGGTCGAGGCTGCGGGTGCGGATGGCAAAATTGCAGATGAAGAATCCCAGCTTATTTCTGAAATTATTTCAGCGCAGTTTGAGCTATCCGATGATGAGATGGTGACTGTTCTCAGTGATGCGGTAAATGACTATACCGACCGGATTGAAATTCACGGCCTCATGCGCCGCTTGCGGGAGAGGGCTGATTATGAAGAACGGATTGGGGTTCTTGAACTTGTCTGGATGGTAGTGCTATCAGATGATAGGCTTGACCATATTGAGGCTCAATTGATGCGCAGACTTGCTGGTCTTCTTTATATTTCAGATGTTGATTCCGGATTGGCCGCCCAGACAGCTCGCACCCGTCTTGGGATAGATGCGGCAAGCGCGTAAATACTGACGTGATACGACTATTAATTAGATAAGGTAAAATAATTATGACCTATATCGTCAATGATAAATGCATCATGTGCAAATATACTGATTGTGTGGAAGTTTGTCCTGTTGATTGTTTTTATGAAGGTGAGAACATGCTTGTGATTCACCCTGATGAATGCATTGATTGCGGCGTATGTGAGCCTGAATGCCCACCAGAAGCTATCTTGCCTGATACAGAGCCTGGCGCGTCTGAATGGGTTGAGATGAACCGGAAATTTTCTGAATTATGGCCGAATATCACCCAGCAGAAACAGCAAATGCCTGATGCTGACAAACTGCGAGATACCCCTGGTAAGTTCGAAGCCCATTTCAGTGAAGCGCCCGGAACCGGTGATTAAATAAGCGCGGTGGTCAGATCTGCCTGCTAAGTTGAATTTTTTGGGAAATTATGTTATACTCTCCCGACCGGCTTTTTGTCGGTAGGGATTACACAGCCTGTGCCGGTCGGCGCTGCGCTTAGAAACTTTGTCACTCACAAATTAACGACGCCCGCCTTTCCCGCAAGGGCTCGTGAATGCGAATGATTATGGCCAAAAAAGAATTTATTTATCAGGATGGTGACTTTGTCGTCTATCCAACACATGGCGTTGGTAAAATTGTCGGCACAGAGACAAATGATATTGCTGGGATGCAAATTACGTTGCTCGTGATTCGCTTCGAGCAGGATCGAATGACATTGCGGGTTCCAATGGAAAAAGCAATGAGCCTTGGTTTGCGCACGCTCTCATCACGAAAGCATATGGATGACGCTATCCTGACACTCAAAGGTAAGGCGCGCGTCCGCAGAACAATGTGGTCGCGTCGGGCGCAGGAATATGAGGCAAAAATTAAGTCAGGTGATCCTGTCTCTATTGCTGAAGTTGTTCGTGATTTGCGCAAGCGTGATACGCAAACCGAGCAATCTTACTCCGAGCGTCAGATGTATCAGGCTGCTCTTGAGCGTCTCGCCCGTGAGTTTGCAGCGATTGAAGATATTGATCAGGCAACAGCCGCTGTTCGGCTTGAAGATCTGATGGATGTCGCTTAAACCCTCATTACATTAATCGGCATTTTTCTGGTGACGGTTGTTTATGCATGATAATGACTAGTGACGTATGTTATCAGTCATTGTCACGGCAGAATGAAAAGACCCAAAACAATCTGGTAACGACCTGATCTGCTAGTGCGCCTGTTCCGTAACAAATAATGTGAATAAGGAGCAAATTATGACACAGTTTAGTGCTAATGAGACACGGCAATCAGATAATTCTTATATCCGCTACACGATGCAGCAACCACTTCTTGAGCGTGAGCATGAAGTTGAGCTTGCAACTAAATGGCGTGATGAGGGTGATGACCGTGCGATGCATGAGCTGGTGATGGCCTATGCTCGTATTGTTGTGAGCGCTGCGGCGAGATATCGTTATTATGGTCTATCCAACGGCGATTTGATCCAAGAGGGTAATATTGGATTAATGCAGGCTGCAAAGCGATTTGATCCCGACCGGGGGGTGCGGTTTTCAACCTATGCAGCTTGGTGGATCAGGGCGTCTATTCAGGACCATATTTTGCGTAACTGGTCGATAGTTCGGACCGGTACAACAGCGGCGCACAAATCATTGTTTTTCAAATTACGTCGACTTCGGGCCCGGATCGGCGAAGCGGATGGCGGTCCTTTATCACATGAAGGTCGGCAGAAGATTGCCGAAACAATTGGTGTATCAGTAGCAGATGTTACTGTTATGGAACAGCGGCTATCTGGCGCAGATGGTTCGCTTAATGCTGCTGTCAGTCAAGAGAGCGAAAGTGAGGCGCAAGATTTTCTTGCCGACGACCGTCCAAACCCTGAACAGGTTGTGATTGAACTCCATGATGGGGAGGTATTGTCGCGCTGGTTAAATGATGCATTATCCGAATTATCACCGCGTGAGCGCTTGATTATAATGAAACGTCGGTTGCAGGATGAAGGGGCAACCTTGGAGCAGCTGGGCGGGGTGTTGGGCGTCAGTAAAGAGCGTGTTCGTCAGCTTGAGCATCGTGCATTAAAGAAGCTTAAAAAGAGTCTTGAAGAACAATCTGAATCACCGCTGGATTTACTTCCCCAGATTTCCTAGACTAGCTAAGTTTTTGAAACGCCGTTGAACGGAAACTAAGATGCCGCACGCTTTTGATCGCGATGTTGACCTTCACGATGATATAAAGCCCTTTAATACGGGCACTCTTAATCGCGATGGTCATTCGATATATTACGAGCAATGTGGTACACCAGACGGCATTCCTGTGATGTTTGTTCATGGCGGTCCAGGGTCAGGATGTGCGCCGGCGCATCGCAGGCTGTTTGACCCAAAACGTTATCATGTCGTTTTGATTGATCAGCGAGGGTCGGGGCGCACAACGCCATTTGCTAGTATTAAGGATAACACAACCCAGCACCTTATTCAGGATATGGATGATATACGCCGTGCTATTGGTGTGTCGCAGCATTTCTTGTTTGGCGGGTCATGGGGAAGCACCTTGTCGCTTGCCTATGGTATTCGCTACCCAGAAAATTGTCTTGGCTTTGTTTTGCGCGGGATTTTCCTTGGCTCCAAAGCAGAGGTTGACTGGTTTTTATATGATATGGGCCGGTTCTTTCCAGAGGCATATGAACGCTTTATAGCGCCGATATCGGCGTCGCAACGGGGTGATTTGCTCAGTGCTTATTACAGTCGCCTGACAAGCCCAAGCAAGTCTATTGCACTCGAAGCGGCACGTGCCTGGGCAGGCTATGAGAACTCTTGTGCTACATTGGCTGCCGCGCACCGCGATGCTGGACCAATGGCATTAAGTCTCGCTTTGCTTGAAGCGCATTATTTTACCAATAATTGTTTTATGCCTCAAAATCACCTGCTTGATAATCTGAGCACTATTTCGCACCTACCTGCGTGGATTGTACAAGGTCGGCATGATGTGATCTGCCCACCACATACGGCTCATACCCTTGCAAAAAAGTGGGGCGCACAGGCTAAACTTGTTCTGGTTGATGAAGCTGGACATTCTGCCTTTGAGGCAGGAATTGTTAGCCAGCTTATGAATGGCCTTTCCCATATCAGCAGACAAAAAGGGTAAATGTTGTTCGGGATGAAGTGATTAGAATAGTATGGTCCGGATAGTAAGACTGTGTGTATAGGTCGATAATGTCAATTTAGATTAATCTTAAAAACTATTGCGTAAATATCACATGCAGGATAAACAACCTTAAGTAAATATAGCGCTGTTGTTGATGGGCTAAGGACCTTAGCGTATGAGTGAAAATAAGCCAGATAAGAATTTTCGCGTTACGAATAACAATGCTGTTGATATGCATGTTGGTAAGCGGACCAGATTGCGCCGTACTCTTCTTGGAATGTCTCAGGAACAGCTGGGCGTTGAGTTGAGTATCACCTTTCAGCAAGTTCAGAAATATGAGCGAGGGGCGAACCGGATAAGCGCGTCTCGGTTGTGGGATATAAGCCAGATCCTTGATGTACCAATTACTTATTTCTTTGAGGATATGACAGACGATGTGATGAAGTCATCGCCGCGTCGGATTAGTCGTGGTGGCGACCATGATTTGGAAGATGACTCCATCCGTGACCCAATGGCACGACGTGAAACATTAGAACTTGTGCGTACTTATTATTCGATTACGCAGCCTAAAGTGCGTAAGCGTATTGCTGAGATGGTCAAGTCAATTGCCGCAACAATCAATGAAAGCTAGATAAGAAGAGAGCAGAGGCAAAAGCTTTTTTTATGCAAGGTGCCAGCGCTTATGATATCTTACTGAAAATCTGATCAGAGGCGCATTAAAATGTCTGACCCTAAATCAATACTTGAAACATTAACGTTTGAGCAGGCGCTTGGCGAGTTAGAAGCCATTGTTGAACAGCTTGAAAGAGGTGATGTGTCATTAGACACTGCCATTGATGCTTATGCCCGAGGTATGTCGCTTAAAGCCCATTGTCAGGCACGCCTCGAAGAAGCACGGCTGCGGGTTGAAAAAATTAAGGTTCCGAGTGGTGATGCCACGTCACCGACCTCTGCGCCATTTGATCCGGCCGAGATGTAACTGCATATGGCCGTTATCCCGTCAGCCGATGCCGTTCTGAGCGCCGATGCAGCAGGGGTGACGCGCTGGCTTGAGATGTATTTTCGTTCAATGAATGCGCCTGCGCCTGTTTTATCTGAGGCTATGTCTTATGCGGCGCTTAATGGCGGTAAGAGAGTGCGGGCCAGTCTTGTTCTATCAGCTGCGCGTCTTGCTGGGGATGCCCGCCTAGCTGAACCTGTGGCAGCCGCCCTTGAAATGGTTCATGCCTATTCTCTTGTCCATGATGATTTGCCAGCGATGGATGATGCAGACACACGGCGCGGGATGCCGGCAACCCATATTGCCTTTGATGAAGCAATAGCAATTCTGGCAGGCGATGCTCTTCAAACAGAAGCTTTTTCCGTCTTAAGTACGAAATTGGACGATCTGCCTGCCGATAGAATTCTGGCGCTCATCCGGATACTTGCTGATGCATCTGGCGTGCATGGCATGGCCGGCGGACAGATGCTAGACATACAGGCTGAGAAAATGGTCTCTGACATGAACCGTACAAGAGCGATGCAGGAGCTCAAGACAGGCGCTCTTATCCGAAGTGCAGCGGTGATGGGAGTGATTGTTGGTGGCGGTGATGAAGCAATGCAGAATAATATCGGGGATTATGCTAACAGACTAGGTTTTGCCTTTCAGATAGCAGATGATATACTTGATTACCGGTCGACCGGTGAAGTACTTGGCAAGCCGGTGGGGCGTGATGCGGAGCAAGAAAAAGCTAGCTTTGTCGTGCTGCTTGGCTTGGAGCAGGCAGAACAGAAGGCTGCTGAACTGATTGAAGAGGCCATTGCCCTGCTAGCACCTTATGCAAGCCGGGCTGATGAGCTAAGAGCACTCGCCGCATTTTCGATTCATCGAAAATCGTAACGAGCACGTAGAAAAAAAGGACCTGTCAGATAGATGTTACGGGACACTGACAGACGCTAGGATTGTAAGATTGTGACACGGCCATCAACACCGCTTTTGGATACGATCACTGACGTAAAAGATGTACGCGCCATGCCTGAAGCATCGTTACACCAGCTCGCCGATGAATTGCGCGCTGATGTGATCTCAGCTGTGTCACAGACTGGTGGCCATCTTGGCGCTGGCTTAGGTGTAGTTGAGCTTACAGTTGCACTTCATCATGTTTTTGATACACCGCGTGATAGAGTGATTTGGGATGTTGGGCATCAGGCATATCCTCACAAAATTCTGACGGGCAGACGCGGAGACATTACAACTTTGCGTCAGGCAGGCGGCTTATCCGGTTTTACGAAACGATCTGAATCTGAGTATGACCCATTTGGCGCGGGTCACTCCTCTACTTCTATTTCAGCTGGTCTTGGCATGGCGGTGGCCCGCGATCTTGATGGTCGAAATAATAATGTAATTGCGGTTATTGGCGATGGCTCAATGAGCGCAGGTATGGCGTTTGAAGCGCTGAACAACGCTGGGGCTATGAAATCTAATTTAATTGTGATTCTGAATGATAATGACATGTCGATTGCGCCGCCTGTTGGCGCTATGTCCGCTTATTTATCGGAACTTATTTCATCACGTCCATTTCATTCTATCCGCGGATTGGTAAAGGAAGTTGCCAGCCGGTTTCCGGCCGAAGTGGAACGCACAGCAAAGCGGGCAAAAAATCTTGCACGTGATATTGTCAGTGGTCATTCATTATTTAGTGAGCTAGGATTTTTCCATATAGGTCCAATTGATGGCCATGATTTAGACCATTTACTGCCAGTCTTAAAAAATTTACGGGATGGTGAAATTAATGGGCCTGTTCTAGTTCATGTCGTAACCGAAAAAGGCAAAGGCCATCCGTTCTCTGGCCCATCTGTTGAAAAATATCATGCCGTACCGAAATTTGATGTCATTACTGGAGAACAGATAAAGGCATCCGGAAATAAGCCATCCTTTACATCTGTTTTTGCTGACACACTTGTGAGACTTGCCGAGCGTGACCCTAAGATTGTTGCAATTACAGCTGCGATGCCATCTGGTACTGGGCTTGATAAAATGATGAAAGCCTGTCCGGGCAGAGTATTTGATGTTGGGATTGCCGAGCAGCATGCGGTGACGTTCGCAGCAGGTCTTGCAACCGAGGGCTTCAGGCCCTTTGCGGCGATTTATTCTACCTTTCTACAGCGTGGCTATGACCAGCTTGTGCATGATGTAGCAGTGCAGAATCTACCTGTTCGTTTTGCAATAGACAGAGCAGGTCTTGTCGGCGCGGATGGGGCAACACATGCTGGTGTCTTTGATCTTGCCTACCTATCATGCCTTCCTAACATGGTGATTGCCTGCCCGGCTGATGAGGCTGAACTGGTTCATATGACAACAACACTTGCAGCATACGATGGGGGGCCAAGTGCTGTTCGCTATCCACGCGGCTCTGGCACGGGTGTAGACCTTCCTCTTGAGGGTGATATTTTGACTCTTGGCCAAGGGCGCATTCTTAGCCAAGGACAGGATATTGCCCTGCTCAGCCTTGGTACCATGCTAAGTGTTGCCGAAGAGGTGGCTAACAGGTTAGCTGATGATGGCATATCGGTTACGCTTGCCGATGCACGATTTGCCAAGCCGTTTGATACAGAGATGCTGCGCTCTCTTGCTAGCACTCATCCGGCGATGCTGATTATTGAAGAAGGAAGTTCAGGCGGATTTTCTGCACTTGTGATGCAATTTCTTGCCAATGAAGGGCTGATGGATGACGGGCTAAGTGTTCGGGTCGCAACATTGCCGGATAGTTTTATTGATCATGCTGAACGTGGCCGCCAGCTCTCAGAGTGCGGTCTAGATGTAACTACATTATATGAGCGGGCAACTATTTTATGTGCGACAGCCGCTAGTCCTGCTGCCAAGAGACGTTAGCCCATGCGCAAGCGCGCTGATGTTAGTCTTGTTGAACGTGGGCTGGCACCAAGCCGTGAAAAAGCACGAGCTTTGATTAAAGAGGGTGCTGTCAGTCTTTGTGATGTTCCTATCGTAAAACCGGGTCAGCTGATTGCCCCTGATGCCTCTCTTAAAATTACAGGCGACCTGCTGCGGTGGGCATCACGCGGCGCCTTAAAACTCCTTGCTGCTCTGGAAGCCTTTCCGCAAATTGATGTTAACGGCCGGATAGCTGCTGATATTGGCGCGAGTACGGGCGGTTTCTGCGATGTGCTTCTAAGCCGCGGTATTCAACATATCTATGCGGTTGATGTTGGGCACGGACAGCTTGATTCTAAACTGGCGCGGCATACTCGGATCACGAATCTTGAGCGCACAAATGCGCGCGATATAACAGCATCAGTCATACCAGAGCTCTTGCAGATCATTACCTGCGATGTGTCGTTCATATCAGTGCAGAAGGCTCTTCCTGCTGTGCTGTCATTGGCAGAATCTGGATGCTGGCTTATCACGCTGGTCAAACCTCAATTCGAAGCAGGGCGTGCTGCTTTAGGCAAGAGTGGTGTGGTAAAAAATGAGGCAGACAGACAACGTTGCCTCAACGCAGTCAGCTTGTTTCTATCAGATAAGATGGGATGGCAGATTGAAGGTCATATTACATCACCCGTTATTGGCCCAGAAGGAAATCATGAATTTCTGCTAGTGGCTCGATATCTGCCGTCAGCTTAGCCTGCGCGTAGGTTAGAATAATGTTGTTTGGGCTTGGTGGCGCATCATCTGATCAAGCAAAACAATTGCCATCATCGCTTCAACAACCGGTACACCGCGAATGCCAACACAAGGGTCATGCCGTCCTTTGGTCACGACCTCAACCTCATTTCCCTTGCGGTCAATGGATGTGCGCGGGGTAAGGATAGATGAGGTTGGCTTAATCGCAATCCGCGCTGTGATCGGCTGCCCTGTTGAGATGCCACCTAGAATGCCGCCCGCGTGATTCGAGGTAAATTCAGGACCGTCTTGCCCGGTACGCATCTCATCACCTGCTTCTATTCCCGGTAAGGATGACAGGCCAAATCCAGAACCAATCTCAACACCTTTGGCTGCATTAATTCCCATCATGGCAGATGCTATTTCAGCATCAAGCTTGCCATAGATGGGTTGCCCAAGTCCGGCGGGAATTCCTGTTGCAACAACTTCTAAGATTGCGCCTGCGGATGAACCAGACTTTCGGACGTCATCAAGATAGGCCTCCCATTCTTGTGCTGTGATAGAATCACCGCAGAAAAAGGGATTATTATCAATCTCATCAGCAGAAAAACGACTTGGGTCGATGGCGTGTGGACCAATTTGAATGACAGAGGCCCGGATGCAAAACGCTTCACCTAGAATATGTTTTAAAGCAATATCAGCAATGGCCCCAGCGGCAACACGCATCGCTGTTTCGCGCGCAGATGAACGCCCACCGCCGCGATGATCACGAATGCCGTATTTTTCTTGATAGGTGTAATCAGCGTGGCCCGGCCGAAACTGGTGAGCAATTTCACCATAATCTTTTGAGCGCTGATCAGTATTACGGATCAAAAGCCCGATAGGTGTTCCAGTTGTATGTCCTTCATAGGTGCCAGACAGAATTTCCACTTCATCTGCTTCGCGCCTCTGGGTAACAAACCGGTTTTGACCTGGCTTGCGTCTATCAAGATAGGGCTGAATATCTTCGGCGCTGAGCGGTAAGCGTGGCGGCACGCCATCTACCACACAGCCAATAGCTGGTCCATGGCTTTCACCAAAGCTAGTAAATGAAAAAAGGTTGCCGAAGGTATTGTCTGTCATAGCTATCTGTTATGTTGCCAATTACACAGTTGTGATGTCTGGCGCATCAACAGCTTTCATGCCGACAACATGATAACCACAATCAACATGATGTGTTTCACCAGACACACCTGATGACAGATCGGAAAGCAGATACATACCAGCACCGCCAACATCATCAAGGGTTACGTTACGTTTCAGTGGTGAGTTATATTCATTCCATTTCAGGATATAGCGGAAATCACCAATGCCAGAGGCGGCAAGTGTTTTCATTGGTCCAGCAGACAAGCCATTTACCCGGATATTCTTGCCCCCAAGGTCGACAGCAAGATAGCGAACTGAGGCTTCAAGAGCAGCCTTTGCAACGCCCATCACGTTATAATGCGGCATCACCCGCTCAGCACCATAATAAGTAAGGGTGATCATTGAGCCTCCATCAGTCATTAATTCTGCAGCACGGCGCGCGAGGGCTGTAAAGGAATATACCGAGATATCCATTGTACGCTGGAAGTTATCACGTGTTGTATCAACATAGTCTCCCTTCAGCTCCTCTTTGTCTGAATAGGCGATAGCATGGACGATAAAATCAATGCTGCCCCACGTCTTTTTTAACTCGTCAAAGATGGCATCCATAGAGGCTTCATCTGTAACATCGCACGGCATGACAAGAGAGCTTCCAATAGAGGCAGCAAGCGGCTCAACACGTTTTTTTAACGCATCGCCTTGATACGTAAAGGCAAGCTCAGCCCCTTGGGCAGCCGCCGCCGCCGATATGCCCCATGCAATTGACCGTTCATTTGCAACACCCATCACAAGTCCGCGTTTTCCAGCCATGATGCCAGATACGTCAGCGACACTATTCATGAATCCCTCGTTATTTTTATGAAGAAGAACAGAAAAATTTCTGCTCCCCACTATATCAAAGTGAGGGTTTTGTGCAAGTAATCACAGCATTTAGGGTGATAAGAATATCCGCTATTTGATGGTATAGGTGACTGTCTTGCGGATTTCGATACGCTCTCCAACAGACAGAGGCTGTGAATGTTCTATCATCAGAATTCTGTCATCAGCTTCTATCTGCACGCGATAGCCAGTAATTTTTTCAACAATTTCTTCGAGAACAACTCGCTGGGTTGTGCATACCTCTTGTTGACGATAGCCAATAATTTCACCGTTTTCAGCACCATCTTTGGCTTTTTTGCGGCCAACAAGGGCGCCTGCGACCGCGCCAACAGACCCGGCACCGTTACTATCGGATAGTTTGTTGCCAATGGCGCTACCTAAAAGGCCGCCAAGCAACATGGAGCCAATTTCGTTACTTTCTTTTCCTTCGGCATATAAAGGCACATCTTTAATCTGGCATTGCTTCTCATTTGTAGGTGTTTTGCGGACATAAGACGACGTCACCGTGTCTACCTTCGTTACTGTACCAAGAACTGAGTCAATCCGTGTTTCTGCATGAACAAAACTTGTTAAGCTAACAACACTCACAAGAGCGGCAATCGTTCCAAAAATAAATGTGATATGCATGGTCTGTGACTCCCAGAATGGTGTAAATTCTATCAATCTATTTATAAGGCTATGATAAAATTTTGGCAAATTTATGGCGGTGCGTCTTATCATGGATAGGATGCCTGCGCAGCTCTTGTTCTTATCGATAATCTGCCTATCTTTATAATGAGAAGGCCACCTAAGCTTGAAAAAAAAGCTCTTTTTGCAAAAGGTATAGATGACTATGACGACAGACAATAAATCAGCTTCATCGCTCGCAACCCCGCTTGGCATGGATCGTCTTTCTGAAAATCCCTACGCTCTTTTTGCCCGCTGGTTTGATGAGGCAAAGGCGGCTGAAATCAACGACCCAGATGCCATGGCGCTTGCAAGTGTAGATGAACGTGGGATGCCCTCAGTGCGTATGGTGTTGCTAAAGGAATGGTCTGAAGAAGGATTTGTTTTTTATACCAATTATGAAAGCCGCAAATCAGCAGAATTATTGATGACAGGAAAAGCTGCTTTTGTGATGCACTGGAAGTCGCTGCGCCGACAGGTTCGTGTTGTTGGACCCGTGGAGCAGGTACCTGCCGCCCAGAGTGATGCCTATTATAATTCCCGCCCCTATGGTAGCCGCATCGGTGCATGGGCGTCTATTCAGTCGCGTCCACTTGAAACACGCCAGGAGCTTTTAGATAGAGTGGCTGAGCTTGAAGCAACCTATCCTGAAAATCCGCCGCGTCCGCCACATTGGGGAGGCTTTATCATTCGCCCTGATGAAATCGAATTATGGTCTGATGGTGAGTTCAGGCTCCATGACCGGTTTCGCTTTACCCGGAATGAAGCCAGAGACTGGCAGCCAGACCGTCTCTACCCCTAATTTTTTCTTCGCTTGTTGTTTTTGCTAAAACTCGGTCGCATGTGAACAGATTTTTGGCCATAAAACTGATATGAAACGGAGATAAATTCAGCCATGAGTGCGGCGACTGACCTGTTTAGTGAGGCCCATTCATCATCTGGTGTAAAAGGTATGGGAATTAAGGGATGAAAACACAGGCGCGTGTAGTCGTTATTGGCGGCGGTGTAGTAGGGGTGAGCACCCTTTACCATTTGGCAAAAAAAGGCTGGTCAGATGTTGTTCTTATTGAACGCAAAGAGCTGACCTCAGGCTCTACGTGGCATGCAGCAGGGTTGCTGCCGTTGTTTAATATGTCCTACTCAGTTGGCCAAATTCATAAATACTCAGTTGACCTCTATGGTCGCTTAGAAGACGAGACGGGGCTGAATGCCGGTCTCAGCCGCGTATCCAATATCCGCCTTGCCACCAATCAGGATCGGATGGATGAATATATGCAATATCGCGGCGTGGCAGAAACCATTGGCGTAGATGTTGAAATACTCACCCCCGAACAGGTTGTTGATATCTGGCCGCTTGCTGTGCCTGATGGGTTGATTGGTGCTATTCGTCATCCATGGGATGGTTATATTCAGCCCGCTGACTTAACCCAAGCTCTTGCCAAAGGTGCCAGAGATAATGGTGCTGAAATCTACCGCGATACAGGCGTGAACAGTATTACGCGGACTGCGTCTGGCGCGTGGTGTGTAAGCACAGATAAAGGCGATATTGAGTGTGAACATATCGTATCTGCGACAGGAAATTTTGCGCGTAAGACTGGCGCAATGGTCGGTATTGATATTCCTGTTATACCGGTTGAGCATCAATATATTGTCACCGAACCACATCCGGCTATTCAGGAGCGTCAAGCGCAGGGTTTGCCGGAGATGGGTGTGCTACGTGAATCTGACGGTTCATGGTATATGCGCGAAGAAAATGGTGGGTTACTGCTTGGTCCTTATGAAGTCGGTGCGCCGGTGTGCTATTTTGATGGGCCAGATGAAAATAGTGAATATGAGCTGTTCCAAGAAGATCTTGAACGCTTAATGCCACATATTGAATCAGCAATTGCGCGCGTGCCGGCCTTTGCTGAGGTTGGAGTTAAAAAAGTTTATAATGGCGCAATTGCCTATACACCGGACGGCAGCCCGATTGTTGGTCCTGCGTGGGATTTGCCAAATTTCTGGCTGAATGAAGGCCATAGTTTTGGGATTACAGCAGCTGGCGGTGCGGGCTGGCAACTTGCCGAATGGATTGTTGAGGGAGAGCCGACAATCGATATGAACGGCGTTGATCCACGCCGGTTTGGAAGCTATGCAACAAAAAGCTATCTGAAAGAAAAGAACGAAGAAGCCTATGCAAATGTCTTCTCTATCCATTACCCAGATGAGGAGCGTGAAGCGGCTCGTCCTCTGCGGACAGCGCCATGTTATGACAGGTTAAAGGAGATGGGAGCTGTCTTTGGTCAGAAATTTGGCTGGGAGCGGGCAAATTGGTTTGCGCCCGAAGGCACGCCGCAAGAAGATAGCTGGTCATTCCGGCGTTCGGGCTGGTTTGATGCTATTGGCGCCGAAACGCGAAATGTAACCGAAAATGCTGGCCTGCTTGATATGTCTGCATTTGCGAAATGTCGTATCGAAGGCGCGGGTGCCGAAGCGTTTCTAGACCATCTCATGGCTAATAAGCTTCCGCGCAAGGTCGGCCGGATGGTGCTCGCTCATGCGTTGGCACCGCGTGGCGGTGTCCATTCTGAATTCACCATAATGCGGGAATCAGATGAAAGCTTTTATCTTGTCTCAGCCGGGGCGGCACAGAGACTAGACCATGATTGGCTGAAACAACATATGCCAAACGACCGGTCTGTGAGTTTTACCGATCTTACCAATGCGATGGGTGTTCTTGTTCTAGCTGGGCCAAAGTCACGCGATATTCTCTCACAACTAACCTTGAGTGATTTATCCAATGACGCCTTTCCATGGCTATCTGTTCAAACGATTGATGTAGGGCTTGCGCCTTGCATTGCCGCGCGGGTGAATTTTGTGGGCGAGCTTGGTTGGGAGCTGCATCATCCTATCGAATATCAAAATCATATTTTTGATGAATTGTTCCGTGTTGGCAAAGCTTTTGGGCTAAAACCATTTGGGATTCGGGCAATGGATTCAATGCGGCTAGAAAAATCATACCGGCTCGTTGGTACAGAAATGAGCATTGAATATGCAGCACTTGAATCTGGTCTTGATCGGTTTGTTCAGTTGCAGAAGCCTGATTTCATCGGCCGTGACGGATTACTGTCATGGCAGGAACATGGCTTTGAGAATAGCTTTGCGACTTTGCGTGTTGATAATACAACAGATGCCGATGCAATCGGCGGCAATCCAATTTATCTGAACGGAGAGCTTGTTGGCCGGGCAACCTCTGGCGGCTACGGGTTTCGGGTTGGCGCATCGCTTGCTCTGGCAATGATACAGCCGGCGCATGCGGATGTTGGTACAAAGCTAGAAATAGATATCTTGGGGACAAGGTATCATGCTGAAGTTATTGATGAAAGTCCTTTTGACCCTCATAATGAGAAGCTCCGTTCCTAGTCGTCTGTTTGACCAAAAATTTTATAATATATAAGGAAAATTCTATGTCTGAACAAGGAAGTGAACGGCGCTCACGCCGTGGCGGTGGCAGGGATGCTCGCAGAACATTACGTGGTAATGCGTCTGCTGAAATTACGCCGTTTCTTGTCCGTCATATTCCGCCTGTGGATATGTTAACTGATGAGGCGGCCGAAGCCATTGAAGAGGCCGCTGAAATAGTGCTGGAAGAAATTGGCATTGATTTCCGAGATGATCCAGAAGCGCTGGAAATTCTGAAGGGGGTTGGCTGTGATATTAAAGGAGAGCGTGTCAGGTTCCCGCGCGGGCTTGCGCGCCAGCTTTGTCAGACAGCCCCAAGTCATTTTACCCAATATGCCCGTAATCCTCAGCGTAATGTTGAGATTGGCGGTAATAACACTGTTTTTGCCCCTGTCTACGGACCGCCTTTTGTGCGCGACCTTGATGGTGAGCGACGTTATGCAAAAATTGAAGATTTTAGTAATTTTGTAAAGCTCGTCTATATGCTCCCTGGCCTGCATCATTCTGGTGGTACGGTTTGTGAGCCCGTTGATTTGCCCGTTACAAAGCGGCATCTGGATATGATCTATACCCATATGCGCTATTCAGATAAGCCCTTCATGGGGTCGGTTACAGCACCTGAGCGGGCTCAGGACACAGTAGAGATGTGTAAAATCCTGTTTGGTGATAATTTTGTTGGCCCGAATTGCGTGACTGTATCTCTTATCAACGCAAACTCTCCTATGACATGGGATGAGATGATGCTTGGTTCTTTGAAAGTCTATGCACGGGCAGGCCAAGGTGTGGTGATATCACCGTTTATTTTGGCGGGTGCAATGTCCCCTGTATCTGTTGCTGGCACGCTGGTTCAAACACTTGCCGAAGCGATGAGTGGTATTGCCTTTGCGCAGACTGTTAATCCAGGTGCTCCTTGTATTTTTGGGAGTTTTGCAAGTTCGATTTCGATGCAAACAGGAGCGCCGACATTCGGTACGCCTGAGCCTGCAAAAGTACTTTATGGATGTGCTAAACTTGCCCGCAGGCTTGGTGTTCCCTTCCGCTCTGGCGGGTCACTGACTGGTGCCAAGACAGTTGACGCGCAAGCTGCATATGAGTCAGCACATACATTATTGCCAACTGTTCTTGGCGGGGTAAATTTCACGCTTCATTCGGCAGGGTGGCTCGAAGGTGGTCTTGTTGCTGACTTTGCCAAACTTATTCTGGATGCTGACCAACTTACCATGATGGACAGTATGGTAAGCGGGATTGATGTTAGTGAAAACGGATTAGCCCTCAATGCCTTGCGCGAAGCAGGCCCTGGCCAGCATTTCCTTGGTAATGCCCATACCCAAGCAAATTTTGAAACAGCGTTTTGGCGCTCTTCGATGACGGATAACAAAACCTTTGAGCAGTGGGATATTGAGGGCCGTATAGAAAGCGAAGAACGAGCTAGGGCACGGGCACGCGAGATGTTGGCATCTTATCAGGCCCCTGAACTGGACCCTGCTATTGATGAGGCGCTGAAAGAATATATTCAGAGCCGCAAGAATAGCCTGCCAGATAGTGAATATTAGAAATCCGCGAAAGGGCTAAGCTCTTTTTCGTGCGTTAGATATTACTCTGCGGTGTTACGTAATAGCCATATTCACAAGCAGCATCCTTTAACCATGCCATGACATAATCAAGGAAGCTCGTCCGGCAGATAATCCGAAATGATGAATCTCCCTCGCATAAGAGGGTAATAGAGGCAGAGGCAAGCAGCGTTTGGGCGCACATGCCAGCTGTGAACTTTGTATCATGCAAATCAAGTGCACAGCCTTTGGCAAGCACGTCTCTTACCGCTGGCCCGTCAAGCTGAAGGCAGGCTAATGCGTCAGTCACAATAGTGGCTGCATGATGCTGGCTGGAGAGTGCGCTGCTTATTATAGATGATAGGCTGTCCTCTTCGCCTGTTTTGACAAGCACCAGATATTCATCAGGACCGAGCCAGATAATACGCCTCTCACCGCTTGTCGTTACCGAATTAGCTTTATCGGGAAGTGATGCCCCTAGGAACCTTATGATCTGGGACGATACATCGGACGCACATCTCAGATTAAGTTTGCCACAGGTTGAAAGGTCAGTGAACACAATTCCTCCACTGCCTCCATCTGGATGTGGCATTTGGTCTGGTAGTCGACCTGCCTGAGCTTCAAGGGCAGAAATATCAGGATGAGCTTGTGCCATTGAGACGGTCTCCTTGCGCATCATAAAATACAGTATCAGTTACAACGGCCTTAATTGGCTTTTGGCCGTCTAGCATGGGAATCCAGACTGTTTCTCCAATTAGCTTATGGCCGCCCTTCAAAAGCGCCATAGCAATAGAGTAACCTAAATTAGGAGAGGCATAGGATGATGTGACATGTCCCAGCATATCTATTGGTGGTGGTTGGTTTGGGTCTAGGACAGCATGTGCACCTTCGGGAATAACATCGTCAGGGTTGTCCGTGCGTAATCCGACAAGCTGTTTGCGTTTCGGGTCTGCCATGGAGGTTCGCTCAAGGGCCCGTTTACCAATAAAATCAGGCTTCTTTTTAGAGACAATCCAATTCATACCAAGGTCAAGTGGTGTGACAGTGCCGTCTGTTTCTTGACCGACAATGATAAACCCTTTTTCGGCACGCAGCACATGCATTGCCTCTGTCCCGTAAGGCGTAATCCCAAATGCCTCTCCGGCTTTCATCAGGGCTGTCCAAAGGGCAACGCCATAGCGGGCTGGTACATTGATTTCATAGGATAGTTCACCGGTAAATGAAATTCGGAATATGCGGGCTGGCAGGCCTGAAACATATCCCTGCTTCATACTCATAAACGGAAATGCGGTATCTGATAAATCAACAGAAATATCTGCTGCTTCAAGAATAGCGCGGGCATGTGGCCCTGAAAGGGTTGCAACCGACCATTGCTCAGTGACTGAAGTTAAGAAGACATCTAGTTCTGGCCATTCTGTCTGCAGCCATTCTTCCATCCAGTCAAGCACACCAGCCGCACCGCCAGTCGTGGTTGTCATATGATAGTGTTCATCTGCTAGTCTGGTGGTAACGCCATCATCCATCACCATACCATCGTCTTTGAGCATAAGCCCATAGCGACATTTTCCAACCGCAAGAGACGAAAATTTATTCGTATAGATACGGTCAAGGAAAGTGGCAGCATCTTTGCCACGGACGTCAATTTTTCCCAAAGTTGAAGCGTCTAGCAAACCAGCTGTAGTGCGCGCTGCTAACACTTCACGTGTGACAGCCTGCTCCATAGTTTCGCCGTCATGGCGGTAATACCATGCACGCATCCATTGTCCGACATGCTCAAACTTAGCGCCGGCTGCTCGATGCCAGCTATCCATCCGTGTAAGCCGCACCGCATCAAATAGCCCGCCAATATCACGTCCTGCAATCATCCCCATAGATGTCGGGGTATAAGGCATTCTGAAGGTGGTTGTGCCAACATCTGGAATCTCATGACCAAGAGCATCGGCCAAAATGCCGAGGGCATTCATATTTGATGTTTTGCCCTGGTCGGTAGCCATGCCTGTTGTTGTGTAGCGTTTTACATGTTCAACAGATTGGTAGCCTTCACGCACAGCCAGCTGAATATCAGCAGACGTTACATCATTTTGGAAATCCACAAAGGCTTTTGGGCCTTGTCCTGCACCTGCTTGTGAGGGTGCTTTCCAATAGGCCATGGGCGCATAATTTATTCTTAACGCCGTCACATCAGGCACGCTCAGCGCTGTGCATGTGCCGCCAGTAGATTTGACTGCTTTAGTTGCCGCACGTATCGCTTCGGCAAGGCCAGACGACAGAGCAAAGCTACCATTACAGGCACCAATAGATTGCTCTGCTTCATGGGTTGCTCCTGGCTTAAAGCACAGATGCTTCTCATCCCAGACCAGCTTGCCGCGGGCTTGTGAGTGTAAGTGGACTGTGGGTGTAAGGCCCCCTGACATCATGACAAGATCACAATCCATATGCACAGCTTCACCGGTGATTTCTCTGCCGTCAGCAGTTATAGGAGAGATTTCAACACGTCCGACATGATGAATGCCATAAGCGCCTGTGAGCCCGTGTCCGCTCAGAATATCTATGCCTGCATCTTTCGCAGCCTTTACCCATGCACCTTTGACGGTTGTACGTGTATCGACAATCGCCCGCACAAAGCCACCTGCATTCTGAAAAGCGAGAGCGGCCTGATAAGCTGTATCATTATTTGTGACAATAATTGCCCGGCTACCGGGCAGTGCACCATATTGGGTAATATAAGATTGCACAGCACTTGCGAGCATGACGCCAGGAAGATCATTGCCGCCAAAAACAAGCGGGCGCTCGATACAGCCAGTTGCTAGAATAACCTGTGCAACTCGCACTTTCCACAAACGCATCCGCGGCAGATGTGAGGGGCGTGGACTCAGATGGTCTGTCACCCGTTCTGCCAAAGTGATGTAATTGTGGTCGCCATATCCGAACATTGTTGTCCGCGGCAGGAGCGTTACATTATCCATGTTTGACAGCAGGGACTGCATTTCTCTTACCCAGTCATAGGCTGGCATATTGTCAATTTTTACCGCATCGTCACTTAAGAGCCAGCCGCCGAATTCAGCTTGTTCATCAACAAGCATGACACGCTGGCCACTTAACGCGGCCTGATAAGCAGCCATGAGACCGGCGCCGCCGCCGCCTGCAATCAGGATTTCGCAATGGCGGTGGGTTTTCTCGTAGCGTTCTGGATCAATGGGGTCGGACGCAACTTTGCCTAACCCTGCGGCATTGCGAATGAAATGTTCATAAGTCATCCAGAATGAGGCAGGCCACATGAAGGTTTTATAATAGAAGCCAGCCGGAAGGAATTGTGACATCACAGAATTGATTGAACCAACATCATATTTAAGAGATGGGAATCTATTCTGGCTGGTTGCAATAAGCCCATCATAAAGTTCAACCTGTGTTGCTTTCAGATTTGGCTCTGCATATGCGCCTGTCCCGACCCGCACTAGTGCGTTTGGTTCTTCAGAACCGGCGCTCATAATGCCGCGCGGGCGATGATATTTGAAGGAACGACCAATCAGGTGTACACCGGCAGCTATGAGCGCTGATGCAAGCGTATCACCTTTGTAACCGTGATAGGATTTACCATCAAAAGTGAAACTGAGTGGCGTATCTGTGCGTATTGTAGTTCCGCCGGAAAGTCTATATCTCTGAGAGGACATCTGTTTTGTCTTCCTTAAACTCACGTCGTTATCGTAATAATATCAGCCCCTAATGATAGGCTTTGGGATTTATTTGTTAACGGCAGCTGCTTCAGCCGCACTGGTGCGGCGCCAGCTATTATTATAGGCGTTCTTTCCCGCAGAGCTGCGTGGTTTTCTGCCCATCGCATAGACTTCCAGAATATCATGGCTTACGGTATCGCGAACCACATTAAACCAGCGGCGGCACCCAGACGCATGCCGCCAGCGCTCTAAAAATACGCCTTTTGGATTATCCCGCAAGAAGAGATATTCACCAAAGTCGGCGTCTGAAATCTTATTATGAGCAAGCGGCCGCGATATATGTGCCTCGCCGCCACATGAAAACTCAAGCTCGTCACGCGGTCCACAATAAGGACAGGGTAGTTGAAGCATGTTATCTCTCTTTTATCTTTTGCCGCTAGGCAGACGTTTCAATGAATGGTTAATGGGCAACACCAGCTGCACCATGTTCATCAATCAGGAAGCCTGTTTCAAACCGGCTGAGCGCATAAGGTGCTGCAATATTATTGGGTCTATCATTGGCAATGAGGTCTGCAAATACATGCCCTGAACCCGGTGTTGCTTTGAAGCCACCCGTGCCCCAGCCACAATTAAAATATAGCCCGTCAATGTCAGTTTTTGACAGAATGGGCGAGGCATCAGGACAGGTGTCAACAATACCTCCCCAATGACGAAGCATCCGTAAACGGGACATAAAAGGAAACAACTCAACCGCCGCGGCAATCATATGCTCTGGCACGGGGAACGAGCCACGCTGGGCATAGGAGTTATATTTATCAACGCCAGCGCCGAGTACCATTTCGCCCTTATCGGACTGGCTAATGTACATATGAACAGCATTTGACATAATGACGGTATCTAAAATTGGCTTAATGGGTTCTGAGACGAGCGCCTGAAGAGGCCGGCTTGCAAGCGGCAGATGAATGCCAGCCATTTCTGCCATCACTGACGAATGGCCAGCAACAACGCAGCCAACCTTCTTGGTTTTGATGAACCCCATATTAGTGTCAATGCCGATAATTTTACGGCCTTTTCTGCGTAGGCCCGTCACCTCACAATTCTGGATGATATCAACACCCATATCATCTGCAGCACGGGCATATCCCCATGCGACAGCATCATGGCGAGCTGTGCCGCCGCGCTGTTGCACAAAGCCGCCCATCACAGGATAGCGAATTGACTGGTCGATATTGATGCACGGCACAAATTTCTTAATCTCAGCAGGGTTCATGACGTCTGAATCTATTCCATTGAGCCGGATGGCATGCACTCTGCGGGACATTTCTTTTAGTTCATGTTCTGAATGGGCGATGGTTAGCACGCCGCGCTGACTGAACATGATGTTGAAGTTCAGGTCTTGAGCTAACCCTTCCCATAACTTCAGAGCATGTTCGTAGATAGAAGCTGACTCATCCCATAGATAGTTTGAACGGATAATGGTCGTGTTACGGCCGGTATTACCGCCACCAATCCAGCCTTTTTCAATCACTGCTATATTGGTTACGCCATGTACAGATGCCAGATAATAGGCGGTTGCGAGGCCATGGCCACCACCACCGATAATCACAGCATCATAGGATGCTTTGGGGCTCGCGTTACGCCAGGCACGTTGCCAGTTCTGGTGATAGCTTGCAGCATTACGGGCAAGAGCAAAGGCAGAATAACGTTTTTTCTTATCCTTTAACCCACCAAGCCCTCTATCAATTTCAGATGCTACCATTATTCAAATCCTGCTATGCGGCCTGCTGATATGGACTATTGCTCAAAGCAATGTTTATTCAACTATAGTAAATCCTACCGAAGCTATTAAACAACAGCTAGTTTGGATTTACTCAGAAAGCCTAAAACCTATTCAAATGGTGAAAAAAGCTTGTCTTAGCAGCGACTTCAGCTTGTATTGTTTCGACATCGTCAATGCATAGGGGCATTTGGGCAAATGAAAACAGCAGTCACACTAGCCAGACGCAACCCGCTAAGCTCTGCCATTCTTGTTATTATCACCAAAAGGCCTATAGTTAGTATGTTTGATTATCGCAAATGGATGAGCGTAATCGTAACAAAGCTGAAAGCAAGAAAGGCGTCATATGCCTATCATCAATAGAATATCAGATTTTCATCCCGATATGACTGAATGGCGGCGTGCGTTGCATGCGCATCCCGAAATTTGTTTTGAAGAAGTATGGACCGGTGATTTCATTGCAGAAAAGCTGCGTTCTTTTGGGATCGAAGTTAGCCGTGGTCTTGGAAAAACAGGTGTTGTTGGCATGCTAAAGGGGCAAGGAAACTCTCCCCGGGCAATTGGCCTGCGCGCAGATATGGACGCGCTCCCCATGCCAGAAGAAAATCAGTTTGAACATCGCTCTCAGATAGACGGTAAGATGCATGCTTGCGGTCATGATGGGCATATGACAATGTTGCTGGGCGCAGCGCGTTATCTTGCAGAGACCCAGAATTTTGACGGCACCGTGTATTTTATTTTTCAGCCTGCCGAAGAAGGTGGTGCTGGCGGTAAAGCGATGGTTGATGATGGGCTATTTGAACAGCACCCTATACAAGATATCTGGGGTATGCATAACTGGCCGGGTTTGCCTGCCGGAGACGTTGCGGTAAACACTGGCGCTTGCATGGCAAGTGCGGATCAATTTGCCATTACATTAACCGGCCGTGGCAGTCATGCGGCTATGCCGCATCAGGCGATTGATCCAATTCTTGCGGCGGCTAGTCTTATACAGGCTCTTCAAATGGTTGTGTCCCGCACGACTGACCCGCTTGATCCCGCTGTTCTCTCTGTCACGATGTTGAATGGCGGCAGTGCGTTTAATGTTATTCCTGATACTGTAACGCTTGGCGGAACAGCGCGGGCGATGGTTGCTTCCACGCGTGCCGCTATGGAACAGAAAATTCGTGATATTAGTGCGCTTACAGCCAAGGCACATGGCTGTTTGGTTGAGGTGGATTGGCAGCCAGGATACCCACCAACAGTCAATACCGAAACAGAGGCTCTTCGGGCAGCAGATGTTGCACGCGCTGTCGTTGGAAGTAACAAGGTTCATGTGAATATGCCGCCTTCAATGGTAGCTGAAGATTTTGCCTTTATGCTTGAAGAGCGGCCGGGCGCTTATATTTGGCTTGGCGCAGGTGAAGCTGTTGAAGGCAAAATGCTACATAATACCGGTTATGATTTTAACGATGATATTCTGCCAGTTGGGGCCAGCTATTGGTCGCAGCTTGTTGAGAGCGAACTGCCGCGTAGCTAGCAGGCATAGGAGAGGCTATCAATGGAACGCCCCCCGTCACCCGCCTTCACATTATCCGCCTGCTTATTTGGCGTTGCGGTGCTTATATTAGTTGTTGCTGCGAGCTGGACAGTCTGGCGTGAAATGGGTCAGATTGACCTAGGGTTCCATGGATGGGTTGCCCTTATTATTGGGTCAGTGGGGATGATTGCCCTTGGGGGTGGCTTGATGTGGCTGAGCTTTTATTCCAGCCGGAGTGGCCATGATAGTGCGGCACATTATGACCCTGATGATGAGACTAGCTAATCGCAATTGGGTTCACCGACCGAGAAATCAACAAGATCGCGGCCCTACTGACGCAAGGCATAAGCACTATTAAACGTGTCAATAATTCCCGACGGGGGAACTGACGCTACATGATCAGAAAGGTGCTTCCCACTCATGACGACGACAACTTGATAACGACGTTCTTAGTCTGGAGGTGATTGTAAATTGCCTCATGTCCTTTATCGCTGCCGCTGCCTGACAAATTCATGCCGCCAAATGGGGTCTCAATACCGCCCGCATACCATTCATTCACATAGATTTGGCCAGCAATCAGGCGATCTGCAAACCATCCGATTTTGTCAATATCTTGGGAAAAGACCCCCGCGCAAAGTCCGTATTCTGTGCCATTGGCAAGCGCCAAGGCTTCTGCCTCAGTATCATAGGGTTGTATCACCAGAACGGGTCCGAACACCTCTTCGCGCCCGATTTCCATATCGCCATCAACCGCCGAGGCCATCGCTGCACGCATTGCCTCATTAGGCGCAGTCATCGTATCACTGCGTAAATCGCACAGGCAGCTATTGCTGCCCTGTACTGTGTTCATACCACCGTAAAGGCTCATTTAGTGATCTGATCGTAGGCAAGCGCTGCAACAACATGGACGCGTCGTGTTTCGCCGCCATTAAGCGCTGTGTGATAACCACGTGTGTCTGTGAAATAGACAGATCCGTCAGCAGGTAGATGCGTGACGTGATGGTTAACAATGAACAACGATCCTGGGTTGGAAACGACAGGAATATGCAGGCGTGGTTCTGGATCGCGGTGCCAAGAATTACAATTATACAGTCCCTTGGACAACACACGCGTGCGCCCAACAGGAAAGCGCTTGGCAAGCTCCTCATGCACATGTTCAAAGTAGGTACCCGTGAACTTAGGGTTAAATTCCGAAAAGTTGATCTCTGGAACTAAATCTTCGCGCGGTTCTTCAACATAGCGTTCATCGCCACGCAGCCAGTACCGCCCAGAGAGATCGTTTTCTGTCCATTCAGTTTGGCCGGGGCGCTGTGTCAGTGGCAATGCCGCAAACCCTTGGTCCTGCATGCCACCCTGAAACTCTTCACGCTCCAGGCATTCATCCAATGCCTTTTTCAGCTCAGTGATATCAAATTTGAGTGCGAGGCGTTGGATACCTGGTCCAGGCGTAAAATCTGCGACAGAGGTGGTATTCGGTTGCGTCGCCATCCAACCTTCAACTGCCTGTACGTCCGCATCTTTAATCTGTGCATTGAAGCCCATTTTTCCATCCTTATTTTGGTTGCTTTTCAGAATGAGCGTAGATCGAAGTCACAACGCTCAAAAGCAACATTTTGGAATGAGTTGATACGTTAAAAGCATCAACCTCCGGGCGATATTTGAGCACCCACGCGGCGCAGCAACCATTTTCGGATGCGTTCAATTTTTGGAGTCCCCACTTTTACGCTTGGAGTCAGCAAATAGTAGGCACTTTCCGGTGTGTGTTCGTGAGGATGTGCCAGCACGAGCTGGCCATCTGTGAGATCTTTTTCAACCAGCAATTTTGGAACTACAGCGATACCGTGCCCGCGTTTAACTGCATCAATCAACATCTCAAACTGAGAGAACATTGGCCCAATGATTGGTTTTTGAAGTTCACATTCCTGGCTGTTCAGCCAAATCTTCCACGATTCTGAGCGCGTTGTATGTTGCAAGATGCGCTGTTTGAGTAAGGACATGAGGTCATCACCACCGACTATGTCGGACTCGGAGTTTGCAATGACGACTAACGTCTCCGAGAAAAAATAGTCAGCGCGGAACTCCTTCCAGGGAGGGTTACCCTGCACGATTGCAATATCGATCAAGCTAGGGTCGATGTCTTCATTTGCGAGATAGGTGATCGTATTCAGCGTGAAACCCGGAAGCTCCTGCGAAATTTCCATTAATTTGGGCATGAGCCAACGACTACCGAATGTCGGATACGTTCCGATGTTCAGGGCGCCTTCCAAGTCGCCGTGACTGCGGATTTTAAGAAGTGTTGCTTCAATTTTTTCAAGCTGAGGCGTCAGTTCTGATATGAGTGTCTTGCCGGCACTTGTTAGCTTAACCCGCTGTTTAGCGCGCGTGAACAACTGCTGTTTGATGAATGCCTCTAGAGTTTGAATTTGCCGACTAAGTGCACTTTGTGTCATATTCAGATCATTGGCCGCTTGTGCAAAATTTTCCGTTCGAGCAGCTGCTTCAAAACACAATAATGCAGTCGTAGATGGAATACTTCGCCGCATATTGACCTCCGATAGTATGATTCTACCTATTTGATCCAGTTGTTGCATTACACATTTTTTAACACACCTCATTTAAGTTTTTACAAGCCAATGATATAAAATAGAAAAAGTTAAAGCAGTTTTATCAGAATAGATGCTGGCGACAAACATACCATTTCAATGCATTTCAATGCCTCGCTTTTGAGGTATTCGCACAAATAACAAGCAATAAGCTGGTTATAGAAGATAGGCGTATCAATCAGCCAGCCGGTTAACAGGGGGCTGTTCGATAGCATACATTAGCAACGAGTTTTGATTCTATTATGTGCATCATGCCTTGACTCACATTTCAGGACATCATAAATTAGAACAAAACAAGAACATATGTCATCTTACCAAAGGGTAGCTATCTCATGGAGAGCGCCATTACACAAATGTCTCCGCATCATATCCTGCAAGATAGTCTGCCTCAGGAGGGTGATAAGACTATCTATCGCAAGGACAGGTTTGCTGCGCTTAAGCATAGGATAACTGCAGCAGAGCAGGGGCAAACAGCGCGTCTAAGCTGTGATATACCGGCATTTGATTCTGCGCTTGGGGGTGGGCTTGGTTTTGGGCGCGTGCATCTTGTTAGCCACACGGCTATCCCGCAGGGAAAGCCTGCCGATTCGCTTCTGCCCAGCATGATAAACGGGGCCGTGAGCGGTTTTGTGCTAGCGCTTCTGCGTAAGGTAATGATGCTTTATCCTGACCGGCCTGTTATCTGGTGCGCGCCGCCTCATGCCGGTATGACAGGTAGTTTGTCTGCTGAAGGCTTGCGTCAGATAGGAATTAATCCGGCACAGCTTATTTTTGTTCATGAATCGCATCCGGCACGATGTATGTCGGCTTTTGAAGAAGCCTTGCAGACAGATGGGCTTGCTGCTGTTGTTGGCGAATATGGCATGTTATCGCGCCAATCTGATTTATGGCAGCGGTGGGCGCGGCGAACACGTCGGGCGGCACGCATGAGCGGTACGATAGGGATGCTTCTTGGACCGCCTGCGCCTGTATGTGGGTTTGAGACGGGCTGGCATATCAGCCCTTATGCGGCTCCGCTTTGTACAAGAACTGTGGTTGAAAACTATGACTGGAGACCGTCATGGCAGGCATCCTTACATTATGCCAAATCAGGGCGACCGGCATCAGCCGCAATAAAATGGGATTGGGTCAGTGCGCGGTTTCTGCCGCTAGAGAGGTCAGTCAATAGACTGGTACAGCCACCAGTAGGACAGCTCTCCGATCCTCAGATAAATAGTCAGGCAAACGGGCCATCTCAGCAGCCAGCCTATACTATCCGATAGGTTGGTCTGATGGATGTTTCTTTACATGACAGGATAGGTGCCTCTTCATCTGTAGATGCTGGCGCAAAGCCTGCATCTACAGCGCGGGAGATACTGTGTGTATTTCTGCCGTTTCTGCCAACAACCAGACTAATACGCCAGCAAGGCTGGCCAGCAGATACCCCTGTTGGACTCTATCATCATACGCAGCAGACAGACCGGCTTTTATTTGTGTCACAAACAGCACAGAGAGCCGGATTATATCCCGGCCTGTCGGTTGCAGATGCTAGAACATATTGCATATCAGCGCAGTTTCATGCCGTAGAGCTAGATAAGGATAGGGCCTGCCTGTTGGCGCTTGCATATTGGTGCCGCCGATATACTCCCCTTGTTGGTATAGACGAGACAGGGTGTGGTCTTTGGCTTGACCTGACAGGTGCCAGCCATCTGTTTGGCGGATATGACGCTGTGCAAACAGATATCATTACCAAATTATCTGATGCTGGACTTGATGTATGTAGTGCAATTGCACCAACATATGGTGCTGCATGGGCTTTGGCACATTATCATGATGCGGCGTCTTCTGGTGTTATTGCACCTATCCGGCGTGCGGCCCTTTCAGATTGTCTATCATTACTGCCAGTTGCCGCCTTACGGTTATCTGCTGCTGATGAAGCTATTCTTATCCAGACAGGCTTGCGTCAGATAGGCGATGTTTTTGCCATGCGGCGTGCTGCTCTTAGTATGCGGCTTACAGCTGATTTCCTGCTGCAGCTTGATCAGCTTTTAGGCGATGTAGCAGAACCACTACAACCTGTTATAGAGCGCCAGCCGGTCTATGTTGTCCAGCACTGGGTAGAGCCTCTTGCTGGGTTAGAGGGGCTTACGCAGATGGTTGCTGATTTGCTTGCTGAGCTATCAGATAAATTGATGAAAAAAGAGCAAGTGGCTCGCTGGTTTGAAATTGGCTGGCAACGTGTTGATGGTAGTTGTGCCCGGCTTCACTATCATCTCTCACGGCCTAGTAATGAGCTAGCACTTCTGATGCGCCTCTGTGCAGATGCTGCAGAAAAAATTGATGCTGAGTTTGGTTTGTCCTGTAGCTGGGTACAGGCGTATGGGCTAACTGATACGGTAAGCGTTACTGCATTACTTGGCACTGATACACAGACAGCACGGGCTGAAAAAGCAGATCAGTTACTTGATATTCTTGCCGCAAAATTTGGGCCAGATAAGGTGCAACGGCTGGTGCCGCAGGATAGTTGGCAAGCAGAACAAAGGGAACAACGTACAACATTAGCCCAGGCTGTAGATAAGTACAGCCCGCATCTTGACTGGCAGATGCCGTCTCCGGCCCAGATGCTTGCTCCGCGTCCTGTAAGACTTCTTGATCCGCCTGAGCCGATACAAGCAATGGCCCTTTTGCCAGATAATCCACCAGTTATGATTCGATGGCGTCATCATAGCTGGAAGGTGATGCGGGCAACCGGCCCTGAGCGTATCGGCCCAAGCTGGTGGCAGATAGACAGACAGAAAACCCGCTCGCGCGATTATTACCGGATAGAAACAAATGAAGGAGCGCGGCTCTGGATTTATCGTGAAGGCCTACCTGAACGTGGTGAAGAAAGCGCTTGGTATTTGCATGGTTTTTTTGCGTAATGCTGGCGCACTCCTCTTCTTATCGCCCGCAGGCTGTGCTTGGCTGTGTTACGAATTTTAGCTTTCTTCATGGTGCCTCACATCCAGCAGAAATAGTGAGCCAAGCGGCCCGTCTTGGCTGGCAGTCTGTTGGTATTTCTGACATTAATAGCTGTGCTGGATTGGTGCGTGCACATCTTGCAGCAGAGGCTGATGCTATAACGCTGCTGGCGGGGGCTTGTCTTACGTTGTCTGATGGGCCCGATGTTATTTGCTATGTCCGGAACCGAGCAGGGTATGAAAGCTTGTGCCAGCTTTTGAGTGCTGTGATGTGCCGACCCGGGCGTACCAGTAAAGATGCGCTTGTCATTCATAAAGGTGAGCTGGCACGGCTATCTTGTGATGTTGAGCTGATTACTGTGCCGCCTCTGCATCCTGATGCCGATTATCGTGCCCAGTGTCAGCAGATTGACCTTATTACTGAGGCTACAATATATGCTGGCGCTTATCTTATGCGTGATGGCTGTGATGAAGCGCGCCTTGAAATGCTGTCCAGATGGGCTGTAGCAGACGGGTTTAAACTGGTGGCTTTGGGATATGTTCTTTATCATCTACCAGATCGCCGACCCCTCGCTGATCTGCTTAGCTGTATTCGAGAAAAGAAGGTATTACAGCAGGCAGGCTATCTTCTATCACGGAATGCAGAACGACATCTTTTATCGCCAGATGAAATGGCGCGCCGCTGGCGGGGCTATGAGATGGCGTTGAAACAGGCAGATATGCTTGCTCACCGCTGCCAATTCTCGCTCTCTGAGATTTCCTATGAATATCCTGATGAAGTCACAGGCGCACACCGTACCGCCTTGCAGGAACTTGAATATCAAACAGATCGCGGCGCTAACACACGCTACCCAGATGGTGTGCCAGAAATCGTAAAGGGCTACTTAAAAAAAGAATTAGCGCTTGTTGGGCGGCTCAATTATGCGGCCTATTTTCTAACAGTATTTGATATTGTACGGTTTGCTAGGTCCCGCAATATTCTCTGTCAGGGGCGTGGCTCTGCTGCAAATTCAGCGATTTGCTATTGTCTATATATCACATCTGTTGACCCTGCTCGGTCTGAACCCCTCTTTGAGCGGTTTGTCAGTGATGTTCGAAATGAGCCACCTGATATTGATGTTGATTTTGAACATCAGCGGCGCGAAGAAATTATCCAGTATATTTACCACCGGTATGGGCGGCATCGTACAGGTCTGGCGGCAACAGTGATAACCTATCGCAGTAAATCGGCTTTTGTTGAAACAGCCAAAGCCTTTGGTTTAAGCCGAGATGTGCAACGGATCCTATCCACCCAAGTCTGGGGCCGCAAAAAGACAGAAGATGCCACAGCAGATGCACGAATGCTTCACGCTGCAGGACTTGATCCGCATGACCGCTTATTAAAAATGGTAATGCATTTGGCGCGTCAGTTGCGTGGCTTCCCGCGTCATCTCTCGCAGCATGTTGGTGGCTTTGTGATCGCCCGTACACGACTTGATTCATTATGTGTTATCCGTCCTGCTGCGATGCAGGCCCGTACGATTGTTGAATGGGACAAGGATGATTTGGATGCGCTGGGATTGCTGAAAGTGGATATTCTGGCGCTTGGTATGCTGACTTGCTTGCAATCGGCATTTCAGCTTCTTGCCCGTCATTACCAGCGCCCCCTTACTCTTGCCTCATTGCCACCTGAAGATAAGGCAACCTACGACATGCTGTGCCGGGGCCTGTCTATCGGGGTTTTTCAGGTTGAATCGCGGGCACAGATGGCGATGCTTCCCCGGCTACAGCCACGTTCTTTTCATGATCTGGTTGTGCAGGTTGCAATTGTCCGGCCAGGCCCGATACAGGGCGATATGGTGCATCCTTATTTACGCAGGCGGGCAGGGTCTGAAGTTGTTGAGTATCCATCTGATGAATTGCGCACTGTGCTTGAACGTACCCTTGGTGTGCCGCTGTTTCAGGAACAGGCAATGAAAATTGCAATTGTCGGAGCAGGGTTTAGTCCAGAAGACGCTGACAGGCTTAGGCGGGCAATGGCAACGTTTCGTAAGAATGATGAAATTCACGGATTTTTTGACAAAATGGTAAATGGTATGGTCGCCCGTGGCTATGACCCTGATTTTGCTGTGCGATGCTTTCGTCAGATTGAAGGCTTTGGTACCTACGGCTTTCCTGAATCTCATGCCGCCAGCTTTGCTCTTCTGGTATATGCCTCTGCATGGCTAAAATGCCATTATCCAGATGTCTTTACTGTGGCACTATTAAATGCCCAGCCAATGGGGTTTTATAGCCCTTCTCAGCTAGTTGCCGAAGCAAAACGTAGCGGCGTGGATATCCGCCCTATTGATATTAACCAGTCTGATTGGGATACAATATTAGAGCCGACGACACATTCACGATATGCAATTCGACTTGGATTACGGCTGGTTAAGGGGCTGGGTGAAGCAGAAGGGCGGCGGATTGCTGCCTGCCGGAATGACGGTTATCATAAAGTTGAAGATATTTTACGCCGAGCAGATGTGTCTGCGCGGGCTGTTGAAGCACTTGCCCGTGGTGACGGGTTCGGCTCGCTTGGGCTGACAGCACGTCAGGCATTATGGCATGTCCGAAAACATACTCGTCAGACTCTGCATACGCTACCGCTATTTGCCAGTAGTGAACAGCCAGAAGATCCCTGCGACACCGAGAGCGCGGCTGCGTTGCCTACTGCCGGACTTGGTGAGACCGTTGCACAAGATTATCAGTCAACAGGACTTTCTTTAAAAGCGCATCCGGTTGATGTGCTGGCGCCATATTTTATTGCTGAAGGCTGGCAGACCTGCTCTGATATAGCCCGTGCTCGTAATGGCCGCAGGCTTAATATTCTTGGGCTTGTGACAATGCGCCAGCGCCCGGGAACAGCAAATGGGACTGTCTTCATTACGCTCGAAGACGGGCAGGGATGTGTCAATGTTATAATCTGGGGAACGCTTGTCGAGCAATTCAGACAAGCTGTTATTAGCGCACACCTACTTGGGGTAAAAGGGCGGGTGCAAAAACAGGGGCAAATTATCCATTTTATGGCTGAGGCGCTTTATCATTGTGACCATTATCTGAAACAATTACAGACAGCAGATCGTCATGCCCTTACACTAAGAAGTAGAGATTTTCACTAGCAGGTTAACTTGTTTCAGCAAGAATATCATCAGGTAGGGCGATACAGGCACTGCCAGCACTAAAGAGGGCCGCGCACGCCGCACGTGCCTCACCTTCATCTAGCTTTCTGAACTGAACACGCCAAAGGGGTATCTGCCCTTGCACAACAAGCGATAATTGGGCGGGGCGACGGGTTAGAACAGTCCCGGCCGTTCGGCGTGCCGAAATTGCAGCCTTATGGGCTGAAATGCGGCGCGAGAAACTACCCACTTGAATGCTCCATTGCTGAGGTGGTGCATCAAGAATACGTGGCAGAAGAGTTGTCGTGGCAAGACTAAGCGGTGCTTTGGCTGGCCGAGACGGCGCAGATACTGGCGCGCGCACGGGAACCGGTACTGATTTGGCAGTGGCCTGCAGAATTTCTATTGGGCGCGGCGCAGGCAATGATGTGGCAGGCAGGCGCTTGACCTGAATAGGTTTCACCCGTTTAAACTGTTTATCCAGAATAGAAACCATATGCTTATCACGGCTACGGCCGGTTTTACCGCCAAACACAACGCCTATCAGCCGTACGCCGTTACGTTCGGCAGTGGCAACAAGATTAAAGCCGGCAGCGTTCGTATAACCAGTTTTAATACCGTCTGTACCACGGAAAATCTTCAGAAGCCGGTTATGATTTTTAAATTTACGTCCGTTCCAGTTAAACTGGGTGCGGCTGAAATAATGAAAATACTGCGGAAAATCACGTCTGACAGCCATCCCTAAACGTGCCATATCGCGCGCCGTACTATATTGGCTACTGTGGGGGAGGCCAGAGGCATTCCGGAAAATGGTTCTGCTCATGCCAAGTGACTTTGCTTTGCGTGTCATCTTACGGGCAAATTCACGCTCGCTACCGCCACCAAGATGCTCTGCAACAACTGTTGCCACATCATTTGCTGATTTTGTGACCAGGGCAAGAATAGCATTTTTGACAGTGATTGTATGGCCTGATTTCAGATAAAGTTTTGAGGGCGACCGGCTTGCCGCTACCCGGCTTACCTTCATCCGCGTATCCATTGTCACCTTTTTTTGCTGTAAGGCTTCAAACATCAGATAAAGTGTCATAATTTTTGTAAGTGAGGCAGGGCGAAGCTGTTTATCTGCATTGCGCGAAAATAATATTTTGCCCGATGACTCTTCAAGAATAATTGATGCGTAGCGCGGGTTAGCAGATGCATCTGAAATAGCCGAAAAGTGAAGCCCAAAAAACACTACAAATACAATGAAAACATGATAGACTAAACTTATTTTCATAAAACGCTCTCATGGACAGTCAAAGGATTTACCGTGGCAAATAGACATCTAACGGTGAGGCTAACATAATGAATCATACTAGTCTTAACAGCAGAAACAACCCTATGTTCTGACATCAGAACAGAAATTCTGTGAAAAAAAATGCCTTACCCTCTTTTCCCATTCAATTTAAATGCCAATATCATAAGGAGAGTAAACATTTCCGGATGCCCATAGGTTAGGATGTTATGAGTAACGATAAACGGTTTGATGACGATGATAATGGAGGTGTGATACTCGATAAGAAAATCGAGACACAGAAACCTGCGCTTTATCGTGTTCTCATGCTCAATGATGATTATACGCCGATGGAATTTGTTGTCATGGTATTGCAGCGCTTTTTTGGGCACAATACCGAAGCAGCACAGCGTATTATGCTCCATGTTCATCAGCGTGGTGTCGGTGTTTGCGGTATCTTTACTTATGAAGTGGCAGAAGCAAAAGCAGACCAAGTTATGACCTTTGCCCGTAAAAATGAACACCCGCTGCAATTGCAGCTTGAAAAGGAGTAGGGAGCGCGATGCTTTCGCAAGACCTTGAAGAAACATTACGCCGTGCCTTGTCACTTGCAGGAGAGCGCGCCCATGAATTTGCAACCTTAGAGCATCTTTTGCTTGCGATGACGGATGACCCTGATGCGCTAGATGTGTTGCATGGGTGCAAGGTTGATGTGCCGCAACTTCGTGATTTACTTAGCCGCCATATAGAAGAGGAATTTACCTCTATCGTAAATCCCGCTGAAGATCTGGAAGTGCAACCTACGTCCGGTTTCC
This sequence comes from Alphaproteobacteria bacterium UBA4588, assembly GCA_949529445.1. Lineage (GTDB taxonomy): Bacteria > Pseudomonadota > Alphaproteobacteria > Puniceispirillales > Puniceispirillaceae > UBA4588. The sequence goes on from CATISA010000018.1 coordinate 85,643, forward strand.
AACGTGTTGTTCAGCGTGCCATCATCCATACCCAGTCATCTGGCCGCGGTGTTGCAACTGCTGCCAATGTTCTGATTGCAATGTATTCGGAGCGCGAAAGCCATGCTGTCTGGTTTTTGAATTCGCTCAACCTTTCGCGTCTGGATGCGGTAAGCTATCTCAGCCATGGCACAGGCGAGCCTGTCGAAGGCGCAGATAGGTCTACAGGTGATAATGCAGAAGGGGATCGCGCAAAATCTGACCCTTTGTCTGAATATTCTGTCAATCTAGTGGCAAAGGCTCGTGAGGGCCGGATTGATCCGCTTATTGGCCGCGATAGCGAAGTTGACAGAACAATTCAGGTATTATGCCGTCGGACAAAAAATAACCCGCTTTATGTTGGCGACCCAGGTGTTGGTAAGACAGCTATTGCAGAAGGTCTTGCGTTGCGGATTGCAACAAGTGATGTGCCGGACGTCTTGGCTGACGCTGTTATCTATTCTCTTGATATGGGCCAACTTCTGGCAGGGACGCGTTATCGGGGTGATTTTGAAGAGCGCCTGAAAGCGGTGATGAAGCAAGTTGAAGAGGATGAGCAGGCTATTCTGTTCATTGATGAAATTCACACCATTATCGGTGCTGGTGCTACATCAGGTGGGGCTATGGATGCCTCTAACTTGTTAAAGCCAGCCCTTCAGACAGGTGGTCTGCGTTGCATTGGCTCTACGACCTATAAAGAATTCCGATCCTATTTTGAAAAAGACCGCGCCCTTGCCCGCAGATTCCAGAAAATTGATGTGGTAGAGCCAACTATTCCGGACACCATCAAAATTCTGCAGGGACTGAAATCCTACTATGAGGCGCACCATAATGTGCGCTTCACCGCCGCAGCAATCAAAACAGCGGTTGAGCTTTCAGCCCGTTATATTAATGACAGAAAGCTCCCCGATAAAGCTATTGACGTTATTGATGAAGCTGCAGCGGCTCAGATGTTAATGCCAAAATCACGCCGGAAACAGGTGATTGGTCAGAAAGAAATTGAAACGACATTAGCCTCCATGGCGCGCATTCCTTCTAAGCATGTAAGTCGTGATGACAAATCTGTGCTAGCTTCGCTAGAGGCTGACTTAAAGCGTATGGTCTTTGGGCAGGATGACGCTCTGTCTGCACTTGCCTCAGCCATTAAATTATCACGTGCAGGTTTGCGTGAGCCTGAAAAGCCAATTGGTAATTACTTGTTTTCTGGTCCGACAGGTGTTGGGAAAACCGAAGCTGCCCGCCAGCTTGCTGAAATACTTGGTGTGAAGCTTGTGCGGTTTGATATGTCAGAATATATGGAACGCCACACAGTGAGCCGTCTTATTGGTGCACCACCGGGCTATGTTGGATTTGATCAGGGCGGGCTACTAACCGACGCTATTGACCAGACACCGCATGCTGTTCTATTGCTTGATGAGATTGAAAAAGCCCATCCAGACTTGTTTAATATTCTACTTCAGGTAATGGATCATGGTAAGTTGACGGATAGTAATGGGAAGTCGGTTGATTTCCGGAATGTTGTTCTCATCATGACAACAAATGCTGGCGCAACCGAAATGTCCAAGCAGGCCATTGGTTTTGGTCGTGGTAATAAGGTTGATGCGGATATCGAGGCGATAGAAAAAGCCTTTACGCCAGAATTCCGTAACCGGCTGGATGCTGTCATTCCGTTTCAAACCTTGCCTTCAGAAGTGGTACGGATGGTTGTTGATAAATTTATCATGCAACTTGAAGCGCAGCTTACCGATAGAAACGTCGAAATCGAACTTGATGTAGCGGCGCGTGACTGGATTTCAAAGAAGGGCTATCACCCAACCTTTGGTGCTCGCCCTCTGGCCCGTGTTGTCCAAGAGGAAATCAAAAAGCCACTTGCAGACCATCTGCTGTTTGGTGATTTGACATCAGGTGGCATCGTGAAGGTCACAGTTGCCGATAATAAGCTTGTGCTGGATGTGAGCCCGCACGAGCCGCGCGGCAAACAGAAAGCAAAACGCAGCGAGCCCGTCTAGGACAGATAATAGCCTAGGTTGAATCTGGCGTCCGGTATGGCGAATGCTGGGTGATAAGTTTAGCTTCTTCCTCAACCAGTCTGTTTTCTTGGCTAAGGAAGCGCTGAACGGCGCTGGCAAAGCCTTCATGGCCAATCCAGTGTGCCGAATAGGTAATCACAGGAACGTAACCGCGTTGGACTTTGTGAATGCCTTGTGCCCCAGCTTCAACGCGGTCAAGACCGGTGCGGATAGCAAAATCAATCGCCTGATAATAGCATGTCTCAAAATGTAAATTTGGAAGGTCGCGTAGACACCCCCAATTACGTCCATAAAGGGCATCATGGCCAATGAAGTTCAAGGCACCTGCAATAATATCACCATCCTGTTCAGCCATGATGAGAAGAATTTTATCTGCAAGATGCTGTCCAATACGGTCGAAGAATCCACGGGTTAAATAGGCTCCACCCCATTTTTTATCAATTGTCGCAAGATAGAATTCATAGAATTTATCCCAATGTTGTTGGGTAATATCATCACCGGTGAGCTTCAAAAAATGTACGTCTTGATCTGCTAGGCTCTTGCGTTCTTTGCGGATGTTTTTACGTTTGCGCGATGACAAGGCGGCAAGAAAATCATCAAAGTGCTGATAGCTATGATTATGCCAATGGAACTGAACGCCTTTTCGTATCATCCAGCCTTGAGTATCAAGAACTGCCTGATCAGCATCAGATAAAAAATTAATATGAGCGGATGATATATCATTATTCTGTGCAAGCTCGGTAAGGGCGGCTCCCATTGCGCCGGCAAGCTGGGGGTTTTGATCCCGACTTAGCAGGCGCGGCCCTGGTACAGGCGTAAAAGGGATTGCGGTTAGAAATTTCGGATAATAATGCCCGCCGGCTCTTTCAAACCCGTTGGCCCAAGCATGGTCAAAAACATATTCGCCATAGGAATTATATTTCACATAATTTGGCATCGCCGCCAGCAATGCACCATCCTGAGTGCGGGCTGTCAAGTAAAGTGGCTCCCAGCCTGTATCTGCCCCTACAGAGTTACTATCTTCTAGGGCTGAAAGGAATGCATGCAGTAAAAAGGGATGCGCATCTGGCACCAGCGCATCCCAGTCTGTTGCGTCTATATCGGCAAGTGACGATACTGCCATAACCGTCAGGTCACCTGCCATAGCAAGCACGGTATCATCAGCATGAGGGGGTGGATTTTGCATAACAGTGATATGGTTCAGATATCGGCTAATGGCAACCCTGTGCGCCTGATTTGCCGCTGATCCATCATTTAGCTGATCTGAAAAATACCTTCGACTTCAACACAAGTGCCACGTGGCAAGGCGTTTGTTCCTATAGCAAAGCGTGCATGACGACCTGCTTCTCCAAATGCGTCCACCATCAGATTTGATGCCCCATTCATAACCTCTGGCTGATCGGTGAAGTCATTTGTGCAGGCAACAAACCCGCCAAGCTTCACAACTTGAACGACCCGCGATAAATCTCCACCACAAGCATGTTTCAGCTGTGCTAGCAGATTAATAGCACAAATACGCGCTTCTCCTGCGGCCTGCTCTATTGTCACAGTATCGCCTACCTTGCCGGTAACCTGTAATCCGCCATTCACAAATGGCACCTGTCCAGACACATAGACCATGTCGCCAACAATAACATATGGCATATAATTAGCCGCAGGCGAGGGAGCTTCTGGCAAGGTAATGCCGAGGTTTTTAAGATTCAGTTCAGCAGGTGATGTCATGGAATAGTCTCCGTCTTATAGGATAGATTAGGCTGGGTAAATGCCATCAAATGATGTCCCGACAATGACATGAGCTGGGTAGTCAATGCAAGACTGAAACACACGGAACTAATAGAAGGTTCTAAGATGAGGCTCCGGGGTAAAAGTGATTGTAGAAGTCCTAATCAATGCGGGTATAGGACATTAAAGGGCGATCAGCCATCAAAAAACCAGCCAAGACAATGTTGGCTGGTTTTCATCATTTTATCACCGTGGGCGTGGCATAAGGGCAGCCACGGGCTATCCTGGCCTTTGCTCAGCTTAGCTACAGCCTGTTGTAGAGCCGCATGTGTTACATTTCAGGCAAGTGCCGTTCCGGACTAGCGTAAAGTTCTGGCACTCCGGACAGCTTTCACCCTCGTAACCTTGCATCCGCGCCTGCTGGATTTGATCTGTCACAGACGCAGTGCCCATCACAGCAGCTGTTTCTGTGGCTTCCACAGGAGCCGGCTTGAGGCTCGTTTCTGCTTCGGCTGTTGCAACCGCAGATGCTACTTTTCCTGCACCGCTTGAATAGACAACGAGCCCTTTCTTACGGATGAACCCACGGCTTGTCACTTTGTTGACGAGGGCTGACTGGGCTTCTCCGCCGCCTGTTGTATCCATTTCTAGATCAGACTTACTGACGTGACCGAGGTCGTGCCTATCCAGGTAGGAAATTGCCAGCTCACGGAAAGTGTAATCAAGTATAGATGTCGACATCTTAATCGCATCGTTTCCTGTTACAATTCCCTGTGGCTCAAAGCGGGTGAAGGTGAAGGCTTCCACAAACTCTTCTAGCGGCACACCATATTGTAGGCCAATTGAAACAGCGATAGCGAAGTTATTCATCAATGAGCGGAAGGCGGCGCCTTCTTTATGCATGTCAATGAAAATTTCACCCAAGCGTCCATCTTCATATTCGCCTGTCCGCAAATAGACCTTGTGACCACCAACAGATGCTTTCTGGGTGTAGCCTTTACGTCTATGAGGCAGGCGTTCACGATCTTCATTGCGAACGACACGCTCACGTTCGATGAATTTTTCAACAATCTTTTCAACCACAGGAGTTACAGCTGCCGCCTGCGGCGAGGCGATAGCGTCCTCAAGCTCTTCCATATCGTCATCATCAACCAGAGCTGATGAGAGAGGCTGGCTGAGTTTTGAGCCATCACGGTAGAGTGCATTTGCTTTCAGACCAAGCCTCCAGCTTTGCATGTAAGCTTTGCCACATTCCTCAACTGTTGCACTGTTTGGCATGTTGATTGTCTTTGAAATCGCACCAGAGATGAAAGGCTGTGAGGCTGCCATCATTGTGATGTGGCTTGAGACGGACAGGAACCGCTTGCCAATCCGCCCGCACACATTGGCACAATCAAAGATAGGGAGGTGAGCCTCATCTAGATGCGGTGCACCTTCGAGTGTCATTGCGCCACATACATGAATGTTGGCAGCTTCAATTTCTTCTTTGCTGAAGCCAAGAGCTTCAAGCATATTGAAGTCGAAGTCATTTAATTGCTCGTCTGTGAAACCAAGAGCATCACGGCAGAAATCATCACCCAGACCATAGCGGTTGAAGGCAAACTTGATATCGAACGCATTTTCGAGTGAGCCAGCAAGCTTTGCCAGAATGGCATCTGTAAAGCCTTTATCCTTCAAGGCATTAATCGATACTGACTGACAGCTTTCAAGATTACCATGACCGACAGCATAAAGGCTAATGTCTTTCTGCTGATCTTCGGTATATCCAAGGCGTGATAGTGCCTCTGGGACAACCCGGTTAATGATTTTAAAGTAACCGCCACCGGCTAATTTCTTGAATTTTACAATGGCAAAGTCTGGTTCAATACCTGTTGTATCACAATCCATTACAAGGCCGATTGTGCCTGTTGGCGCGATGACTGTTGACTGAGCATTGCGATAACCATGCTTCTCGCCAAGCGCAACCGCATCATCCCATGCTGCCATGGCTGCTGTGATGAGGTTTTTATCAGGACAGTCTTTGTGCGAAAGAGCGACCGGAAGAACAGATAAACCTTCGTAACCCTGTAACTTACCATGTGCAGCAAGCCGGTGATTACGCATCACGCGGAGCATGTTATCAGCATTATCGTCATAACGCGGGAATGTTCCGACTTCAGATGCAATTTCAGCAGAGGTAGCATAGGAGCGGCCTGTCATAACAGCTGAGATAGCACCGCATAGGCTGCGGGCTTCATCGCTGTCATAAGAGTAACCCGCTGCCATAAGCAATCCGCCGATATTGGCAAAGCCAAGACCCAATGTCCGGTAGTCATAAGAACCCCTGGCAATTTCCTTTGACGGGAATTGCGCCATTAGAACAGACACTTCTAGCGTCAATGTCCAGAGCCGAACCGCATGCTCAAACCGCTGAATATCAAAGCTACCATCTTCATGGCGGAACTGCATCAGGTTAAGTGAAGCAAGATTACAGGCTGTATCATCAAGGAACATATATTCTGAACATGGGTTAGACGCATTAATGCGACCGCCTGCAGGACATGTATGCCATTCATTGATAGTGGTATCATATTGAAGCCCTGGGTCAGCACAGGCCCATGCAGCATGTGCGATCTTGTCCCATAGCTCACTCGCATTTACCCGGCTTGCTACCTTGCCGTCTGTACGGCGAATAAGTTCCCAGTCTCCTTTTTCCAGAACAGCGTTCAGGTAGTCATTTGTGACCCGCACTGAATTGTTCGAGTTTTGACCTGCGACTGTCAGATAGGCGTCTGAATCCCAGTCCGTGTCATAGGTTTTAAAGTCGATTTCAGTGAAGCCTTGCTGGGCAAACTGAATAACCCGTTGTACATAATTTTCAGGGATCATTGATTTACGAGCAGACAAAATTGCCTTTTTCAGTGGTTTATTGGCACGCGGATTATATCTGTCTTCGTCTGAGATATCTGTTGCATCAACACAAGCAGACATCACTTCATTCATATGCTTTTGAGCAAGTTTTGAGCCTGCAACCAGCGCTGCAACTTTCTGC